>DDKQ01000066.1:0-20444 GCA_002339355.1 Candidatus Subteraquimicrobium carltonvillense | reverse complement strand
CTATCTGATTTGGTGTGGCTGCTAACCGGCTCTTCCCCGCTTTGGGTTTTTCTCCTTAACCAGGATGGTTAGCCGGTAAGTCACACCACATCCTGTCTAAATTCAAACAAAAAGAAAGACCCAATTTGAATGGGTCTTAAGTTTCATTTTTTTCTAAGCCAATGGTCCTGCAAACCTATGTTCTATATTTGGGAAAGATGAACCTTTATCTGCCTCAAGTCGGCTCCTGTTTAAGCTTTGGGCTTGCATTTTGGGCGGGCACAGAGTCCCGCCCCTACATTTTGTCTCAAAATCCCATAGAAACAGACCTTTAGGTCTGTTAGTAACAGGTCTAAAGACCTGTTTGTACGAGTATGAGTAGCGCGGGGGCTTGTCCCCCGCTAAATCTTTTTGGGCGGGGATAAACCCCACCCTTACATTGATAATTTGCAGCGATTTTGAAATAATGTTTTAAAGCACGAGGTAAAATTGGGTGAGGAGGTCTGACCCTGAGTTGACTGAGTTGACCAAGAATTTATTTCCGAATATTTTGGTTGGGAGGATATAAGAGAGGTTATTTTATCGGGCCAGATTATAGAGAGTTATCCCAAGCACCGACGAGGACCTTGTTGCCTGATATGTGGAACTACCAAGAGAGGTAGACCGCTCCATGCTGTTTGTACTACTAAAGAACCAGTTACAATAATTACAGTGTACGAGCCAAAACCACCAAAATGGATAACCCCATTGGAAAGGAGAATAAAAACATGAAATGCCAACTTTGTGATGGCAAATATCGAAAAAGATTGGTTCCTCATACGCAGTACTATCGCGGTGAGCTCGTAGTAATTGACCATGTTCCGGCTTTAGTCTGTGACAAGTGCGGAGATACATTATATGAGCCGGATACGGCTGAACGAATTGAGGAGATCATTTCAAGCCGTAAAAAACCATCTCGGACCATTCCGGTATATGAGTATTCTGAAGCACTTGTGGGTGGCTAAATACTTTTCAATACCATTCCTGTGCGCCACAGACGATCCTTATGGTTCGGATGATATTTTGAAGGGGTTGGTCTTTGACATTTGATAAATTTGCTTAGTTTTTGATGTCTTCTGGTCGTTTGCAAGAACGCAAGAAGGGCATCGCACTGTTTTTAAAAACTTTACTCGAATGGATTAATAATCTTAACAGAATCTATAACTTGACCACTTTGAAGGTCTTCAGTTAGTAATATTTCCGCATGCCCAGAAATGGCTGCTTGAATGATTAGAGAATCCCAAAATGAGTACCTGTATTTGTTATGGATTTCGATAGCTTGCAGAATATGCTGTCCATCATTCACCACAACTTGCCATTGAAGAAGTTTTTCGATTGCTACCTTTGCCTTGGAAAGCTCTAGAGGATCTTCAATTTTCATGGTAATAATATAAAAAAATTCCTGCAACACCTGAGTGCTGAGGACACCCATACGTTTTTGCCATAACTTCTTAACAATTTCCTTGGCAATTTTATGTTTTTTACCCGAACTCCGATCATGAGCATATACTACAATATTGGTATCGAGAAAAGTTTTAGCGCTCATGTAATTCCTCTCTGGTCCAAGAAATTTGCCCTTTAAGTTTGAGGTCCAACCCCTCTTCTAAAATTTGCAGATGCCTTTTCATTGCAGACTCATAACTTTCCTCTTTTTCCACAACCGCTTCCAATGCCTGACGCATAAGATTACTTAAAGAGGTATCCCTTCTTATGGCTGCTATTTTCGCCCTCTTAATAAGCTCTCTGGGCAAGGAGAGGGTTATATTTTGCCGCTGCATCAATTTCACCTCCAGCCAATCTTCGCATCTTTTTCATTATCACATTTTTATTTAAATTACAACGATTTTTTGCTAAATACTTTCAATACCACTCTGGTGCCCGACAGACGATCCTTATCGTTCGGATGATATTTTGAAGGGGTTGGTCTTTGAGTAGATAAGCATGCGCTCCGGCTTGCAAAGATTCTGCAATCAATTGTTTATCCACATATGCGGAGAGCATGATCACCTTTATTTTCGGTTCTTTCGACTTTATGTGGCGAGTGGCCGCTGCACCATTCATCTTTGGCATTTTAACGTCCATGAGGATTACATCGGGGATAAGTTCTTGCGCTTTGGATATAGCTTCCTCACCGTCGGCGGCTTCTCCAACCACTTGAATGTCCTTTTCAAGCTCAAGCGATTCGCAAAGCACTCGCCGAAATAGCTCATCATCATCAACTACGAGAACTTTTATTTGATTCAAAGTTTTCGCCTCTTTAAGCTTGGGCGGGCACGAAGTCCCGCCCCTACATTTCCCAGCGGGCACGAAGTCCCGCCCCTACATTTACCTATAAGATAATCAAACAAAAAAGAAAGACCCATTTTAAATGGGTCTTTGGTCTGTTTTTGTTGGGTCTTTGGTCTCAAGTCGATGTTCAATTTCAATTATTTCCAATCGGGGACCTCGAATTCGCGAGCTTGACCTGCTGCTACAAATCCTTTACAGTTAAGTCGCTAAATCTTTCCAGGATGTGCATATATATGAAGAAAAAAAGATTTATCTTTGTTTCACTTTGTTTCTTTTTAATTGCATTCATTCTTTTTTCGGGATGTTTCCCAGCGCCGAAGAGATCTATTGAGAGAAAAACCAGGGAAGATACCAAGAAAGAAGCTAGGAAAGAAGTCAAAAAAGAAACCAGCGTAGAAGTGGAAACTCAGGAAGCAAAGAGAAAAGAAATGGGAAAACTCGGATTCATGTGCAATATGAAGAAAAGAATACACAGTAGTCAAATCATTGATCGATTTCGATTATTCTCAGTCTAACGCCCTCCAATACGGCTCGAGTTCGATCACTGCAATGTAGCTTGTGGAAGATGTTTGAAAGGTGATTCTTGACCGTCTTTTCGCTTATGAATAGCTTTCTCGCTATCTCTTTATTCTTTTTGCCTTGGGCGAGGAGATTTAGAATCTCCTTTTCCCTCGAGGTGAGTATTTCAGGGCTATCTGGCGACGCCTTGTCTTCGACGGACTTGGCAAATTCATCGAGTATCCGACGGACTAATACGGGATTTAGCAAACTTTCCCCTTTGACTGTTGCCTTGATGCTTTCCACTAATTCTTCCACCGAGGCTTCTTTAAGCACATAACCTCTTGCCCCAGCTTTTATGGCTTGAAAGAGATATTGATCCTCATTGTGCATGGAAAGGATGATTATATCGCTTGTGGGGGAAACTGCTTTCATGAGTTTCGTTGCTTCTATTCCATCCAACCCAGGCATGGTTATATCCATCAATACTACATCGGGACATATTTCCTTGGACTTTTGAACGGCTTCAGAAGCATTTGCTGCTTCCTCAATGATTTCGACGTCCTTCTCCAATTCAAGTATCTTCCGCAATCCCTTGCGAAAGATGTTGTGGTCGTCCACTATTAAAACCTTTAATCCCCTCATTTTCCCCTCAAATCTACCGAACTGACAATTAAGATACCCGCGAATTTGGGATGTCCACAATTATCTTTGTACCCTTCCCTGGATTGGTATCGATGGTGAGAGTGCCACCCAAAGCTCTAATCTGCTCATTCATCCACACCAGACCCAAATGTCCAGACATTTTTGATTTGGCGATACTCGCAGTTAAATCGAATCCCCTGCCGTTATCGGCAACGGCGGCTAATATGCGATCACCAGCCATATTTAAGTCTATTCCCACCTTGCTCGCATTGGCGTGCTTTTGGACATTGGTCAAAGCTTCTTTGATTATTTTAAACAAATTGATTTTGATTTTTGGGGAGATTCCATCCTCTTCCCCTTTGATGCGTAGTTCAACAGCTATGTTTGAAATGCTTTGAAAGATCATCAGATGTTCCTTCAATGCGGATATGAGGAGAAAATTTTCTTCTGTGATGTCCCGTTCGAGGGGAAATTTTGCTACTTCTTGGTAGGTATCCGAAGCTAAATTTCTTAGATTGGCGATTTGCATTCTCACCCTGGAGGTATCCATGGACAAAAGTCTTTCACAAAGTTGTACCCCAACCAGGAGGGTGGCAAGCTTTTGTAGGATGGTATCGTGTAATGCCTCAGCGATTTTGAGACTCTCATTGCCCATCAATCTTTCGACAATCGATAATTTTCTATTTGTACCTCCTGACGAACCAGAGCATCCGTTAGTTAATCTCAGCTGATATATGATTTTTCGAACTTCCAAAATGCATGTAGATATGAGTTTCTTTACGTGGCAAAGCGCATCTTTTACTTCCCGAAGCTCATTTCCGGCTATTTTTCTTTTGCAAGTTTCCAGGTCAATACAAATATCGTGTAATACTTGGTCGATTTTCTCTTGGAGATTTTCGGCGATTTGCGCTTTTTCATTCTCGATCAAATTTTGCAGCTGTGAAATATCTTCATTGATTTTTTTATGCACCACGGAGGTTGTCCTTTCCAAAGGAAAAACTCACCCCCTTTCAATGGTGTGAAAATGTTGTGTGGTGCGAGAATGCTGGAAAAATTGTGGGGAAATTGAGTGCTTCGATTGAGCAAGTATTCTGCTTAATCGAAAATATTTCTTTTTCATCTTCCTATATTCGATTTATTTGTTAGTATCTCCTTCTTTTTACGGAAATTAACCCAAATGTGCATTCAATCAAAGATTTTAAAACCTGCATTTTCTCAAATTCCCTTTTATTACGTTTTTGGATTAAAATATTTGTAGGTCCTTGGCAGCAAGTTTATAGCTTTATGACCCAACTATAATATTTGTACCCTAGACATAAATAGGGTCTAAGAGCCATCCTTGCAGGCGCTAGCTGCTGCCCCGACTTGTCGGGGCTGCGGCTCTCTCAGGGCGACCCGTACGGGTGCCGCCGCTGTTCCCGTACGGGCTTAACGGTTCTCGCAGATGCGCCTTCCAGGATAACTCTTATCGAATTATTAAGCGTGAATTATGTCTAGACTATAATATTTATAAGGGGTTGGAAGATCGTCCATGGAAATATCGAAAAAAGTTGAGCTCAGGATGCCCGCAGGAACTCTCGCCGGTCTCAAAGAAGCGGTGGAAAATGGTGCCGATGCGGTTTATGTCGGCTTCAGAACTCCCACAAATGCCCGAAATTTTCCGGGTTTAAATTTCTCTCGAGAAGAGCTAAAGAAGGGTGTTGAATTTGCTCATCGAAGGGGAAAGAAGATTTATGTTACGGTAAATACCTATCCTCAAATGGGTGAACTCGATGGTTGTTATAAGTCTGTCCAGGATGCCTACTCCATTGGAGCCGATGCCATAATCGTCAGCGACCTCAGCGTATTGGAGTTTGTGAGGAACAACTTCCCCGATTTTCCCATTCATTTGAGCGTCCTCGCCTCAGCTTGCAATGCTCAAGCCATCGAATTTTACAAGAGGGAATTCGGCATAAAGAGCGTCACCCTTCCCAGGGTTATGCATCTCGATGAGATCAGGGAACTCAGGGCATTGACATCCGTCGAATTGGAGATATTTGCCTATGGTGTATTGTGCATAAATTGTGAAGGCAGATGCTACCTTTCTCCATATCTCACTGGTGTCTCCAATAATACCTATGGGATGTGTTCCTCCTCAGATTTTGTCGTATTCAATTGGAAGGATAGTAGACTGGAGGTAAGATTGAACGGTCATCTGTTGAACGTGCTCGAACCGGAGGAGGTTTTTTCTTATCCAACGCCGTGTAAGAGTAGATATTATAATCTTCTCTTGAATCCCGTGTCTGCCGACAGGCAGGGTGTGGGGTATCCGATGCAATTCCCCATGCCTCTCAATATTCTGCCCATTCTCCCCGATGTCATAAGGAGTGGAGTCGATGCCTTAAAGATTGAGGGAAGGCAAAGATCCCGAGCCTATGTGAGAACAACGGGTCGAATTTTTAGACGAGCAATCGACGCTTACTATGCCCATCCTGATTCTTTTACCCTTCGTGAAGCATGGTTGAAGCGGCTCTCTTCTCTTTTTGGAAGCGAGGAGATAGTAATCGGTTGTTATGTGGAGAAGTAAAAATCGTTGAGGGTTCAAGGGTGAAGTCGTGGATGCAAAGTGAGGGAGCAAATGCGATGGAAATAGCCATAGGTCCGCTTCCCACCAATTGGGGCAAAGAGAAAATTTTGGATTACTATCGAAAAGTCGCTGCTCATCCCGGTATAAACAGGGCATATGTTGGGGAAATCGCTTGCACAAAAAGGGACATACTTGATCCGAGGCTTTTCACTGAGATTCAAGATTTATTGAAGGGAGCTGGTAAAGAGGTCATACTATCCACTCATGTCTTGCCCACAAATGAAGGGGATGTAAATAAAAGCCGTGCATTGATGGAAGAAGCTCACCAGATAGAGGTCAACAACGTGGGTATCTTTAATGTCTGGCTAAAGGAATTTAGAGAAAAACCTTTAACGCTGGGTCCATACTTCAATGTTTATAATCCTCAGTCGGCAAAGTTTCTTTTGAAGTACAAAATTCGTCGAATAGTTTTCCCCGTGGATATATCCGTGAATACCATGGAGAAAATGTGTGAGGAGGTCGATGTCCCTTTCGAAGTGGTCACTTATGGTAACTTTCCCATAGCCTTCTCTTGGCGATGCTATACGGCAAGGGCATTTGGAAAGCTAAGGAGGGACTGTGGGTTCAAATGCTACGAGGTGAAAAATCTTCCCCATGCCACTTTGGAAGGTGAACCATTGTTCATGATAAATGGACCGGCAGTTTACAATGCCAAGACCTATTGTCTCGTCTCTTATCTTAAGGGATTTCAGGAAATGGGGGTTGCAAGTATAAGAATCGAGACTATCCCGGAGAATGTCGTAGAGGTTGCTGATATCTTCAAGGCGTTAATTGAAAGAGAGATATCGCCGGCTCAAGCCGAGAAGAAATTGGCTTCGCTCTCAGAATATGGATTGGATACTCGTTATTTTACGGGGAGGGAAAAGCGCTTAACATGCTCTACAAGTTAGGGGAGTTATTTTTGAAGGCGATCATGGTCTTGACTCACAAAAATATCCATCTGAAGGAGAGATTGACCCCTTTGAGTGGAAGGGTCTTTGCCCTTAAATTAACGGGATTCCAAAGACCTTACATCTTTACCATTGAAGAGGGCTTAATTAGAGGACCACTTCCACGAGATTTAACTCGCAATTACCAGCCAGATGTAATCTTTGGAGGATCGTTCGGGGTTTTTATGGGGCTCTTTTTGGGCCGAATCGATCCTGACGCTGCTTTCTTCCGGAGGAGAATAACCGTGGAGGGTTCACTTACAATGGCCTTGACCCTGAAAAATATCTTTGACGACCTTGTGGTCATCTGAGGTGAAAAGTGTATTATTAACAAGATGGGTTAAACACTATGGTCGGGGTGAAGTGCTCCCTTGAATGTATAAATGTAAACTTAACTCGTTAATAGTCCAGCTAAAGTTATGAAAAGAGTTCGAGTGAATTTTGTTAATAAGCGTTTCAGAGTGGTTCTTAGCGCTATCATTATTTCTCTATTCCTCTTCAGCATCTTCTCTGCTTTTGCCGCCAATGCAAGTAAGCGAGGGAGTATCGAAGAGGCAAATAATTTAGTCTCGGCAATTACGGAATTTTTTGAGGGAAAATTTTCTCAGGTTTCCCAGACCATTGAATCCATTGTGAGAAATAAATTGGATACCGAGGGTAGTGGTTCGAAAACCCTTCCCGGTGAGGTGGCGGGGAAGTGTGTCTGCATCGACCCAGGACATCAAGCTCGTGCGAATTTGAATCTTGAGCCCATCGCTCCAGGCTCCTCGCGGATGAAGGAAAAATGTAAGGGAGGTGCCAGTGGGGTATCATCCGGCGTTTTTGAATACAAAATAACTTTGCAGATAGCATTCAAATTAAAGAATCTATTGGAAAGATCGGGTATTGCCGTGGTCATGACCAGGGAAACCGATGATGTCAATATAAGCAACATCGAACGGGCAACCATTGCAAATAGCATTGGTGCTGACCTTTTCATTCGCATACATTGTGATGGTGGTAGTGATCCATCAGTTAGCGGTATCACCACCTTCTATCCGGCAAAGAACCAATGGACGGAATCCATTTACCTTGAAAGCCTTCGGGCTGCAAGGTTGGTGCAACGAGAGCTCGTCAAATCCTGTAATTGCAGGAATGACGGGATCGTGCCACGCAGCGATTTCACCGGTTTCAATTGGTCAAATGTCCCGGTCATTCTCACCGAGGTGGGTTTCTTAACCAATCCCGAAGAGGATAGGTTGCTCAATAGCGAAGAATACCAGTGGAAGGTGGCACAGGGGATTCGCAATGGCGTCATGCGGTATTTTACAGGAGAACATTGACACCGATGTGACTGCAGAGTGGTATTTGACAGTAATTTGACAACGATTGGAAATACTCAATATACTGGATTTGCAAGGCATGACCCTTTCAGGGTCTTTTTTATCATGATGAGGTGCTTTTATGTATTATTAACAAGATGGGTTAACACTATGGTCGGGGTGAAGTGCTCCGGACGCATATAATGGGGTGTTTTTCTTGAAGGCAAGGCATCCTTTGGAACGAAAGGTGCTAGCGACCATCGAAAAATACAATATGCTCAAGAAAGGTGATAAGGTTCTGGTGTCCGTCTCCGGTGGACCGGACTCCGTTGCCTTACTCCACATCCTAGCTGCTCTGCGTGATGAACTGGGATTGAAGCTTCATGTATTCCATCTAAACCACATGATGCGCAAAGAATCAGAAGAGGATGCCCTTTTCGTCCGAGAATTGGCCGAAAGGTTTGATTTTCCCTCCACGATACTCTCTTTCGATGTACCAGCATATATGAGAGAAGAGCATCTTTCCCCTGAAGAGGCAGCTCGTGAGGTCAGATATGGATTGTTGGAAAAGGTCGGTCAAGAGATAAAAGCTAACAGGATTGCCCTTGGACACCATGCCGACGATCAGGTTGAGACCTTTCTCATGAGGCTCCTACGGGGATCGGGACCCGAGGGCTTAAGGGGGATGCCTCCGGTGAGGGGTAAATACATCCGTCTCTTGATTGAATCAACCCGGGGTCAAATTCGGGAATATTGCGGAGAAAAGGGGATAGAATTTCGGCTGGACATATCGAATCTGGGTATCTCTTATTTGCGGAATAAGGTTCGCCATCAGCTCATTCCGGCTCTGGAGCGATATAATCCAAATTTTAAAGGGGTTATCCTTAAAACCATGGAGATTTTAAGCGAGGAGCAAGACCTCCTCGATGAGTTAGCCGAAGAAAAGTTCAATGAGGTCGCGGTGATTGAGGAGGATTTCCCCAGACGGGTCTCCGGAGTGAAATTGTCCTGCAAGGCGATTCAGAAGCTGCCTTTGGCTATTCAGCGAAGAGTGCTTCGAAGAGGAATACAACTGGTGAAGGGAAATTTGCGGGGTATAGAGTTCAAACATTTGGAGGAGATATTGGGGTACGTGTCCGGAAAGTTGCCCCATCTGCAAATGGATCTCCCAGGGGGGTTCGTGACTTTAAGCGAATACGATACACTTATCATAACCTTCAAGGAGAGGTTGGAAACTCCTAAGGTCCCAAGAATTTTGCTGAACATTCCGGGCATAACCGATATCCCCAGCCTGGGAATCCGAATAAGGGCTGAGTTTAAGGATGCAAAGAGTGAGAGGATTCTGAAGGAGGACAAAAAGGCTTATCTCGACGCCGACAAACTTAAACTTCCTCTGATTCTGCGCACCCGAGTACCCGGCGACAGCTTTAGACCCTTGGGTATGGAGGGTGAAAAGAAATTGCAAGATTTCTTCGTGGACGAGAAGGTTCCACGTAGACTCAGGGATAGGATTCCCATCCTTCAAGGAAAGGATCACATTCTTTGGGTAATCGGATATAGAATTGATGATAGGGCTAAAGTCGACCGGGGTACTAAGACGATCTTAAAACTAGAAGTAGAAACAGACCTTTAGGTCTGTTAGTAGTTTGACAGATTTTCAAAAATCCGTAGCGGGGGCTTGTCCCGCTTCCTTTGGGCGGGCACAGAGTCCCGCCCCTACATTTAGGTATAACGTGGGTGGGGATAAACCCCGACGCTACCGTCTTCTTATTCCCTGGTAAATTGCTAATGAATTTAAATTATGTTACGATTAATACACGAAATTATTAAGGAGGTTTCATTTTGAAGAGGTTTTTCAAGAGTGCGGGTTTTTACTTTCTGATCGTAATTCTCATTTTGTTCCTGGCCCAAAATTATCTCCTCAATCAGAAGCCTACTCAGAAACTAACCTTGAATAAATTCATCGCTCAGGTTGAAGCGGGTAAGGTAAAGGAAGTAAAGATCTTAGACAAGGATCATATAATAAAAGGAAAGTTACAGAACGGCACTCAATTTGAGGTCTCCTACCCTGAAAGCTACAACATCTCAGAGGTATTGCTCAAGCACAAAGTTTCAACTCAGGTTGATCCCCAAAAAGAGGCTGTATGGTGGCTGATTCTTTCCAATCTTCTTCCCTTCATCTTAATCCTCGCCATCTGGGTATTCATGCTCCAGCAGATGCAGGGTGGGGGAAGCAAGGTTATGTCCTTTGGCAAGGCTCGGGCTAGGAAGATGACCAAGGATACGCCCAAGGTAACCTTCAAGGATGTCGCCGGGCTCGATGAAGCCGTGGAGGAACTTCAGGAGATAAAGGAATTCTTGGCCAATCCCGGAAAGTTCCGAGCACTTGGAGCTAAAATCCCCAAGGGATTGCTCCTATATGGACCGCCCGGTGCGGGCAAGACGCTCCTGGCTCGCGCGGTTGCCGGTGAAGCTGGCGTTCCCTTCTTCAGCATCAGCGGCTCCGATTTCGTTGAGATGTTTGTCGGAGTTGGAGCCTCGGTTTCTGGCGACACTCTAGTATTAATTAAAACCGATAATTACACTAAACTCATGCCCATCTCTGAGTTTGTGGATCAATACTATGAAGAAGGGCAAGAGGGATTTATAGTCTCAGTAAAGGATGTTAAAACCCTAGGATATGAAGCAAAAAATTGTATATCTAGCAAGTCTGAAAAGAAATTCTTTGGGAGAAGTGATTGGAAAGAGGTTAAAGGAGTCTTTAGGCATAAAGTGGACAAAATTTATGAAATCCATTATTTAGGAGGTGCAATTAAAGCCACTGGTGATCACAGTATTTTTGTGCGCGATAAAAACAGGATTATACCCAAAAAAGTCACGGAGTTGAAACCCGGCGATATATTGGTGAATCTGCCCTTGAAAGTTCGGGGCGAATACTCTCCTGAATATGGAACTCTCCATTTCATGAGGGCTCATAGTTTTCCCACGGAGGTTTCTTTAAAGTTAGATATTTGGGGCGATCGCTACCAAGAGATGGAAAGGAAATATGAGTTTGCCTTGGAGAATCAGGGACTTTTAAGCCAATGTGCAATTGCGAATACCATTGGAGTATCCCAAGCCACGGTGGGGGACTGGCAGCGGGGAGAAAGCCAGCCGCGTTTAATTTCCCAGAAAACCTTCAAAAGGATACCCTTTGAGGTGAAAGTGACACCAGAATTAATGAAGCTTTTGGGCTATTATACCGCTGAAGGTAGAGGTACTTTCCATTGTTTAGAATTTGTATTTGGCGCCCGAGAGAAAGAATTGCAGAAAGATTGCATGAGATTGATGCGAGAAGCTTTTGGGCTCGATTCAGTAATTGAACATACCGAAGACAATACGGTGAGGATAAAATACTTTTCCACTCTTCTCGTCCGATTCTTCACGGAGCATTGCGGCAATGGAAGTCGCAATAAGCATATTCCGGAATTTATGTGGGATATGCCGCCCGAATACTTCTTGAGTTATCTTGAAGGTTATTCCAAAGGCGATGGCTATATCACAAAGGAAGGGAAGGTAAGCGTCACTTCAGTAAGTCGTAAGTTAATCACCGAGCTTACCTGGCTTTGTGCTATGCATGGAATTAAGGTAGGAGTAAGGAAATGCTTCCAGAAAGGTGGTCGATTCATCAAAGATAGACCTCTGCCAGATTCGGAGGCTTGGAATTTGATCATTGGAAAGAGTAGCAATCCATTTGAGGATCAAATTGAATTCCCCAACCAGATTAAGAAACCTTACATTAAAGAAATTATCGAAAAACCATATAATGGATATGTTTATGATCTCTGTGGTTGCGAGAATGAGGCTTTCTTTGGTGGAGAAAAACCTGTGCTTCTGCACAATAGCAGAGTGCGGGATCTCTTTAGTCAAGCAAAGACCAGTGCTCCCTGCATCGTCTTCTTGGATGAAATAGACGCCGTGGGACGCCATCGAGGAGCTGGTCTCGGCGGAGGTCATGATGAACGTGAACAGACCCTTAATCAGCTCCTTGTGGAGATGGATGGTTTTGACATCAGAGATAACGTGATACTCATCGCCGCAACAAACCGTCCCGACATTCTAGATCCGGCTCTGTTAAGACCAGGTAGGTTCGATCGCCAGGTCGTGGTCGATCGCCCCGATCTCAAGGGTAGAGTGGGAATACTCAATGTTCATACCAGGGATAAGCCTCTTTCGAAGGATGTCGATCTCGAAGTTTTAGCTAGACGAACCCCTGGATTTACTGGAGCGGATCTGGCTAACCTGGTGAATGAAGCGGCACTTCTCGCTGCACGCCATGGCAAGAAATATATAGATATGGAGGAACTTGAAGAGGCCATAGACAGGGTGATTGCTGGACCTGAACGGAGGACGAAGCTAATTAGTGATAAAGAGAAGGGGATAATAGCTTATCATGAAGCCGGACATGCGCTGGTGGCACACATCTTGCCGAATACGAACCCCGTCCATAAAATCTCCATAATCCCACGTGGAAGAGCGCTGGGGTATACTCTGACTCTGCCCACGGAGGATAGATATTTGGTTACCAAATCGGAGCTCACCGATGAGCTGGCAATGCTCTTGGGCGGGCGCGTTGCCGAAGAGATGATCTTCCACGATATAACCACGGGTGCTCAAGACGATTTGGAGAAAACCACCAAAATTGCTCGGCAGATGGTCTGCGAGTACGGTATGAGTCAAAAACTCGGTCCATTAACCCTTGGTCAGAAGCAGGATCAGGTCTTTTTGGGTAGGGATTTCGCATCCCATCCCGATTATAGCCAGGAAGTCGCCTACGAAATTGATAAGGAAATCAAACGTATCGTGGACGAAGCTTGGACTAAGGCTAGAACGATACTCCAAGAGAATCGCGAAAAGCTCGATAAAATTGCCAACACGCTCATAGAGAGGGAGACTCTTGAGAAGGAGGAGCTAGTTAGACTCCTTGAGGGTGTTGAAGAACCCGTTCCCCAAACGGAGCAAACCGTTGAAGAACAGAAATCGGAAAGCGTCAGGGCGGAGCGGAGGGAATCCGGCTTAAAAAAGGTACCTGGTAAACTAAGACCCGTTGAGAGTTAATGGGTGCTTTTCGCCACCTCACCTCCAAGCAGGTGAGGTGGTTTTTATTTTTTAGAGGAAAAAAGAGCTAAATGTCGAAAGTCGCCCATACGGGTGACCGAGCGAATCAAAGGCGTTGAATAGACATCCTATAAATATCAGGATGTAATAAAATCTGTGTAATCATTATACCAGGAGTTTCAAATGGATAGAAAAAAGATTGAGCAGGGAGTTCGCTTAATTTTAGAGGGAATTGGCGAGGATCTAAATAGACCAGGGCTTAAGGATACTCCAGCTAGAGTAGCTAGTATGTATGAAGAGATATTCGCTGGTTTGACCCAGGATCCAAAGGGAGTCATTCAAATAACTCTTGCCGAGAATCACGATGAAATAGTCCTAGTTAAGGACATCCCCCTTTATTCAGTCTGCGAACATCACCTCATACCCTTCGTGGGCAAAGCACATGTCGCTTACATACCCGGGGGGAGCAGGAGGATCACTGGAATCAGTAAGCTTGCCAGGGTCGTAGAGGTATTAGCCAAAAGACCCCAGCTCCAAGAGCGCCTCACGACTTCCATCGCCGATGCCTTGGTCTCGGCCTTGAATCCTTTAGGTGTTCTCGTAGTTGTAGAAGCGGAGCATCTCTGCATGAGCATGAGGGGGGTTTGTAAGCCCGGTTCCCTGACCGTCACTTCAGCTGTGCGAGGCACTTTCCGCACCAATGAAGCTTCCCGCGCCGAAGCACTATCCCTTATTAAAAGCTAAATGAAGCTAGGGAGAAGTCTGGAGGATCAAAAATGCTCGACAATTACCACTTATCACCTACGCGGTGAGAAGTAGGTGAAATGGACTCCGATTAGCGATCAGCGATGAGCGGGAAAATATCTTTCAAAAACCGCTAGTCGCTAGTTGAACATCGCTCATCGATAAGGGTTTGAGAGTATGTCAACGAATGCGAGAGTACTCGAAGTTAAGAATATCAATGACATAATAAGGGAGTTCAAGAAGATTGGCGTCGATCCCAAGGGCATTGAGATCATGAGCCCAAAGGCTATTCACCAACTGGTGAAGCTCGAGGGCATAGATGTAAGAGCGGCCAACATCATCAAACAGGAGATGCTTTCCCGAGGTGGAGATGCCGCCATCTCCCGAGGTGTGTATGATCTCAAAGCGGAGAAAAGTGATATCATCCTCATGGGGACATTGAAGCAGTTTAAGGAAGTCTGCAAAAAGCTCACCGAGCAACCCTTTGAGCTTTCAAAAATTGCTTCTGAAATCGAAGAAATCCTCCTAAATTTTCGATCGTCACACCATACCTTAAAAGCCGGTGGATATGTCCTTGACCTTTCGCAACGCACCTACATTATGGGTGTATTGAACGTTACACCGGATTCCTTTTCGGATGGAGGCAAATTTTGCCGGTTGGATAAGGCGGTTGAACATGGCTTAAGAATGGTCGAGGAGGGAGCGGATATCATCGATGTGGGCGGGGAATCTACCCGTCCTGGTGCGGAGCCGGTGAGTTTGGATCAAGAGCTTGAAAGGGTCATCCCCGTGATCGAGTTGCTTGCCTCTCAAATAGATAAACTCATATCCATAGATACCCATAAATCCGAGGTCGCTCGGGAAGCTTTAGATGCGGGGGCTTCCATTGTGAACGACATCAGTGGACTTCGAGCCGATGAAGCTATGGTCAAATTGGTGGCTGAGAGAGGTACCCCCGTCGTGATCATGCATATGCGGGGCACACCGCGAGATATGCAGATAAATCCACAGTATAAGTGCGTGATGGGTGAGATAATCTCCTTCTTGAGAGAAAGAGCACAAATTGCCATAGAAGCCGGGATTCCAAAGGAGAATATCATTGTAGATCCCGGAATAGGATTTGGAAAAACCCGGGAGCACAATTTGGAGATCATGCGTAGATTACCTGAGCTTAAAAGCCTTGGTTATCCCATTTTAATTGGTACCTCTCGCAAATCCTTCATCGGTTTTACGTTGGATTTGCCCGTGGAAGAAAGGTTGGAAGGCACTGCAGCCACAGTCGCTTATGCAATTGCTCAAGGGGCAAATATCGTGCGGGTTCACGATGTGAAAGATATGGTCAGGGTGGTCAGGATGACCGATGCCATGATAAAAAGTGAAGTGGTCTTATGCCGAAGGCGTACCTAAGTTTGGGATCAAATATTGGTGATCGAAGGGCGTACCTCAGAGCCGCCATTAAGATCCTCAAAAATCACAAAGATATAGAAATTCGGAATATCTCCGGAATTTATGAAGCTGAACCGGAGGGGTATGTATCTCAGCGGAAGTTCTATAATATTGCCATTGAGGTCGAGACCACCCTCTCCCCGATGGAACTCTTACGGGCATGCCAGTTTGTGGAGGAATTTCTGAAGAGGAAACGGAAGATTAAGTGGGGTCCTCGGACGATAGATATCGATATCCTCCTTTATGGCTCTCAGGAGATCAAGGGGAAAGAACTCGTTATCCCACATCCTCTAATGTGTCAGCGTGCATTCATGCTCATGCCCCTTTTAGAGATCGCACCGGATGCCAAATTTCCATCGGGACTACCCGTGAGCAGTTGCCTCGATTCTTTATCCACCCCTTTTAATGCGATAAGGATTGGAAATTTAGAATAACTGGTGATATTATTTTCCTAATCCACTCTCCTTTTTGAAAGGATCTTCAAAATTTCCGAGAGATATCTTTAAAAGTAGAAACAGACCTTTAGTCTGTTAGTTGGATAACAGGTCTAAAGACCTGTTTGTACAGCGAATTATATTCAGGAAGGAATTTAATGAGAGAGTTGATCGAGAGGATATTCGAATTAAAGAGGGAAAGAAACGCGGTCATTCTCGCCCACAATTACCAGGTGGGGGAGATTCAAGATATCGCCGATTTTGTCGGCGATTCCCTCGGTCTTTCCCGCCAAGCTGCACAGACTGATGCCGATGTGATTGTCTTTTGTGGTGTTCACTTCATGGCTGAGACCGCTTATATCCTCAGTCCAGACAAGACGGTGCTGCTTCCAGATGCAAATGCGGGCTGTCCTCTCGCCGATGCTATAACTCCAGAGGCATTGAGGAGCAAGAGAAGGGAGTATCCTAAAGCCGCAGTGGTTTGTTACGTTAATTCCTCAGCGGCGGTTAAAGCGGAGAGTGATGTTTGTTGCACGTCTGCCAATGCTGTGCAGGTTGTCGAATCCCTTGGAGATTCGCAAATAATCTTCGTTCCCGATAAGAACCTTGGAAAATATGTGGCTTCGAAAAGTGGGAAGGAGATCATTCTCTGGGATGGCTGTTGTCCCATCCACGATAATATCACTGCGGAGCAGATACTTGAGCTAAAGGGAGGACATCTGGGGGCGAAATTCATGGCTCATCCGGAGTGTCGCCCCGAAGTTTTAGCCTTCGCGGACGGCATTTACGGCACATCGGGAATGATCAGATACGCGAGAAATGTCGAGGCAAAAGAGATAATCGTTGGCACCGAAGCGGGCATGGTTTATCGGTTATCCAAGGAGAATCCGGAGAAAAAATTCTATGTTCCCCAGGAAGCCATCTGTCCCGATATGAAACTCACAACTTTAGAAAAGGTTTTACATGGCTTGGAATCGCTCGAAACTAGGATCACCGTGCCCGAAGAGATTCGGGTTCGAGCCGAAAGAGCAGTGAATAGGATGATTGAAATAGGCTAAAAGAGCAGTCGATGGGGTTAAGATGACACCGAGATATCTTGTAAATTTTGATTCCGACAAATTGGAGAAATCCATTTGTGATCTTCTGGTTATTGGCAGTGGAATCGCTGGGCTCACCGCCGCTCTTCAAGCTTGTGGGAAATACAGGACGCTTCTCTTAACCAAGAGCGAGGTCAAGGAGTCAACCACCTGGTACGCGCAGGGCGGAGTGGCAACAGCTGTGGGTGAGCACGATTCGCCTCAACTCCACTTCGAGGACACCATCTTGGCTGGAGATGGTCTCTGCGATCCTCAAGCGGTGAAGATTCTGGTAACTGAAGGACCCGGGCGAATAACCGATCTCATTCATTTGGGAGCCGAATTCGACCGCCTTGGGGAGGAGATGAGGCTCACGAGGGAAGGGGGGCATTCGCTGCCCCGAATTTTGCATGCCGGAGATGCCACGGGAAGTGCCATTGAAAGCACTTTGGTGAGGGTGGCGAAGCTATGTTCGGGTTTGCAAATTAAGGAGCATGTTTTCGTCGTTGATCTTTTGGACTTTGATGGAAGATGCATTGGTGCCATCATTTTTGAACCCTCCCTTGGAAGATTTTCAATCTGCCTTGCCAAGGCGGTTATCCTGGCTACGGGTGGAGCCGGGCAGATTTATAGCGTCACCACAAATCCGCCGATCTCGACCGGTGATGGCGTGGCCATGGCCTATCGGGCGGGCGCGGAGATGATGGACATGGAGTTCGTCCAATTCCATCCCACCGCCTTGGATGAGGCACAAAATCCTCGCTTTTTAATCACGGAGGCTCTGAGGGGAGAGGGAGCTTACCTCAGGGATTGCAAGGGGAATCGATTCATGGCACAAGTCCATCCCGAAGCCGAGCTCGCTCCGCGGAATGTCGTCGTTCGGGAGATGGTCAAGGTGATGCACGATTGCAAAACCGATCGCGTCTATTTAGATGCCACTCACATCCCCCTTTTGAAACTTAAGGAGAGATTCCCCACCATTTGGAAGAGATGCCAGGAGAGCGGATATGATTTGTCCACAGATCTCATCCCCGTTTCTCCAGCCGCTCATTTCATGATCGGGGGTGTTAAAACGGACATCTATGGAAGGACGAGCCTTTCAGGTCTTTATGCCAGTGGAGAGGTTGCCGCCAATGGCGTTCATGGGGCAAACAGGTTGGCCAGCAATTCCCTTTTGGAAGGGCTCGTTTTCAGCAAGAGGATCATGGATATCCTGGAGGAAAAGGCAAACGAGATTTCTCAAGAAGATTTACTCGGGATAAGGATGACTTACACATATCCTCGGAGACCTAAGGATGTGAAGATTGAGGAATGCCGAAACTTGATTCAGAAGACAATGATGGAAGATGCGGGTGTTACTCGCTCCGTGGTCAGCTTGAAGAGAGCCCTCAAGGTCATGGATTCTCTCAAGGATATTTTGAATATGGAATTTTCTTTGGTGGAAGGATTTGAGCTACAAAATATGATCATGGTCGCTGAGCTCATTTGCAGATCCGCTTTAATGCGCGAGGAGAGTCGAGGAGTACACTTCAGGGAGGACTTTCCTCAGAAAGATGATGCAGGTTGGAAGAAGCACATCATTTTAAAAATCAACCACTGCCACCCCAGATAGTAGCGGCAAAGCTTGCTTTGCTAAAACGTAGTTGACACCAACAAATATTTAAATATAGGTGGGTGTCATAACTCTTGGTTGTGAATAAAACAAAGGGACGCCCTTGAGCTTCGGGTTCGCTTGGGACTGCTCTTACTGTTGCAGTGCGAAATCGACATCCGCTTCGCTCAAGTCAATTTGCCGCAGCTGCTCCCCGACGAGTCGGGGCGACGCCGTCGCTCACACTTGCTCTGCAAGTGGCCCTTTATAAGAGTTAGATTTACGACTCACCTTAATATTAAATGTAAAAATGGTCAGATTCAGGAAAAATTTCAGGCGAGAAATCATCCTTGAAGTCGAGCGAGCTCGACCACTACATTTAATTGAAATGAGTGTATGAAAAGTGTACCTAGATCCTAAATTGGTGGATAAGATCATAAAAGTTGCTTTGGATGAAGACCTCGGTGAAGTGGGAGATATAACCACCAAGGCGGTATTCCCTGAACCTCAAAGATCGAAGGGGATCATCCTTTGTAAGGATTCTGGAATTATCGCTGGGATGGAAATCGCAGCCAGAGTGTTCACACTCTTGGACAATTCCATCATTTTCAATCCACGGGTAGATGATGGAGAAAAGGTGCAACCTGAGCAGGTTTTAGCAACGGTTGAAGGTTTTACCCAAAGCATCTTGACTGGGGAGCGCACCGCCTTAAATTTCCTCCAGCACCTATCGGGAATAGCCACTTTAACCCATAAATTTGTTGAAAGGGTAAAGTCTTATCCGGTGAAGATTATGGACACCCGCAAAACCCTGCCCGGTTTGAGGGCATTCGAGAAATATGCGGTCCAAGTCGGGGGTGGTTTCAATCACCGTCTCGGTTTATATGATGGAGTTTTAATCAAAGATAACCACATCCGAGCAGCGGGTGGCATCGCCCAAGCGATAAAAACTGCTCGCTCACATCTTTCCAACGAGGTAAAAATCGAGGTGGAAGCGGAAACTTTGGAGCAAGTGAAGGAGGCTATAGAAGCTGGAGCCGATGTGATCATGCTGGATAACATGGATATCAATACCATGCTCGAGGCGGTAAAACTCGTAAACAAACGAGCTCTTGTTGAAGCATCCGGTGGCGTGACTCTTGAAAATGTAGTGAAGATGGCGAAAACCGGGGTGGATTGGATTTCCGTCGGGGTTCTCACTCAAGCGGCTCCTTCCCTCGACATCTCCCTCGAAATTAGAGGATAGGCAAATTCCAAATGCTAATTGTAATGTTTACGCACATTGGTAATACTTATATTGTTAGGGGCATCCCTCCGAGCCTGATAATCTTTCTTTTTCTCTTGGGATTTAAAAGACTTAAATTGAGCTTGACAGCTATCCTTTGAGGACCAATCTTTTTTCTCTTTCTTAAGCTTTAAGGATTTCTTGTTCTAGTTGAGAATCTGTTTTGTTTGGTGACGACTTTGGTCTGGTTGATCTGTTTTTAAGGCCTAATTCTCCAAATTGATCATACCGAGCTCTCCAGTAGTAGAAGCACTTTCTGGAGATACCCAGTTCTTTAGCTATTCTACTTACTGGTTTGCCTGATTTGTAATCTAAGATCATCTTCTTTCTCGAATGAAAGGTGAGTTTAGTGTTAGAATGATACATGGTAGCACTCCTTTCTAGGTATTGGTTTGTGTTCTTTGACCGATTATACCTGACTGGAGTGTTACCAATGTCTGCGATTAGTACATTTTTTTAGGATTT
>DDKQ01000053.1:10075-27773 GCA_002339355.1 Candidatus Subteraquimicrobium carltonvillense | reverse complement strand
AATAAGATATTTTGAGATATACTAAGTAATAACAGAGAATCTATATCATGGGGGGAATTCAAAATTGAGGATCAGAACCGCAAAGAGCGATTTTCTTGAAGCTGTACAAACAGCTTCAAGAGCAGTCTCGGCCAGAAGTACATTACCTATTTTAAGTGGTATATTTCTTCGAACTCCCTATGGATCCGAGGAGCAGAAGAATAAGCTTTTTTTGTGCTCAACAGATCTTGAAATTTCCATAAAATGCGAAGTTGATGTTACTGTGCAATCCCCAGGCTCGATTGTCATTCCCGCCAGACTACTCAATGATATTATAAGAAATCTACCCGAGGCTACAATCGAGATGTATTTAGACTCTTCTAACCAACTAAATATAATTTGTGGAAAATCCAAATTTCTAATCAGAGTTTTATCACCCGAGGATTTTCCAAGATTTCCTGAAATCATACCAAAGGATGGTTTCACCATCGAACCGGGCATATTGTTGAATGTAATAAGGCAGGTTATTAAGAGCGTATCACGCGATGAGACCAGGCCGGTGCTCACTGGAGTCTTGGTAAATATTGAAGGAAACAAGCTCAAAATGGTGGCCACCGATGGTTATAGATTGGCGGTAAGAGTTGCTGAAACGGGATCTCCATACGGATCTGATGATGCGGAAAATCAAAAGAAACTAAATGTAATCATTCCAGCGAGAACCCTCGAGGAGCTAACCAAGATAATCTCCTCCCATCAGGATGAAGCAAGTGAAGTAGGCATTAAAGCCACAGAAAATCAAATAATATTCAATTTAAATTTATCCACTGAAGCCGCTACGGACCGGAAGATAGCTTTAATTTCCCGCTTAATAGAGGGACAGTTTCCCAACTACCAGCAACTCCTACCGGAGGGTTACGAGCTACGGCTGGAAATAGAAAGAGACCAGTTTATCAATGCTTTGAGACGAGTTTCTCTCTTAGCGCAGAACAATCCGGTCAAGTTAAAAATAGATGATGAGCAAATGAAGATTTCGGCCATAACGTACGATGTTGGGGAAGCCACGGAGGAGATCGAGGTTAAAAATAGTGGTGGCGGAATGGAAATCGCCTTCAATCCCCAATTTCTTCTCGATGGTCTGGTGAGTGTTGGTGAGGAAAAGATAGCCTTTGAGATGACGAGTCCCATAAAACCCGCTCTTTTGAAGCCCTCCGGACCCGAGAATTTCCTGTATTTAATCATGCCCGTTCGATTAAGTTAAATTCAGTGGAAAAGGAAAAGGTATTCTTAAAGAAGGGCACGAAGCTCCGTCAATTTTTAAAATTCTCTAATGTGGCCTCTACGGGCGGAGAGGCCAAGATCTTGGTCAAAAGCGGACGGGTTAAAGTCAACGGTTATGTGGAGCTAAGAAGGGGTTACAAACTCAAACAGGGAGATGTAGTAGAAGTCGAAGGAGTTGGCTCCTTTTTTATTTGTCTTGACTAGAGAAGTGAATGGGATGCATTTAAAATCGATAGATCTCTTGAATTACAGGAATTACACAAAGCTTGGTTTGAATTTTTCACCCTCTCTCAATATCATCCTGGGGGACAATGCCCAAGGGAAAACGAATGTTTTAGAGGCCATCCATCTTTTATCTTTGGGGAAATCGCACAGAACCCACTTAAATAGGGAGCTAATCAACTGGGAGGCGACCTTTTCCTGCATCAGGGGAAAGGCGATAAGGGGGGGAAAGGAAACCTGCGTGGAATTGATGATCGGGGAGGATGGTTTAAGCAGGATAAAGATAAATGGGGCGCTCAAGAGGAGAGTAGGCGATTTGATCGGTCACATAAATGCCGTTCTCTTTTGCCCTGAAGACTTAAAAATCGTCAAGGAGGGTCCGGAGGGGCGGAGAGGCTTCATTGACGATGTCATCAGCCAAGTCCATTCACAATACTACTTTTGGAGGCAGCGGTATTTGAGGTGCTTAAGGCAAAGAAATGCGCTTCTCAAACAAATTGCCGTGCAACAGCGAGAGCCTTCTGCTCTCGATATGTGGGATAAACATTTAATTGAGACCGGGACACGGATCATAATTCAAAGAGAGAGGATAATAAGAAGGCTATGCAAATATAGCGACGAAGCATACAGGAGGATGACCGGGGGAAAGGGAGGGGACAATCTACACCTAACCTATCTTTGCGAATTGATTGAGGATGAGCCGACTCCGGGGAAGATAGAAAGCCGCTTCGAATTGGAGCTTGAGGGGAAGAGAGGTTTGGAAATCGAGAGAGGGATGACCCTAGTTGGACCCCACCGAGATGACCTCTTAATTCAGGTAAACGGGGTTGATATGAGAACCTTTGGATCTCAAGGGGAGCAGAGAACATCCTCCCTGGCCCTAAGGCTCGGTCAATGGGAGCTCATTAAAGAGGAGACCAAGGATTTTCCGGTCCTTCTCCTCGACGACGCCTTATCCGAGCTCGACGAGAAGAGGCGAACATTTCTTATGGAGATGATCGAAGAGGATGCACAAACCATAATAACCAGCACAAACCCGGTTTATTTCGCACCACAGCATCTCAAAGATGCCAACCTCTTCAGAATAGAGGGGGGACAGGTAAGTCACGATGTTTAAATCCATCCGGGAAATTTTAAACGAAACCATGGACAACTTAAAAATAAAGAAGAAAGTAGAGCAAACCTTAAGCTTAACCATTTGGAGCAAGGTGGTTGGAGAGGAGATTTCTCATAATGCCCGACCCTACCTCATCAAAAATGGAATTTTATTCGTTTCCACAACATCCCCCATGTGGGCTCATGAGCTGAGCTTCATCAAGCCGGAGCTACTCAGAGCCCTCAATAATTACCTGGGAAAGGAGATAGTTAAGGACATTAGATTCCAACCCAAGGGGGTGGATGAGACGGGAGGCTTTACCGACCCCCTACGTCCTTCAGACCCGCAGGGGGCCTGCGGAACCCCTGGGGAGATAGAGCTCTCCGAAAGCGATATTAAGGAGATTGAGGCAGCCGTTAAAGCCGTATCCGACGAAGGGCTAAGAGAGGAGCTCACAAAAATCTTAATTTTGGATAAAAAGTTCAATATATCCCGATTGCGGCGGGGGTTTAAGCCCTGCACCAAGTGCGGGAGGTTTTATAAACCAGAGCCCACAGGCCCAGGCAGCCCCGCCCGCTGGATGGGCAAGGAGAGGGGTTTGTGTGCGCTTTGTATTTTGAACGAAAAATGGCAAAGACCAGCCCAAACATGATATAATAGGGACAGCTTGTGCCCACAGCGGGCCATTTTAAAGTTCAAAGGCGGAAAGGAGATATCGGTGAAAGAAGAAAACCCGTCAAGAAAATTCACTTATACCGCCAAGGATATCACCGTACTCGAGGGTCTGGAAGCGGTGCGCAAGCGCCCAAGTATGTATATCGGGAGTACGGGACCGCGGGGGCTTCACCACCTGGTCTACGAGGTCGTCGACAACAGCATAGACGAAGCCATGGCGGGTTTCTGCCGAAACATTAAGGCGACCATTCACCCCGACAATTCGGTGGAGGTCACCGACGACGGGAGGGGTATCCCCGTAGAGAATCTCCCAAAATATAATCGACCCGCCGTGGAGATAGTCCTCACCTACCTCCATGCTGGAGGAAAATTTGGAGGCAAAGGCTATAGGGTCTCCGGAGGGCTTCATGGTATCGGACTTTCCGTGGTCAATGCCCTGTCAAAGTGGCTACTCGTTGAAGTCAGAAGACGCGGCAAAATCTTCCAGCAAAGATATGGGCGCGGAAAACCGGTAACTGACCTCAGGGCCTGTGGTAGGTGTAGAAGCACCGGGACGACCATAACCTTCCTTCCGGATGATGAGATTTTTGAAGAAATCGATTTTAAATTCGACACAATAGCCCAGAGGATGAAGGAAACGGCCTTCCTGACCAAGGGACTTAAAATCGAGCTCATCGATGAGCGCATCGAGCCTCCAGAGCGAGCCCTATACATTTATCACGGAGGGGTAATCGACTTCGTGAAACACCTCAACGCCAATAAAGATCCTCTCCACAAAAAGGTAATTTACTTTGAGTCCGAGGGAGATGGCGATCACGTCGAGGTGGCCATGCAATACAATATGGGATATACCGAAAGCATCTTCACCTTCGCCAATAATATCAACACCCATGAGGGCGGGACACATCTCATCGGTTTTAAAAATGCCCTGACTAGGACGATAAATGATTATGCCAGAGCGAAGGGCTTTCTTAAAGAGAAGGAGGAGAATCTATCCGGGGAAGATATCCGCGAGGGGCTCACGGCGATCGTCAGCGTCAAGCTCTTGGAACCACAGTTTGGGGGACAAACTAAAACCAAGCTGGGGAATACGGAGATCAGAAGTTTTGTGGAAAATACCGTGGCCACAAAGCTGGGGGAGTTTTTAGAGGAGAACCCGAAGGAAGCCAAAGCCATCGTGAGCAAAGCCATCGCCGCTGCTCGGGCCAGGGAGGCGGCAAGAAAGGCGAGGGAACTCACCCGCCGTAAGAGTTTTTTGGAGACCACTTCGCTTCCCGGGAAGCTGGCCGACTGTTCCCTGAGAGACCCCGCCCTAACCGAAATATTCCTCGTGGAAGGGGATTCCGCGGGAGGTTCGGCAAAACAGGCTAGGGATAAGAGCTTCCAGGCGATCCTCCCTCTGAAAGGGAAAATCCTCAACGTGGAAAAGGCTCGCTTGAACAAAATCCTGAATAATGACGAGATTCAGGCCATAATCACCGCTCTGGGAACGGGAATTGGAGAGGATTTCGATATCAACAATGCCAGGTATCACAAGGCCATAATCCTAGCCGATGCTGACGTTGATGGTGCCCACATCAGGACGTTGATTTTGACCTTTTTCTACCGTTACATGCTTCCACTCATTGAAGCGGGCTACGTTTATATTGCCCAACCTCCTCTTTACAAGGTCTGCTATAACAATACGGATTATTACGCCCATAGCGAAGTCGAGCTAAATAAATTGCTTAAGAAAGTGGGGAGGGGAGCCAGCGTTCAGCGATATAAGGGATTGGGAGAGATGAACCCACAGCAGCTCTGGGAGACAACCATGAATCCCAAGACCCGTACCCTTCTTAAGGTAACCCTCGAGGACGCCATCCTTGCGGATGAGATTTTCACCACCCTCATGGGTGATAAGGTCGAACCCAGAAGGGAATTCATCCAGAAATACGCCAAAGATGTAAGGTTTTTGGATATATAAACCGGAATCCAGAAATTAAAAATGTATCATTAACAAGATGGGTTAACACTATGGTCGGGGTGAAGTGCCCTTGAATGTATAAAATGTCGACCTAACTCGTTAATAGTCCAAATTAAAATTCATTTTTAGGAGATGGTTTTCGCATGCCGGAAAACCGAAACCCATTTGGAAATTTGGCCAAGAAGGTCATTCCCAAGGAAATTGAAGAGGAGATGAAGAGCTCGTACATAGATTACGCCATGAGCGTAATCGTGGGTAGAGCTCTACCCGATGTCCGCGATGGGCTCAAACCGGTGCATCGCCGTATCCTATATGCCATGTACGATATGGGAATGACCCCTGGTAGGCCTCACAAAAAATGTGCTCGCATCGTCGGGGAGGTCTTGGGTAAATACCATCCCCATGGAGATATGGCCGTTTACGATAGCCTGGTTCGAATGGCTCAGGACTTTTCCTGTCGATACGAACTCATTGATGGGCATGGCAACTTTGGATCGGTCGATGGGGATAGCCCAGCTGCCATGCGCTACACAGAGGCCAGACTATCCTCCCTGGTCATGGAGCTCCTCCGAGATATTGATAAGAACACCGTGGACTTCACCCCCAACTTCGATGACACCCTAACAGAACCCGCCGTTTTGCCCTCTCGATTTCCAAATTTGTTGGTGAATGGATCTTCGGGCATCGCCGTGGGCATGGCCACAAACATTCCCCCCCACAACTTAAGAGAGGTCATAGATGGGATAATCATGACCATCGATAATCCGGGGGTAACCACAGGTGAGCTAATGAGGGCGATAAAGGGACCGGACTTCCCCACGGGGGGAGTGATCATGGGCAGAAAGGGGATAAGGGATGCCTATGAGACCGGACGCGGGAGTATAAGGGTGAAGGGAAAGGCACACGTGGAACAGGTTAAAGGGGAAAGGACGCGCATAGTCATCACCGAAATCCCCTTCCAGGTCAATAAAGCTCGGCTCGCGGAGAAGATCGCCGAGTTGGTCAGGGAGAGAAAACTACAGGAGGTAATGGATCTCAGAGACGAATCGGATAGAAGTGGTATGCGCTTAGTTCTGGAGCTCAAACGCGAAGCCATTCCCCAGGTCGTCTTGAATAGACTGCATAAACATACCCAACTCGAGGTCACCTTTGGGGTAATCATGCTCGCCTTGGTAAATGGGGTTCCAAGGACTTTAAACCTGGTGGAAATCATCAGGCACTATATCGAGCATCAAAGGGAGGTTGTGATCCGACGCACCAGGTTCGAATTGGACAAGGCGGAAACCAGAGCCCACATCCTCGAAGGCTTGCTCGTAGCCCTCAAAAATTTGGATGAGGTAATAAGGATCATTCGCCGATCCAAAACCGCTGAGCAAGCCAAGAAGAGATTAATCCAAAAGTTCAAGTTAAGTCCGGAGCAATCCCAGGCCATCTTGGATATGAGGCTTCAGCGATTGGTCGCTTTGGAACGGGAGAAGATCGAAACCGAGCACAAAGAACTTCTGGCCAAGATAGAACATTTGAAGGGCATTCTGGCCGACGAGAGGGGGGTGCTCGAACTCATAAAAAAAGAGCTCCAAGAGATAAGGAAGAGCCATAGCGATGAGCGGCGGACCCAAATCAGCAGCGTTGCTCCTCAGTTGAGCATCGAAGATCTCATCGCTGAGGAGGAGATGGTCGTAACCATCACCCATTCCGGATACGTGAAGCGCCTCCCCGTGGCCACCTATAGAAAACAACGCCGGGGCGGAAAGGGAGTCTTGGGGATGAATTTAAAGGAGGGCGACTTCGTTGAACACCTCTTCATCTCCTCAACCCATCACTATGTCCTATTCTTTTCAAATAAAGGGAAGGTCTATCGGCTCAAAGTTCATGAGCTTCCCCTGGGCTCGCGTACCTCAAAAGGGCAGGCGATCGTGAACATCCTTCCCTTCCGCACCGATGAAATGATAGCCGCCGTCATTGCCACCAGGGAATTCGATGAGAATAGACATGTGATCATGGCCACCAAGAGGGGGCTTGTGAAAAAAACTCGCTTGAAGGAGTACGACACTACCCGAAGGGATGGAATTATTGCTATTATTTTAAGGGGCGAAGATGAACTCATCAGCGTAAAGCTCACAAAGGGGGAGGAAGACGCCATCCTGGTGACCAGGCACGGGCAGGCCATAAGGTTCAGCGAGAAAGATGTAAGGCCCATGGGACGTGCGTCAAGCGGGGTGAGAGGAATAAGACTTAAGCCCGGTGATGAGGTTTTGGGCATGGATATCGCGATCAAGGATGCAGATTTATTCGTGGTCACAGAGGCAGGCTTCGGAAAGAGAACCCCTATCTTTAAATATCCCCGACAAGGCAGAGGAGGGAAGGGGGCAAAGACCTTAAAAACCGTTTCCACCAGAGGGAAGCTGGCTGGAGTCAAGGTGGTCAGAGAGGATCATGAACTGATGGTGGTATCAAGTGAGGGCAATGTGATTAGGGTTCCCACGAGGGGAATTCCAAGACAGGGAAGGAACACACAGGGAGTAAAGATCATGAACTTGGGAGGCGAGGATAAGGTAAGCGCTCTAGCAAAGGTAGTGGTAAGCAAGGACAAGAAGAGGAGGAAATAGTGAAGCCCTTTAAAGTTCTAGATCACACGGCGGACATCGGTCTTAAAGCCTATGGCACAACCCTCAAAGAAGCCTTCGAGAATGCAGCAACTGGTATGTTTTCCATCATGACAGATATCGACAAGGTACAACCGAGGGAAACCTTCAAGGTGGATATCGCCGCGGAGGACAGAGAGACCCTCCTCGTGGAGTGGTTAAATGAGCTCCTTTACCTTTTCGATGCCGAACGGGTTCTCTTCAGTCGATTCGAGATAACCGATTGGGATGAGCAACATTTTCTCAAAGCCACGCTTCAAGGCGAGCGGATAGACCTGAACCGCCACGACATCGAAATTCAAATTAAGGCCTGCACTTATCATATGTTGAGAGTGGAGAGGAACGAAACCTGGATGGTACAGGTAATCTTCGACGTCTGATTGGATGACAATCAGCCATTGACAAAGTTGGGAGGGCAATTAATGGCTGGAGTGTGGGAAAAGCTTAACCCGTATTGTTACAAGATATCACAGACCTACCGCAAGGGAATGCGAGTTCCCGGCATCATTTATGCCGACGATGAGCTGATCCAAATGGCGGAGGAAGACAGAGCTTTAGAGCAAGTCATAAACGTGGCTTTCCTTCCGGGCATCGTAAGGGCCTCCTATGCCATGCCCGACATCCATTGGGGCTATGGATTTCCCATCGGAGGAGTAGCGGCCATGGACGTTGAAAGGGGAGTAATCTCCCCAGGCGGCGTAGGTTATGATATCAGTTGCGGTGTCAGGCTCTTAAGAACCAACCTGATCGCCAAGGATGTTTTGCCTATGATGGGACCCTTGATGCACGAACTTTCCAGGAATATCCCCAAGGGCGTGGGGAGCAGGGGCAAGATTAAGGTTAGCCGGAGGGAAATGGAAGAGCTCATGACCAAGAGTGTTAAGTGGGCCATAAGGAAGGGCTATGGTTGGGAGGAGGATGCAGAGTTCACTGAAGAGGGAGGATGCCTTCAGGGGGCTGATCCGAGCAAGGTTAGCAGTCGAGCCTTTCAAAGAGGCTTCGATCAACCTGGTACCCTAGGGGCGGGAAATCACTTCTTAGAGGCTCAGGAGGTCGTCGAGGTCTACGACGAGAGGCTAGCCGAAGCTCTGGGCTTGTATAAGGGTCAACTTACGGTGATGATTCACTCTGGTTCCCGGGGAGTGGGACATCAAATTTGCACCGACTACATCAAGGTCATGGATAGGGCAGTTAGAGAATTTGGAATCGATTTACCCGACAGACAGCTCGGTTGCGCTCCCATCACATCCCAGGAGGGGAAGGACTACTATGCTGCCATGGCCTGTGCCGCCAATTATGCCCTGACGAACAGACATTGCCTGGCCCACTGGGTCAGACAATCCTTCGAATACATCTTCAGGAAAAGCGCCCAATCTTTGGGGATGGGTGTGGTTTACGATGTCTCTCACAACATCGCCAAGTTTGAGGAGCACGAAGTCAATGGCAGGAGGATGAAGCTCTGCGTGCACAGAAAGGGAGCCACCAGAGCCTTTGGGCCGGGCCATCCGGACATACCCAAGGTTTACCGAGATATTGGACAACCCGTGATCATCCCTGGGGATATGGGAACCTGCTCTTACGTGCTGGTGGGCACAGCAAGGGCAATGACAGAGGCCTTTGGATCCACTTGCCATGGGGCTGGGCGTGTTATGAGTAGGAGCAAGGCAAAGAGGCAGATTCGAGGGGATGAGCTCAAACGAGAACTGGAGGAAAAGGGAATTGTGATAGTGGCTGGACACATTCCCCTTCTCGCGGAAGAGGCCCCTCAAGCCTACAAGGATGTGAGCAAAGTGGTGGAAATTTGCCACGGAGCCGGTCTGTCCAAGAAAGTGGTGAAGTTAAAACCGCTTGGAGTTTTGAAGGGTTAAAACCATTTCAAGTAGTGTAATGAGTGCTGATAGATGGACCATCATTTTCTGGATCTCCCTAATTACCCTGGCACTTTTAATCTTGCTGGCGCCTCGTGGATGCTCAACGGTCAAGGGAAATGCCGAATTCGATTTAAAGGGGAATCTCTCCATAAATTTAACTGCCGATCAATCCATCCCGCCGAATTTGCAGAAAAGAATTCGTAGCGAACTCTTCCTCCAAAATTTCATCAGGAAGGACTGGGCCTTTGTAACCCTTTATGAGTGCAATGTAGAGGTCGATTTAACTCCCTTCCCGGTGCAGCAAAAAGCCCCGATATTTCTGACGGTTAAGGTTCCGGGGAAAATTACTTCCTCAAATGCACAAAGGATCGAAGGCAACACCGCCATTTGGGGTCTGAACCCAGGACATGGCTATAACCTCAAATTAACCTCGCGTCATATTCGCTGGTGGCTGATAGTGTTAGTTGCTTTATCCATTATTTCTCTGATTTCGAGCTGGTTTGCTCTTGGGAGAAGCCTAAAATAGGGTGGGTTGATGGAATTCTTTAAGTTTACCCCTGAGCTGGTTTGAGAAATGGTGTGCTTTGCGAGCGGGCTCCGGAAGCCGATATCCCTGACAACACTTGAGCACGAAATCCACGGCTGTGGGTAGATCTATTTTGAATCCTATGGAAACGAAGACTGGTTCCACGTCCTCTCTCGTTCGAACCACGGCCCCTATTTCTCTCCCATTCTTTATCAGAGGGGAGACCGACCCCTTCTTCCGCTCTGGCTCATCATGCTCTCCCACCAAAACTGTTTTGGCCACGCCGATGGAGGGTTTATCCAGAAGCATGCCCATATGCGTGGCAATTCCTATTCCTCTGGGATGGGCAATCCCCTGTCCATCGAACATCACCAAATCGGGCTCCCGTTCTATTTGTTCGAAAGCCTTTATTAGTGCTGGACCTTCTCGGAAGATTAAAAGACCAGGCACGTAGGGGAAAGTTGCGGGGAGGATTGCTTCTTTCTCTTCCAATATTTGAAGCTCCGGAAAGGAGAAGATGATAACCGCTGCGTAAATCATATTTTCCCGTTTAGAATAGGAAACATCTGCTCCGGCGATCCTTTTAACATTTGATATTTCGGGGACATTTTCCGTTACGATCCTGCTTCGCAGATGATTTTGAATCTGCATGGCTTCCTTGGGACTCACATTCCAGGGGTGGAGCTTAAGAACTTTCATATCCCTTCCTCAAATTCGAATTCAAAATTTCCTTGAAAGTGAAGGGAACACATGAAACGGAGTAGGATTTTCAGATCTGCAGGAATGCTTGGGGCGGCTATTCTTTAAAATCCTCGGGACTGACGTGATCCAAGAATTCTCTAAATCTTTGGATCTCCTCTTCTTCCCCGGCCTCACTGACTATGGAGGCTTTTTGTATCACCTTTTCGGCGGCGAAAATGGGTACTTTCACTCGTACCGCTAAAGCGATGGCATCGCTGGGTCGGGCATCAATTTCAAAACAGCAAGAATCCCTGATTAAATGTATGCGCGCATAGAATGTTCCTTCTTTAAGATCGCTAATGACGATGCGAATTACCTTGGCATCCAAACTTTCAATTACCGACTTTAAAAGGTCGTGAGTGAGGGGGCGGGAGGGTTTTATTCCTTGAATTTCCATGAGTATGGAAGTGGCTTCGAACTGCCCGATCCAGATGGGGAGGAATTTCTTCGCCTCTATATCTTTTAGGATTATTACCGGCTGATTCGTTATAACATCTAAGTTGACTCCATGCACCTGCATCTCCAACATGATAACCACTCCAAAATTTATATACCCAAATCGCCTCGTTATAGATCAAAGCATAGCAGAAAAAATGGTTTTTTAAAACCCTAAATTGGAAATTCGGTTCGCATCAGCACACGGTATTGATATCTTCCTTTTCACCATGTACAATAAAAATCGCCAAAGAAGTACAAATGAATCTCTTGCCCATCGGTTGTCGAGGTTTTTGGGCCTATAGCTCAGTAGGTTAGAGCGCACCCCTGATAAGGGTGAGGTCCCTGGTTCGAATCCAGGTAGGCCCACATTAATTTAAATTGAGGAAAAATTATTCATCTAAATCCTACGAATCCCCTAAAGGGTTTTTAAAAGGGTCAAAGACGATATATGAATAGCAGATAGCTGTCATACTAAGGGAGTCAAAAGTGGAGGTACTAAGGGTCTCATCAAAATCGAATCCAAATTCTGTAGCAGGGGCCTTAGCTGCAGTGTTGCGAAAGAACGGAGTAGCTGAGATTCAGGTTATTGGGGCAGGGGCACTCAATCAGGCAATAAAAGCCGTCGCCATCGCCAGGGGTTTTGTTGCCCCGAGTGGACTCGATCTCATTTTTCTTCCCGCCTTCGCTGATGTTGAAATAGACGGAGAAGAGCGAACCGCCATTAAAATCCGCATCGAATCCCGCTAAAATATTCCATGTGATTTTAATTCAAAAGCAAGCCAAGGCAAAGCATACGGTGTGACTCTTTTTTTATTTTTAAGAAGGGCTTAAGGCTTAAGCGAGGAAAAATAAGGCAATTAGCCTTTGAAGCGGGTGGTTCCTTTGCAGGAAAAATTTTACAATAAAGTTATCGAGAAGACCTCATCTCAGTAGTTCTGGCTTATTTTCTATTATGGAAGAGAGAGCACAAGGAACATTGAACCGATTAAAGCGCGACATTTGGCACCGTGTCCCGTCCCGTTGTCGAAAGGGGATCGACAGGTAGCCTCTAAAAAAGGAGGGTTGCAATGGGTAGAACTGAAGAAAATTTATGGAAAGCCTTTGCCGGCGAGTCTCAGGCGAGAAACAAGTATACCTTCTTTGCTCGAAAGGCAAGAGGGGAGGGCCTTAAGCAAATCGCAGCGATTTTTGAGGAAACGGCCGAAAATGAGAGGGCCCATGCGCAAAGGATTTTTGAATTCTTGAAAGGTCTCGGTAACACGAGGGAGAATCTAAGGGCGGGAATCGAAGGCGAGCGCTATGAGCACTCGGAGATGTATCCAGAATTTGAAAAGATAGCTCGCGAGGAAGGCTTCAGTGAAATTGCCGAATTCTTTAGAGAAGTAGCCGAGGTTGAGGAGGAGCACGAGAAGAGATACCAGGCACTGCTCAGGAATTTGGAGAAGGGAGAGGTATTCAAGAGGGATCGAATTATGAAGTGGAAATGTAGAAATTGCGGTTATGTTCACGAAGGCAAAGAAGCCCCTGAGAAGTGTCCTGCCTGTGGATATCCTCGGGCATATTATGAACTTTTGTGTGAAAATTATTGATTGCACTGAAAACCCAAAACCAATAAATTCTGTGCGCCGTGGGCAGATATTATTGATATACTCATTCAGCTGCATTAAAATATGGTTGAACTTCGGAAGGGCCTTTTTATCAATGTGGGGATGTAGCTCAGTTGGGAGAGCGCCGCCCTTGCAAGGCGGAGGTCGGCGGTTCGAATCCGCTCATCTCCACATCCTCTTTTTGGTTCTATAAAGCCATTTTCTAAAAATAAAGGCGAAGTAAACTCATTTGTAAAGAAACAAGTGAAAAGCTCTTGAAATGTCAAATCGGCTATTCGCAATTGAAAAAGTAACATCGGCCAAGGAAGGGGTGTCTTTGGTCGTTGGGAGATTCAATCAAGTCAGCTAAGAATAAATATGAGTTTGTTCAGTATATTGCAGCTACAGGAAAGAAATTTCTGGAAGATGATTGTTTTACTTTAGGAGCCGCGATTTCATTCTTCGCATCCCTCTCTCTTCTCCCTTTGCTTCTTGTGATTATTTCATTTTTTGGGTTTCTTCTGGCCTCTGACTTTCCTCTGGTCGTGAACTTTAAAAGCCAACTTATCCAGCTGGTCTCAAATTTCCATTCGGACCTGGGAACGCTTTTGGAGATAAGCATAGACACTGCTATGAGGGCAAGAAGACTGGCTGGAGCAACAGGACTTCTGACTCTTTTCCTAAGCGGGGCGGTCTTTTTCGAGCAGTTAACATTAGCTCTCGACAAGATATGGAGGGTGCCGCACGTAAGATCTTTTATAAAAAGAAAATTCATCTCGTGGGTGATATTTCTGACCATAATCGTTATGCTCTTCTCCTTCTCCATTGGAGAGCTTTTGCTTAGAACCCTCGTTGCCAGACTATCGAGTTATATAGGCAAATATCTTTGGTTAAACTGGGTGTATTTTCTCTTTTACCTTTTCTTTGCATTTCTGATGCTTACATTGGCTTATAGATTCCTTCCCGCGGCGAAAGTTCCTTGGAAGAGTTCCCTACTGGGAGGCCTGGTTGCCACCATTGCCCTTTCTTTTCTAAATTGGGTTTTTAGCTGGTATATAAGCAAGGTCAACCTAGCTTCTTTCTTTGGACCGGTGGGGGTGGGTATGCTCTTCCTCGTCTGGATTTATCTCTTCAGCCTCTCCCTCCTTTTGGGAGGCGAGGTCTCCTACTTAGTGAGCAGCCACAATAGGGCCGAGGGCTACGATTAGACCTAAAAATTCAGCGATTCTAAAACTTCCCATTAAATATCAATCGGTAGTCATCTTACGCTATACTCAAGAGCTTACCTTTGAGGAAATTGCCAATATTCTTGAATTACCTCTTGGTACCGTTAAAACCTACTTTTTCCGTGCTAAAAAGTTGTTAAGATCCTTACTAAAGGATCAAATCTAGCGAAGAGTTGAAACTTTTTTGAAACTAAATTGTGTCAGTAATAGGAGGCAAAAATATGAGACAAGATGATGTGGATAGATTATTTTCCAAACTCAAGCCACTTAATCCACCAGGAAATTTAGTCAACCAAATAGTTACCAGAATTGAAGATGAAACTTATAGGTCACTTATGCGGCACCTTCGCTTGAAGATGGCCCTAATGATTAGTGGCGTAGTATTTGTTTGCCCTTTGTTTTTTTGGGCTATTTACTGGTTGATAGACGATCTTAGAACTTCTGGAATCTGGTACTTCTTATCCATGCTAGGCATGGACTTTGGCGCTACATTAGCTAATCTTAATGATCTACTTTTGGCCATTTTGGAATCTTTGCCCATCGCCAGCCTAGTTATGGTGCTGGCCAGTGCCTTACTCATCTTTGTATTAATAGACAAGACTCTTTCCTCTTTGTCACAGAGAAAAAATTTGCAGTTTGGCCGAAAGCTAAATCTTAAATTTTAAGAAAGGGAGTCTTAAGAATGGAAAGGGAAAACACTAATTCCACCATCAATCAAAAAAAGAGTTCTAAAAAAGCCCTGATATTATGGGTCACTGTCGGGATTGCTGCAATCCTGGTTTTAGTTACCATCTTTGGCCTAGGTGTGTTTGTAGGCACACAAAAGGCAAGATTTTCTTATCGCTGGGCAGAGCAATATCACAGACACTTTGGTGGTCCCAGAGGCGGATTTATGAGAAATTTTGGCTTGAGGGATTTCATTGATGGTCATGGGGTTTTTGGTAAGATACTCAAAATCGAGGATAATACCATAATCGTCAAAAGCGGAAAAGATGTTGAGAAAAGCATCGTTGTATCGGATCAAACTACCATCAAGCGAGGACGAGAAACCATTAAGGTATCTGACCTTAAAGTTGACGACATTATCGTAGTCATCGGCTCACCCACTGATGGGCAAATTAAGGCCAAGATGATCCGTGTCTTCCCATTCTGATAAAAGGGAATAAATTTTGGACTTGATGGGGGATAGGTTATGGATAAAACCAAAGCTTTAAAAATCATTTTATCTCTCCTTGTCCTTGGTGGGCTCATCTTTGGGGTATATTACATTTGGTTCAGGGAACCTGCTACCCCAGCCGATCAAACAAAAATAGCAAAGGTTGTCAAGGGTGATATTACCCCGACTTTAACTGTCACCGGTGTAGTGTTTTCGGAGAACGAGGCAGGGCTAAATTTCAAAGCAAGTGGGAAGCTAACTGAAGTTAAAGTAAAAGTTGGCGATATGAGCTCATTGAAGCCATAAGGAGCAAGGATGTTGGAGACAAGGTAAAGGTGACTTACCTTCGTGATGATAAGAAGACAACGGTGGGGTTGACATTGGCGGAGAAACCCCGAAGATTTTAACCTCTGAAGCGAAACAATGAATCCCCCGTGTTCCCCTGCAAAATGTGGTTTATAATCTATTCCATCTTTTTAACTCGCTTTTGTTTCTGCTATCATAAGGTGAATTGTAAATTTCCTGTTGAAAGGGAACAATATGCCCGACCGTTTCCTAAAAGCTTGCCGGCGTCAACCCGTCGACTGTACCCCGGTGTGGCTTATGCGCCAAGCCGGTAGGTATCTCAGGGAATACAGTGAGATACGAAGCAAAGCCACTTTTTTGACCATGTGCAAAACCCCCGAATTAGCCGCGGAAGTCACGATCTTGCCCGTAGATAAGCTTGGGGTAGATGCGGCAATTCTCTTCTCGGACATACTTCTCCCCATGGAGGCGATGGGAATAGAATTAGAGTTCGTCGAGGGGAAGGGACCGATCATCCATAACCCCATTCGCGATCGATTGAGCGTTGATGCTCTGGCCGTCATGGATCCCGAGGAGGAAGTCCCCTTCGTGATGGAGACCATCCGAATAGTTCGCCGCCATTTGGAGGGAAGGGTTTCCCTCATAGGTTTTTCGGGAGCACCCTTTACTTTGGCCAGCTATCTGGTGGAAGGGGGACATTCCCGAAATTACATTTACACCAAGAGCATGATATTCCAGGAGCCCTTAACGTATCACGCCCTCATGGATAAGCTCACCAAGGTTGTGATCTCCTATTTGAATGCACAGATACGGGCGGGAGTCCAGGCGATTCAAATCTTCGATACCTGGGTCGAGTGTTTAAGCCCCGGCGATTACAGAGAGTATGTGATGCCCTATACCAAACGGGTTATCGATGGGCTAGACCGTGGAGCGGGGAATCTGAAGGATGTCCCCTTGATCCATTATGCCAGGGGAGGAGCGATGCTCCTCGAATCGATGAAGGAAGCCGGTGGAGATGTGATCGGCATCGATTGGCGCATCGATCTGGATGTGGCCTGGGAACGCCTGGGTTACGATGTTGCCATCCAAGGAAACCTCGATCCAACCGTTCTTTTTGCTCCACCGGAGGAAATCGAAAGGCGGGTGAAGGATATTCTGAATCGGGTAGGCAATAGACCCGGGCATATTTTCAATCTCGGTCATGGTGTTTTGCCCCAGACACCGGTAGAGCGCGTCATCTTCGTGGTGGAGGCTGTCCACAAGCACAGCAAAAGGCAGTGAAGAACTCGAATGTCGAAAGTCGAAAGTCGAGGACCTAAAATAGGCGTTCTTCTCCTGGGTTTCGGGGCCCCGGACAGCCTTGAAGCGGTTGAGCCCTTTTTATATAACATCCTTTCCTGTCGCGGGGAGATTTCCCCGCTCGATTTCAAGAGGCGATTGGAGAAGGTTATCCAACGTTATAGGGAGATTGGTGGGCGCTCGCCCCTTCTTGATATCACGAAGGAGCAGGCGCAGGCAATCGAGAAGCGACTAAACATGGGGGATCGAGGGTTTAAGGTTTATATTGCCATGCGTCATTGGCATCCCTATATCCGGAATACGGTTAAAGACATCATCGGGGATGGGATCAAACGCGTTGTCGTTCTCAGTCTCTCTCCCCAGTACACCAGGGTGACCACGGGCTCAAACATTGAGGAATTGAAGCGGGTGCTATCCGATCTCAAAGCCGATCTTGAAGTCACTTACATTGAGAGCTGGCATGACTCCCCTTTTTATCTCGATGCTCTGGCGGAGAAAGTCGAGGAGGGATTAGCTCAGTTCCCCCGGGAGCGCCGCGAAAAAGTCCAGGTGATTTTCAGCGCTCATAGCTTGCCCAGGAGGCTCATCGAATGCGGAGATCCTTATTTAGAACACTTGAAGGCCACAATTGCCGGAGTTTTGGAGCGCATCGGTCCTATACCATGGCATCTGGCGTTCCAGAGTCGAGGTG
>DDKQ01000053.1:0-9666 GCA_002339355.1 Candidatus Subteraquimicrobium carltonvillense | reverse complement strand
TCCTGGTAGTACCCATAAGTTTTATATCCGACAACGTTGAGATTCTCTACGATATCGACATCGAGTTGCACAAACGAGCGGAATCGAAGGGAATCACGAAATTTCACCGGGCACCCTCGCTTAATGCCTCCCCCAGGTTCATTGAGGCCCTGACCCAGATCGTTCTGGAACATCTTTCAAAGAAGGGATAAAATTTTCACAGTGGAAAATTTTCTCTTTTCTAAGAAAAATTTCATCGATAAACCAGGTCTCAATATTCCCTCTGCCCTCATCTGGCAATTTACTTTAGCCTGTAACTCGAGGTGTCTTCACTGCTACGCTAATGCCGGCAAGCCCCTTCCCAACGAACTTAGTGATGAGGAAACGATTATGGTTGCCAAGGAGGCAATCACGGTAGGCATCCCCAGGGTCGTCTTCACCGGGGGAGAACCTTTTCTCCGATCCGATTTCCTGGAAGCTCTCCAGCTTTTGAGCAAAAATAGGATCTCAATAAAGATTGAAACAAACGGGAGTCTTATTGAAGAGAACCTCGTGAACTTTTTGGTAAACTTAAATCTTGCCTCCGTAGAAATCAGCTTGGATGGTTCAAGGGCGGAAAGCCACGAGGGATTAAGACTGGGCTCAAGTTGGAACAAGGCGGTAAAGGCCATAAAATTGTTGACCGAGGCTGGGATAAAAGTACAGGTTCTGTTCATTCCGACGCGGATAAACTACCGAGAAATTGAAGAGACGATTGAACTCGCTTACTCCCTTTCCGTTTCGGACTTCTTTGTTGGCGAACTTCTTCCCTTTGGAAGGGCCACAAAAAACTGGGCTCTTCTTTCGCTCTCTCCTCAAGAGCAGAAGGACTTGGTGAAAGTGATTTCTAACAATAGTTCCCGGTTTTCCCCTATGAAGATTTTCTTCTTTTCCTTCAAAGAGGAGCTTAAGAAGCTTCTTTCCCAAAAGCCAAAAACGCTCTTTCTTTCCGCAAGCGGAAGAGGAAAAATAAAGGGCTCTCTCCCCTTTTACATCGGAGATATAAGAAAAGAGAGCCTCCTTTCCATTTATGAGAAGATAAAAAGAGAATGGACAAACCCAAAGTTAAGGAGGGAAATAAGGGAGCACCTTAAAACTCTTAAGAAATAAGATAAACGGTTTTATTTTCAAAGATGAAAGTAGGGAGCAAATAATGAAAAGGGTTGTAATCGTCGGTGGCGGGATTAGCGGACTTACCGCCGCATACAAAATCAAAAAGAAGTCCTCCGAGGCTAACCTACCCATTGAAGTTTTACTCATTGAGGAAAAGGAAAGGTTGGGAGGCATCTTCCTCACCGAAAAAGCAAATGGTTTCCTCATCGAAGGAGGACCGGACTCCTTTGAATCGGAAAAACCCCATACTTTAGCCCTAGCTGAGGAGCTGGGCATTGCTCACCAGGTGATTGGATGTGATGAGGAGGCACATCTCACTTTCATTTTCTGGAATAATAAATTATGGCAGTTGCCCCGGGGTCTCTTGGCTCTCGCTCCGGCGAGAATTTCTTCGATTCTTTTCTGTCCCCTTCTTTCCTGGTCTGGCAAAATACGTGCTCTTCTTGACTTTATGATTCCCCCCTTAGGAGACAAAGATGAGGAGATAAGTTTGGCCGAATTTTATAAACGCCGCTTTGGCAAAGAGATATTTGACCGTGTCGCTGAACCTCTTTTGGGTAGCATATATGCTTGTATACCTGAGATAATCAGCATAAGAAGTTGTTGGCCGAGAGCGCTTATTCTTGAAAAAGAATATGGTAGTCTACTTCGGGGCATGTTAGCGAGAGGAAGAATGGCGAGGGAGGGGACAAAGGCAGGGGAGAAAAAGTTACCCATTTTTATGACTTTCAGAGAGGGCATGTGTGAGCTCACAAAGGCTCTTGCGGATTATATCGGAAGCGAAAATTTGATTACCGGGAGAAAAGCGGTGAGTTTAAGAGAAAATTCAGGGAAAGGTTTTACACTTCTTCTCGATGATGCAGGGGCAATCACAGCCGATGCCTGTATTTTGGCAACTGCGCCTTCCCATGCAACTGCGGAAATAGTCAGAGATATTGACCCTGGTCTAACGGATATATTGCTCAAAATACCCTACGTCTCTTCGGCGACAATTTCTCTTGGCTATAAAAGAGAAAAATTTTCGCATCCACTTCAAGGCTTTGGTGTCCTCGTATCAAGGCAAGAAAAACTGCAGGTTAAAGCGATTTCTTGGTGTTCAACCAAGTTTGCTTATCGTTCACCTGAAGGATATGTACTGATCAGGTGTTTTATGGGCACTGCTGAGGATGAAGGAATAGTTTACCAAAGCGATGAAGAAGTTTTAAAGGTAGTTAAGGAAGAATTGAAAAAAATTATGGGGATCAATAGCGAGCCCATCCTCACAAAAATTTATCGCTGGGAAAATTCCATGCCCCAGTATCTTTTAGGACATGAAAAAAGGGTTAGATTTATTGAGCAAAGACTCACCCATAAATATCAGGGGCTTTATCTCGTCGGTAATGCCTATTATGGTATTGGTATTAATGATTGTATCCACAATGCCACTCAGGCGGCCGAACGAGCAATAGAATTTCTCCTAAAGTGAATTTTGGGGAAGGGATTTTTGAAAAGTGTTTTTTGGCAGATATTTGGGATATTATGTAAGTCCTTATTCGGAAATGGAGGGAGAATGGATAATCGACCCATTGGGGTTTTTGATTCAGGTGTGGGAGGTCTCACCGTTGTATCTGAAATAATCAAAGGTCTTCCCAATGAGAGCATAATTTATTTTGGGGATACAGCCCGTTTCCCCTATGGGTGTAAAAGCCCAGACGAGCTACAGAGATTCACCTTCGAAATAATCGATTTTCTTCGAGAGGAAGGCATCAAACTTGTGGTCATCGCCTGCAATAGTGCCTCTTCGGCTGCTTTGGAAGTTGCCCAAAAGCATTTTGATATTCCCATAATCGGGGTTATAGAACCCGTGGCAAGAGCTGCAGTTTTGGCCACGCGCGCTCGCAAGGTCGGTGTGATAGGGACGCAAGCTACCATCTCTAGCGGAGCTTATGCTCGAGCTATACATTTATTGGATGTAGGTGTACAGGTGTGTTCTCAAGCCTGCCCGGAACTTGCCGATTTCGTTGAGCGTGGAGAGATCGTGGGACCCGAGGTCAAGAGGGTGGTGCGTTGGTATCTTTCTCCATTAATCTCCGCCGGTGTTGACAGTTTGATTTTGGGTTGCACCCATTATCCTTTGTTAACTGGGGTAATCCAAAAGGCTGTGGGTGATGAGGTAAGGCTCATAAGCTCAGCTAAAGAAGCCGCCAGGGAATTAAAGGAACTCTTGGCAATGAGGGGGAGCTTTGGGGAGGGGGAATCCATCCCCTTTTATCGCTTTATTTCCAGCGGTGACGAAGCCCGCTTCCTTGAGTTAGGTGAGAGATTTTTGGGTCGAGAGATAAACGCTGTGGAGAGGGTTTCTTTGAAGGAAATAATCCTTCCCAGAGGCGGAGGGTAAAGGGATGACCTTTCTTACTAGAGGAGCGATAATAGCTGCACTTTATGCAGCCATTACCATACTTCTTGCCCCCATAAGTTATGGTCCTTTGCAGGTGCGCGTCTCGGAGGCTTTAACTGTCTTACCTTATTTAGAACCCGCAGCAGTACCTGGTCTCTTTGTGGGGTGCATCTTTGCAAATATCTATGGTGGGCTTGGACCCTGGGATATATTTGGCGGCTCTCTTCTAACGCTGATAGCCGCCTTCCTCACTTGGCAAATTGGCAGAATATTTCGCAAAAGTGCCTCACCGGTTATCCGTTATTATTTTGGTCCGCTGCTCGCCTTGCTCCCACCCGTGATCATCAATGCCTTTGGTGTGGCTTACATCCTCATGATAGTTCTCAAAGTTCCATATTGGATAACCGCGCTATATGTTGGTATCGGTCAATGCATCGCCGTATATATTCTGGGTTATCCATTGTTATTGATCCTCCTAAAGGGAAGGTTACCCTAAGGATGAAAATTAAAATCGTAGGCGAGAAAAATTGGAGTTAATAGTCCTTGGAGCATCAGCGGCTTATCCCTATAAAGGGAAAGCTTGTAGTGGCTATCTCATAAAGACAAAGAAAATCAATCTTCTGTTGGATTGTGGGACGGGGGTTTTGAGCAATCTTTTTCGCTGGCTCAACCCCATGGACCTCAACGCTATCGTGATCACCCATCTTCATACCGATCATTTCTTGGACATTTACCCATTGCGCTATTTTCTTCAATACGATTCCATACCATCTTTTCCCCTTAAAGTGCTTGCCCCATCTGGGGCTTCCGATTTCATCTGCCAACTCATTTCGAAAAAGGGGAGAGAACAATTTTTAGAGCTCTTTGCATTCTTAAGCATAAATGAGAAGATAAAATTTGAAATCGGACATTTAAAACTCTATTTCCATCCAGTCCCTCATCTCGTTCCCACCTTTGGCCTGAGGGTGGAGGGGGAAAGAAAACTCGCTTATTCAGCCGATTGCTCCTATCATCCAAGCCTGGTAAATCTAGCGCGAGGGGCGGATATGTTTATTTGTGAAGCCACCCTTCAGCAAAAGGATGCCTCTTTACAGATAGGACATTTAACGGCAAGGCAGGCAGGCGAAATTGCTCAACAAGCGAAAGCAAAAAAGCTCCTCTTGACTCACATCTGGCCTGCTTACGACCCACTCATCTCCAAAGCTGAAGCCCAGGAAGCTTTCGATGGCGAAGTAATCTTGGCTGAGGAAAATAGAAGGTATGAAGTATAATTAAATTTAACCCTGGATATAATTCGTTCACAGGAGCTTCTTCCAGCATTTCGTGCTGTTTATCCCAGGTCAATGCAAAATGCAAAAATCAAAAATAAAAATCACAAATCAAAATGCAAAATCAAGGTCTTATGTCTGAAGTCCAAGCCCAAAGTCTTATAATCGGGTCTGCAGGGCATCTGGATAGAACGTCTGGGATTTAGACTTTGAATTTTGGATTGTCATTTTGCATTTTTAACTTTGAATTTTGAATTTGAGATGTGAGGGAGGATAAATGACCAGAGTGGATGGAAGAAAACCCGACGAAATTCGCAAGGTCAATATCGTTAGAAATTTCATTCCTCATGCAGAGGGTTCGGTCCTTTTTGAGCTCGGGGATACCAGAGTTGTCTGTACCGCGAGCATCGAGGAGAAGGTACCAAGTTTCCTCAAGGATACGGGGCAAGGGTGGGTTACTGCGGAATATTCCATGCTTCCCAGGGCTACGGAGATCCGAACTCCTAGAGAATCCACAATGGGTAGGGTCGCCGGACGAACCCAGGAAATTCAACGGATGATCGGGCGTTCCCTGAGGTCAGTGGTGGACTTGAAGGCTTTGGGGGAGCTCACAATCTGGATCGATTGCGATGTCATACAGGCCGATGGAGGGACCCGAACGGCTGCAATCACGGGTTCGTTCATCGCTCTCTATGATGCTCTGTATTGCTTATTAAAGCAGAAAAGAATATCGGAAATACTCTTATCCGAATATGTTGCAGCCACAAGTGTAGGGATAGTGGGTGGCGAACCTCGTTTGGACCTATGCTTCCAGGAGGATACCGGGGCTCAGGTTGATATGAATGTGGTGATGACCGATACGGGGAAAATTATCGAAATACAAGGCACGGCCGAAAGATATCCCTTCACCAGGAGGGAATTTCAGCAACTTCTTGACCTGGCAGAAAAGGGGATAAGAGAGCTCATTAAGATTCAAAAGTCGCTTATAGGAATGGAATTTTCGAAGGATGTTTAAGATCGTAATTGCCAGCAAAAATGAGGGCAAAATAAGGGAAATCAAAGAGATCCTCAATTTGCCTCATGTGAAATTCCTGACTTATAAGGATCTTAATGATTGGCCGGAAATGAGGGAGACCGGAAAATCCTTTGCTGAGAACGCGATCCTTAAGGCGAAGACGTTGGTCGACCGATTTAAAATGGCTGCCCTGGCCGATGATTCCGGGCTTGAGGTCGACGCACTAGGGGGTGCACCGGGCATATTATCCGCTCGTTACGCTGGCTCTCGTTGTTCAAGCGAGGAGAACAATGCCAAATTGCTTCGGGAACTCGGAGATCGCCCAACGCCGCAACGGAGAGCTCATTTTAGATGTTATGCGGCACTGGCTACGCCGGAAGGGAAGATATTTGTGACCGAGGGGACTTGCGAGGGGTACATCGCCTTTGAACCAGTGGGGTCTGGAGGTTTTGGATATGACCCCATTTTCATCCCCTTAGGGCGCGATAAAACATTGGCGGAACTGTCAACTCAGGAAAAGAACGAGATTAGTCATAGGGGACAAGCTTTTACAAGGATGCGACAAATATTGGAGGAGAGAATGGGCAAATGGCTTTAACCGCTGTTAGCTTGCTACATTCATGTATTTATTTTATACTTACAATTGGTCAAACGGGGTGTGGCGCAGCTTGGTTAGCGGCCGTACGGCCTTTGGGAGCAAGAGGCCGCCCGTACGGGTCACCCCGGCCGACCATATTTGAAATGATGCGGTGTATTACGTCTATATACTAAAAAGTCTCAAAGATGGCAAACTTTATACTGGTTTTACAGCTGATTTGGCTAGAAGGTTGAGAAGGCATAATGAGGGCTTTGTTGCCTCGACAAGAAATCGGAGACCTTTCAAATTGATATATTATGAAACGTATGATAGCAGGAGGAAGGCTATTGCCAGGGAAAGATACTTTAAGAGCTTGGAAGGAAGCTGCTTAAAAAGGCAGATACTCGATAGTATAGAAGGTAGTTGAAGGGCGGGGTGTGGCGCAGCTTGGTTAGCGCGCTTGCTTTGGGAGCAAGAGGTCGGAGGTTCAAATCCTCTCACCCCGACCACTTCGGGAACGATCACCCGATGGCACGTGAGTTTAGCGAAGGATAAGCGGAGCAAAGGATTTGAAGCTCCGAAGGGGGTATATCTTTCGGGGGAAGGATTCCCCCGAATCATCCATAGGGAAGGGTGGAATCGGCGGGAAACCGTGAGGTTTCTCGTTCCGAAAGCGAGCGTGAGGAGGTTCAAATCCTCTCACCCCGACCAATCTTTGACAAGCGGTCGTTTGATAAGCATTCTGAGCTTAGCGAGGATGAGCGAAAAATTTTGCGGATGTAGCTCAGTTGGTAGAGCATCAGCCTTCCAAGCTGAGGGTCGCGGGTTCAAGTCCCGTCATCCGCTCCAAGTAGTGTTAACTGATGGCTTCGTTCCAAGTGGTTTGCAAATTTTGTAAACCTGTTGCGGACTTGAAACCGCGACAAGGGGGTTTGCCCGTACGGGCAAGCAGTCAAGAGGGGGAGAATAAACTCTTGACTGATTTTTTGCCCTCGTAGCTCAACTGGATAGAGCATCGGACTTCTAATCCGAAGGTTGCCCGTTCGAGTCGGGCCGAGGGCACATAGACTGTGAACTACGAACTAATTTGCGAAGCAAATTTTTCATGGTGACCGTAGCTCAAGTGGTCAGAGCATTGGACTGTGGCTCCAAAGGTTGGGGGTTCAAGTCCCCTCGGTCACCCAAAGCTAACATTGCGCTGAACTCGTGTGTGAGGGCATCGTGGGGCCCCAACCTTAAGGGGGCTTGCCCGTACGGGCAAGCATTTGGGGTACAGCGAACGAAGTGAGCGATTGACTCTTCACTTGATTTTGTTGTGCGCCTGTAGCTCAGTGGATAGAGCGCCGGACTTCGAATCCGAAGGTCGGGGGTTCAAGTCCCTCCAGGCGCACCACGTTATTAAAAGCAAGTGCGAAACATCTTGTCTAAACTCACCCCTTCGCGGTTAGGTCCGCTTAATTCGATAGCGTTAGGCACTATGCTTCGATAAAGTGGTGGCAATAATGATAGGATTCAGTGAAAAGAACTGGAGCCTTGCAACCGCTGGTCTTGGATTCTTGTTGCTCGTTTTGGTCACTCTAGGCCTGTCGTGTGCCCAGGATGAAGGAAACAAGAAAAGCGGACCGCAGATGCAAAAGCACGTAACACGGGAAGCCAATTTTGTCCTTTATATTCCGAAGGGATGGATTTGCAATGAAAGCGTTCAGCCGGGGGTCCGCACTCTTGTCGTGACGGATCCCAGCAAAAAATATGAAGCAGTGATATCCTACGGAAGGAACCCAAATGGCGACGATTTGCTAGCCCTGGCGAAGTTTTTCATCGACAAGATAGGTCGGCAATTTCCCCACCTTCAACTGCGGAATTCAATGATTTCTCGGGACAGAAACAGAATTGTCTTCGATGGTTTTTATACGGACCCCCGAAAGGGGAAGAGAGAATTCCGAAGCTGGCTATCGGGCCGTGACGGGAACTTCATTTATTCAAAGGTTGAGGCGCCCGAAGGCAAGCTGGTGGCTAAGAGACAATTGTTACTCACCATCCTATCAAACGTTCATGTGATTAAGGCGCATTTGAGTATAAGGGCGGGACTGCCATACAAGAAACGTTCGTCAACTATCGTTTGAGTGACGGTTCCGCTTCTTTCAAGATTTCCGAGGATTGGACAGTTCAGGACCTAGGCTCTGGTCAGTTCGTGGCAAATGATCCAAGCGGCGCTTACAGTTTTGTCGTGACTAGTGTATACTTTGTCACTCCCGAGCTGGGAGTGTATGTACCGGGAGTGCCCGTCTCACCGTACCCCAGCCCTCATGAGGCACTGAAATACCTGACGGAGGAACAAGGTATAGCCACCGATATGCGGTTTTTGGAGATCAAGGAAAGACAGGATCTTGAGCAGCAGATGAGTCAGGTCTATACGCTCGGAACTGTCACGGTGGAAGATTTCATCTATACTTGCCTAACGAAAACTGGCAGCTCAAAAGGATATACGTTGGGAATTACTTTCGACTCACGCCTGGGAACCAACTGGAATTTCAGGCATCTTTCGGTTGGAGCGCCCGAGGACACGTTTGATTCCTATGTTCCGAACTTTATCACCATGCTGCGGTCTTACAAGATCGACGAGGAATGGGTCAGGAACTATATTGCACGTGGCCTGGCAAGACTTCGTGAGCTGCAGCAGGAGACGAGTGAGCTGATTTCTAGGAACTCGCAGGAAATCCATGACATGATGCAGGCCGCGTACGACGAGAGACAGACAAGTCAGGACTACATAGACTACCAGCGGACAAACTACATCAGGGGGGAACAGGACTGGATATCGGAGGCAGAGGGTGGCACTGTCTACCACACGGATAGCTGGGGTACCAAGAATACGGCCACGGGGGAATTCTGGGAAGGTCAGCCCTATAATTATGTTAACTTTACGGGTAAGAGCCCGAAGTATGACAAACAAATGACACCCATCGACAGCCGCCAGCTTTGGGAGCGTCACATTAGATGATGAGGATAGAAGATCGTGTCATGCAAGGCCTTATGTATCTAAGGTTACCTAAAGTGTTGAATTTGTGATACGCTGATGGGCAGTTGGGTTGTATCGCTATTTTTGCTGCTTATTGATGTATTTCTCTAATTGCATTAAAATGTGAGTATAGTTTGAATAGCGATTAATTAGGCGCACCACTCCAAAATTACTTTTGGAGAGTCAATTTTTTCTTAGAAAAATTAGGGTCGTTAGCTCAGTTGGTAGAGCGGCGGACTCTTAATCCGTTGGTCGCAGGTTCGAGTCCTGCACGACCCA
>DDKQ01000072.1 GCA_002339355.1 Candidatus Subteraquimicrobium carltonvillense | reverse complement strand
CAAACCTTTTGAAGGAAAAATAAAGGTTTGCATTCTAGACGAGGTTGATAGGATGACCTCACCCGCTGCTAACGCACTCCTTAAGACACTTGAGGAACCACCTCCGGATTTGATCTTCATACTCATCACAGCCAACTTGGAAGGGATTCTTCCAACAATAGTATCTCGATGCCAATTGATCCGTTTCAAATTAGTTCCTTCCTCGAAGATGGTGGATATATTGGCGGCCAAGTATGGAATGAGTAGGGGTCAAGCCAGATTAATAACCTTGGTTAGTGGAGGAATACTCGGAAATGCCTTAAGTCTCGCTGCATCTCCATGGAGATTGAGAAGGCGAGAGATTGTCTTGGATATCGTCGAAGGGATTTGGGATGCAGGTGCAGTGGAGCTCTCTGAAGCAGCTGGACGGCTCATCTCGGAGGTTAAAAGGCCTTTGAGAGATCTCAAAGAGATACAGAAAAAAGAACTTGAAACTATCGAGGACTTGGCCTTTAACAAGGCACATGCGATGCGCATGAGAAAGAGGCTTGATCAGCGTTATAAACGGGAGACAAGTCACCAGGAACGTCAGGGTTTTGAGGAAATATTGAACATCTTGGCCTCATGGTATCGAGACTTGCTGATACTTACCCCGATATATCGGGGTGAAAATTTACTGGTCAATATGGATCGTATCGAGAGTCTTAAACGACTCTCTAGGAATATTTCTCTCTCACAGGCTCAAAAGGCCATTGAGATTATTGAAGGAACTAAACAGTTAATGAGATTCAATGTTAATATGCATTTAGCATTTGAAGTGATGCTATTCAAATTGCAGGAGGTTTAAAGTGTATGCCCAGGGTCGTTGGAGTTGTATTCAGAGAAGCCGGGAAGGTCTACTATTTCAATCCCTGTAGATTGGATTTGAAGGTGGGCGATAACGTAATAGTTAAAACCTCCCGAGGGTTGGAATTTGGAGAGGTAGTTATGCCACCCCAAGATATCCCCGAGGATGAGCTCACCGCTCCCTTGAAGAAGGTGATAAGGAAGGCAACGCAGGAAGATAGGACTCAGGTGGAAAAGAATCGAGCCAAGGAGAAGGAAGCCTTTGAGACCTGCGAGGAGAAGATAAAGGAGCATGACCTTCCAATGAAACTCGTCGACGTGGAATACGTATTCGATAAAAGCAGGATAGTTTTCTATTTCACGGCTGAGGAAAGGGTTGACTTTAGAGCGCTGGTCAAAGACCTTGCATCCATTTTCCGCACCCGAATCGAGCTCAGGCAAATTGGAGTTAGGGACGAAGCGAAGATGATTGGGGGGATCGGCCCCTGTGGACGGCGGTTGTGTTGCACCTTGTTCTTGAGCGATTTCGAGCCCGTCTCCATCCGCATGGCTAAGGAGCAGGATTTACCGCTTAATCCCCTCAAGATGTCAGGTATTTGTGGTAGGCTCATGTGTTGTTTAAAATATGAATATGAGTGGTATAAGGAATTCAAGAGCAAAGCCCCCCGCAGGGGAACGAAGATTAAAACACCATACGGAGTGGGTACCATAGTGGATTATAATGTTCCCAAGGAGATGGTAATAGTGGAGGTGGGAGAGGGCTTAAGACTTGAAATTCCAGTGGCTGAAGTCAAAGAAGCCGATTAATATCGCAGATCTCAGGCTGCATGTCGCATGGTGAAAGTATCTGAAAATCCATGTTTTTAATCCTGTGACTTGCAAATTGAATCTTGCGACCGAAAGTGGCCGGCGTAGCTCAGTAGGTAGAGCAGCGCATTCGTAATGCGCAGGTCACCCGTTCGAGTCGGGTCGCCGGCTCCTTTTATTGTTTCACCGCGAAATTTGCTAACATTTGTTACTGCCTTTCTTTCATTGTTAATCCCATTTCCGCCTTCCTGATTAAATTTGTCATAGGAGACCATAATATTTCGTTTACATTTCTGATGAGGCAATTCGAAAAATTGCTAGTTAAAAAGGCTGATGATAAAATAAGAAAGCTATGGATAAGAAGATTAAGAGAGCTTTGCCTCAAATCAAAAGAGTTTTTTCTCAAGAAAAAGCTCTTGTGGCTGTTTACCTTTACGGCTCCTATGTTACTGACCGAGCTCATGAAGGAAGCGATGTTGACATTGCCCTTTTACTCAAGCCCCAAACAAAAATGCCTTTAGAGAAGCTCCTGGAATTGATGGAGAAGATGGAAGAGGTGACTTCTCTTCACCCCGTCGATTTGAGGATACTCAATGAAATGTCTCTTTCTATGCAAGGAGAAATTCTCATACGAGGAGCTCTTCTCTATTCCAAAAACGAAAAGAATCGAGTTGACTTCGAGATTAAGACACTTAAACTATATTTTGACTATTTACCATATCTTAAGAGAATGAGAGAAGAATTCCTTAAAAGAGTAGCCTTAAAAGGGATCCTCTAATGGAAATAGAAGTTCTGGATAGGCTTTTAAGTAACCTCAAATCTTATGTCAGGGAATTAAAGCGTCTTTCGAAGTTAACTCAAGATGAGTTCCTTGGCGATCCCGATAAGTTAGGAAGCGCCAAATACCACTTGATCATTGCCATTGAATGTTGCCTTGATCTTGCTCATCATATCATTTCTTCAGAGGGTCTTCGACGACCAGAGGATTTTGCCGATGCTTTCAAAGTTCTTGCCGAAAATGAAATCATAAATCAGGAAATGCTCCCAAAACTTGAGGGCATGGCGCGCTTTAGAAACCTCCTAGTTCACATCTATAGCAGAGTTGATAACACA
>DDKQ01000079.1 GCA_002339355.1 Candidatus Subteraquimicrobium carltonvillense | reverse complement strand
TTGTGCTTAAGGACAATGTTTTGACAAAAGGAGCTTCGTCTGCCGCGTAGGCGATTTATATCTAGCCTATTTACTGGATACGAATATATTGGCTTATCTGTTGCAGAGCCTTTTGACGCTCGCTTTTACTCGCCCGGTCAAGGATGAGTATCCCATCAAGATGATCGACCTCGTGCTGAATAACCCTGGCCTGCAACCCTTGCATGGATAACTCCAGTCCTTTTCCTTGAGGACTAAGGGCTTTAACCTTAATCTTTTGGGGGCGGCTTATGAGAATTCTGACACCCGGAAGACTTAGGCAGCTTTCCTCCTGCACTTCAGTTTCCTTACTTCGCCAAATAATTTGAGGATTGATGTAAACGGATGGCCCATCACCTAAGTCAGAGACTATAACCCGCTTTAAAATTCCTATTTGAGGAGCAGCCAGTCCCATTCCAGGAGCATTGTGCAACGTATCGATGAGATTCTTCGCCAGCTTTTTGACCTCTTGATCGATTTTTTCTATGGGAAATGTCTTTTCCCGTAGCACGGGATCACCAAACTTCCTAATTTCCAGAACCGCCACCTTTCGCACCCTTTCTAATTGCAATGAGTGAGATTAAAGAAAAGCTTTCAGCTTCAACCTTTATTTCTGAAAGCGGATGGCTGAAAGCTGATAGCTAAACCATTAAAGTAGCCACACGGGATCCACATCTATGAATAGGGTTACATCCTTGGAATATTTCTCCGGTAATAATCGTTTGTGATTTTCTTTAAGAAAAGTCTTAACGGCACGAGGATTTGATACCTTAAGGACAATGTGCCATCTATATTTATTTCCCAGCTTCTGAAGAGGGGCGGGTGCTGGACCGAGAAGATCAAAAAGACCATCGAGTTTGCTTTGGAGAAACCTTCCAATACTTAGTGCTACTTCTCTTGCCCTCCCTTCATCCCTCGCCGATATTAGAATGTTAATCAATTCGCAGAAGGGAGGATATTTTAACTCCTTCCTCAAACTTATCTCTTTCAGGTAAAAGGAATCGTAATTTCCTCGGAGCACCGCCTGGATAGCATAATTTTCGGGACAATATGTTTGAACGATCACGGTTCCGGGTCGTTGTCCTCTACCAGCTCTTCCACCAACCTGCATTAATAGTTGAAAAGTTCGCTCCGCTGCCCTGAAATCTGGGAGATTAAGAGCGGTATCCGCATTTATGATTCCTACCAAGGTGACCTCAGGAAAATCGAGTCCCTTGGCGATCATCTGAGTACCCAGGAGCACTCCCACCCTCTCTTCCTTAAACTCAATCAACCTGCGCCGATGGGCACCTCTTCGAACTGTAGTATCAGCATCCATCCTGATTATGGGCAAATGTGGAAATAAAAGTTTGAGCTCGCTTTCAACCCTCTGAGTTCCAATGCCCAAATAGCGAATCCGATGACCCTTGCATTTAGGACAGACACAAGGAGCGGGTCTTACATAACCACAGTGGTGGCACTTTAAAACCCTCTTATCCTGATGATAAGTGAGTGAAACGGCACATCTTTTACATTTTATCACCAAACCGCAATCCCTGCACAGCAGAAAACCGCAGTAACCTCGTCTGTTCAAGAATAATATCATTTTCCCTTTGGAATTGATACATTCGTTCATCCGTTCGCGTAGAGTTGAACTGAATATGCCTTTATTGATTTCCCTCCTCATATCCACCAGCTGTATACCTGGCAATGGTCTGTTCTCAATGCGTCTGGTCAAATAAATTAGTTCATACTCTCCCCTTTCCGCTTTGAACTTGCTCTCCACCGATGGAGTAGCGCTTCCCAAAATCACACAAGCGTTGTTCAACTGAGCTCGTTTTAATGCTACATCTCGGGCATGATATCTAGGATTTCGATTTTGCTTATAGGTGCTCTCATGCTCTTCATCCACAACAATCAATCCCAAATTGCTTACGGGGGCAAACAATGCTGAGCGAGCACCCACCACCACCTTATAACGTCCTTCCTTGACCCTTCTCCACTGGTCAAATCTCTCACCCAAACCCAGTCCACTGTGGAGAATGGCCACGATCTCGCCGAACCTTGAGCGGAAACGATGCACCGTTTGTGGGGTGAGGGCAATCTCCGGGACCAAGACGATGGCGGTCTTTCCTTTCTTGAGGATGTGGGAGATGGCTTGGAGATAGATTTCCGTCTTTCCACTTCCGGTGATGCCTTGTAAGAGAAAAACGGAGGGCATTTCCCCATCAATTGATTCCGTGATCCTTTGAAGAGCCTCGGCTTGTTCGCAGGTCAAGGTGGAAGGGGTTTGAAAATTTTCGGGATAATAAAAATCTGCATCTCGAAATGTTGGATGATCGAAAATCCTCACAAATCCCTTATCCACGAGCGATTTTAGGGAGGTATAAGAAGCATCCACCAAGGATAGCAACTCGTGGACTGGCATTCTGAGCTCTTCCGAAAGGACCTCCAATATTCTTTGCTGTTTGGGTGCCTTGGTGGTTAAAGATCTAGCTACCGTTTCAGCTTCCTGACTGGATAAATTGAGCCGAATATATCGTTCTTTTTTGATATCAACCTTGGGTTGCGATATCCAATATTTCTTGAGAATCAACTTTTTCCCCTCTAGCTCTTTTAAAGCCGAGGAGATTTTTCCACCACATGATTTCTTTAACGCCCGAAGTGAAACTTTCCCTCCAAGAACTGCTATCTTACGAAGAATTTCTCTTTGTCTAGAGGCTGTGGGTGAGATTTGCTTTAGCAGGTCTACGAGTTTACCATTGAGGATTATCTCTTGAGAGAGTTTACGCCCCCTCCCAGGCGGGAAAGCGAGTTTAAGAGCCTCTCCTAGCGTGCAGAGATAATGATCGGCGATCCATTGGCAAAGCTTGACCATCTCTTCACTGAAAACTGGGGTCTCGTCCAAGATGTCCATTATGGAACTGAGATGGGAAAGGGTGAATTTGGATTTGAAACCTACTACGTAACCAATCTTAAGGCTCGGACCGAAGGGAACTAGCACCATTGACCCAACGCAAATTCTGGAGGATAGCTCGACTGGAATTAAATACTCAAAGGGATGATCCACTTCATGAGGGGGAATATCTACGATTATTTCGGCGTATTTTTTATCCTTCAAAGTAAATTTTTCGAACATATGTTCTCACTTCTTCATTATAGGGGGATAGGTAGCGAAGGTCAATTTCTTTTCTCTCGAGCCCTTAAGTTTTTCTCAATTAAAACCGATAAAAATAAGGGTCCCAAGATGGGTGCGCCCCTCCCCCATCTTAGGACCCTTAGCTATTAAAACTCTAATCCACATACAAATTTAATTTATTTTTCGTATGCCTTTTTCGCCTCCTCTTCCAAGTAATCAGCTTTCCTGGCATGTTTCTCCATTTCTTTGAGTAAGGGCTCAACTTGATGGTTTATCCATAAGCCAACATCCTCAACATCCAATCGCTTAAACTCCGTCAATTCCTTTGAAAGGGTTTCAAGCTTTAAAGCCAGATCCCTAATCCTTGCTTCATCTCCGGCCTCATTGGCCTGGGCTAATTCCCCCATCAATCTCGCTGCTTCTTTCAGCCTATTTATTTGCTGCAGGAGGGTATCGAGATTGATTCCTTCCATTTTTTCATTTGCAATGGAAAATTGCTGAAGAGCGTCATCGAATAGTTGTTGACTTCTCTGAGCACAAGTTAAAGCTTCCTTCCAATTTTTGGCATTTGAATGTTTGGTGACAGTATCAAAACTACCTGAAGCCTCTTCGAGTTTTGCTAAACCCGCGGATATAGAGGGAAGAACGGATAATATCTCATCGAACGCAGTGTATAATTTTTCCATAGTTTGGAAATATTCGAGTCGAGACTGGTAAGATTCCAAGAGTAAACTAACCTGGCGCCTTTGATTTTTAGGCAGCCTTAACTTTTTGGTCTTTTTCAGTTTTTCAACGGCCATTCTCAGGCTCATCTTGGCTTCGACGATTAAGTCCGTGCATTTCCTGAGATTGCTCCGAAGCTCATCCACATTCTCCTCGTTCAAATTCTCAAATTTCATCAAAGATCCTATTTTCCGGTGAATCTTTTCCACCCTTTGCCTGTGTTCCTTCGCTTCTCCTATCCATTTACTTGCCTCCCCAACTTGGTATCTGCAACCCAAGAAAGAGCATAAGAGGAGGGATATTAAAAGTACAGAAAACCATCTTTGTAAAATCGCAAATTTTTCGCTCATATTCTGCTCCCTCTAACCCCTAACTGTATTAATCGCGGACATGGTTACTCCCTTACATGGTTCACAGTTCGCGGTTCACGGTAATTATATCGAGAATAAACAGGTATTTTTGTGTGATAGCGTTACAACGTGCGTGAACATTATATAGACTATTAACGAGTTAGGT
>DDKQ01000083.1:36579-40286 GCA_002339355.1 Candidatus Subteraquimicrobium carltonvillense | reverse complement strand
TCCCTCTCCAAAATCTGCCTATCCGCCAACCTGGATTCGATGGGGACTCTTACTTCGAGATCACTCTTGATCGCAGAAGAACAGGTAAGTACATAACCCTCCTTTATCTCCTCAGTTGATAGCATTGTCGTCGGCTTTGTGTCCACTATTCCCTTCTCTACAATCACCCGACATTTACCGCAGGTGCCATCGCCGCCGCAGAATGCATTGATATGCACCTCGGCAGCTATCGCCGCTCGCAGGAGATTCTCTCCGTCTTTCACTCGAATCCTTCGATTGCTGGGATAAAATATTACGTTATATTCCTTCATGATCTCGTATCCTGCCTTAGAACAGTCCAACAATTCTCCCGTGCTCATCGATATCGACATGCACGGCTGCGGGCACCGAGGGAAGTCCCGGCATTGTCCTCATTTCACCACAAATGGGATAGAGGAATCCAGCACCAGCGGAGGCTCGGATGTCCCGAATGGGAACCTTAAATCCTCTCGGTCTTCCCTTCAAATTTGGATCGTGCGAAAGGGAGAGATGGGTCTTGGCCATATTGATGGGTAATTTATCGAATCCCTGTTTCGTGTATAGCTCTATCTTTCTCTCAGCTAAGGGAGCATAGTCCACACCATCCGCTCCGTAAATCTTGGTGCAGATGATCTCGATCTTTTCCTTGATGGGAATATCCAAGGGGTAAAGAAAGTGGAAATTATTTGGTTCCTTGCAAACTTCGACCACGGCTTGGGCTAAGTCGATTGCTCCTTCTCCCCCCTTAGCCCAAACCTCTATGGGGATGGCATATTTGGCTCCCGCTTGTATCGCTTTTTCCTTTATCACCTCGATCTCTGCCTCGGTATCCGAGGGAAACCTATTGATGGCAACGACGACCGGAACGCCAAACAATAACATGTTTTCAATCTGCTTTTCCAGATTTTCGCAACCCTTTTCCACGGCTTCGACATTCTCCTTCTCCATGAGTTCCCTATTAATTGGTCTACCGGGAATGGCTTTGAAGCCGCCCCCATGCATCTTCAAGCCCCTTACGGTGGCGGTGAGAACCACGCAATCGAGTCTCAAGTTGCCGTAACGACACTTTATGTTGAACATTTTTTCCGCTCCACAGTCAGCACCAAATCCGCTTTCAGTGACCACATAATCGGCCAATTTGAGCGCGATGTGGTCGGCGACGACGGAGTTGTTGCCGTGAGCCACGTTGGCGAAGGGACCAGCATGCATGATGCAGGGGGTGTTCTCAAGGGTTTGGATAAGATTTGGTTTTAGAGCATCCCTAAGTAGCGCGGCCATGGCTCCCGCAGCCCTCAAATCCTCCGCGGTTACAGCTCGACCATCGTAGGTACTTCCCACAACTATGCTACCCAATCTATTCCTAAGATCCCTAAGATCGGTTGCCAGAGCCAGAATGGCCATAGCCTCCGAAGCCACGGTGATATCAAAGCCCGTTTCCCTTGGAATACCATTCTCACGACCCCCGAGTCCGATTATGACGTGTCTCAAAGCCCTATCGCTGATATCCACGACCCTGGGCCAAGTGATAGAGAAGAGGTCTATCCCGAGTTTGTTTCCCTTCAAGATGTGGGTGTCCAGCATGGCTGCCAGTAGGTTGTGAGCAGCCCCCACGGCATGAATATCCCCAGTGAAGTGCAGATTTATATCCTCCATGGGGACAACCTGAGCGTAACCGCCTCCACATGCACCACCCTTGATGCCAAAAACGGGGCCCATGGATGGTTCGCGAAGGGTATTTATTACATTCTTCCCTATTCTGGCCAAAGCCATGGTAAGCCCAATGTTTGTGGTGGTCTTTCCCTCTCCCAAGGGCGTAGGGGTGATCGCCGTCACGGTGATGAATTTACCATCCGGTCTGTCCTTAAACCTTTCCAAAACATCAAGGGAAATTTTGGCTTTATACTTACCATAGAGTTCGATTTCACCCTCCAAGAGCCCAATTTGCTGCGCTATCTCGGAGATGGGTTTCAATTTCGCTTCTTGAGCAATTTCAAGATCGGTCTTCATGAGAAAAAACCCCCTTTTTTTAAAATATACAATGCCTTTTAAGTAGATTTTAGAATTTTACCTAGCAAAAGGGTAGCCCCCTTCCCGTAGAGAAACTTAAATTACCGCCACCGTTGGAATTTCGTGAAAAAACTCACAAAACACACTTTTGATTCACTAAAGTGGTATCGAAGAAAACAACTTTAAATTAATGGGTGTTATAAATCCAGGTAGTAAAACTTATTGAGGATAGTTCCATCAATATACCTTCTGTTTTGAAGAAATTTTAAAGGGTAATTTCCCAATGAGCCAAGAATTATCCACAAGCGGTAAAATATCGGAGGTGAGCGGTTATAGAAGAAGGAGAGAGTGAGCATAATATTTTCTAGGCTAGACATAAATCGCCTGAGGTAGACGAAGCTCTCTTTTGCTACAAAAACGGCTTTATCTCAAATTTAAATTCTAATTTCAAAATACTAAGCACTAAACAATATCAAAGGTCAAAATTCAAAAATCAAAATGAAATGAAATGCGATTAGAAGAGCGTTTAGGATTTCCGAAATTTGGGCGCTGGTACATTTTAGTGTTGGTTTTTTGATCTTTGACAATACCGAATCCAATCTAAATCGGCTATATTAACCCCTGCTAATTCCAGGGGAGATTTTCCATTGTTTTCCTTAATTCGACAGGAGCTAAAGCGCTTAAAGCGATACCACATGACGAGGAGTTTGAGATATCCATAAGCGGTCTCGTAGCTCTCAAACCCACGCATGAGGTTGAGTTTGACGCCCAATTGGCCAATGACGTTCTCGCATATGTTGTTATCCCTGGAGAGGCCTGGGTGAGAAAAATGAGCCGTGTATCTTAAGAAAGTGCCTGATAAGACTTCTGATAAGAGAGGCATATTTAGCTCCTTTGAAATCCGAGGCTCTGGTTCTAATCTCTTTTAAGGTGCTTCCAGGCAGATTCCTTTGTTTCGGCGTAGATGACGGAGCGATAAAGATTTGCAAATTCCTTATCATATGGGCTGCGATATCTTTTAGAAAAGAGTGTATTGAGCTTCCGTTCCAGGTGAACCACGCAGACCTGATAGGGAATCTTGGCAAAATAGTTCTCGTGGACTCCGATAAAGGCTGGTTTCAGGTCAGCGACGAATCCGGCCAAGGGATATCCGATTTCAGTGACCAGCTCAAAGAAGAAGTGGTTGATGCTACCGGTAGTCTCAGCATCCATGATGGTGAAGTGAGGAATGTCCCTTGTGGTAAGGTCGACTGCCAAGAAGAACTGATGCTCTTCTCCTTTAATGGAGATGGTTTTGCCATCGACGCCAGCATAGCCGCACCATTTTGGAGAAAGCTCGGCAGCCACCTCTTTGGTATCCTTGCAGTTTTCTCCCAGCTCATGGAGGAAGGAGAGAACCCGGCGATGATCGATTGAAGTCTTTGAGTGGAGCTTAAGAGTTCTTGCCACGGACCGAGATGATCCTTTTTTCGAGAAATACAGGCGGGCAGTCTCAAACAGCAAATCATTGGCATACTTATATCTAGTGGAGATGAAAGCAGGGGGAGTGAATGCCCTGTTGCAGCTCTTACAAAGATAGCGCTGAATGTCTCGGCAATGGGAGCCATGAAGACGCGTCTCCCTTGTCGAGATTCGGCCATATTTCCATGTATCGAGACTTTTGCAAGTGGGGCAACGAACTC
>DDKQ01000083.1:14315-36239 GCA_002339355.1 Candidatus Subteraquimicrobium carltonvillense | reverse complement strand
TTCGAATTTAGGATTTGGGGCTTAAGACATTTTACTTTAGGATGGGGACCACGAGAATCTAAATCTTCCTGCGACTTACAGCCTGCGACTTGAGACTTTTAAGTATCGCTTTTATCAATCCTTCAATGGTGTACTCTTCGGCTATTACATCGACTTTTAGACCAAGGTCCTGGGCGGTACTCGCGGTGATCGGTCCAATGCAAGCCACCATCACCTTTTGAAGCATACTTTTAAGGTCGATGCCTTCAAGAAGGCGAACGAAATTTTTGACTGTGGAAGAGCTAGTGAAAGTGATAATATCAATTTCACCTCGAGATAGTATCTCTTTAACTCCACTTACGTGGGAGTCATCGATGACCGTCCGGTACGCCGTTACTACATCCACGCTTGCTCCGAGCTCCCTCAGTCCTTGGGGGAGGATTTCCCGTGCTTTTTCGGCTCGGGGAATGAGGATACTGGTCCCTTCCACCTCTCCCTCCTTGAACCCTTCTATGATCGATTCGGCGCGATATTCTCGGGGAATATAATCGGTGGTGAGACCCCACCTCTTTAGCTCCCGACCAGTTGCTGGGCCGATGGCAGCGATTTTTATTCCTTTAAGTTCCCGTGCATCTTTCCCTTTGTAATAGAGTCTCTCCATAAAAAAGGAGACTCCATTCACGCTGGTGAAGATGATCCAGTGGTATCGCTGAAGGTTATCGATGCTTAAGTCCAGGGCCTTGAAATCCTCCGGTGGCAAAATTTTGATGGTGGGAAATTCTATGACCTCCGTCCCCAACTTCTCCAATGCCTGGACAAGCGCACTGGCTTGAGCCTTGGACCTGGTGACCAAAACTCTCTTTCCAAAGAGGGGCCTATCCTCGAGATGTGCCTTCTCCATCAGGTAGCATCCTCGCTTCCCAGCAAAACTTTTGTGTTTTACTTTGTCATTTTGCATTTTGCGTTTTGAATTTTGAATTTACCCTCTCGCTCAAATGGCGGATTTCTTTCAGAATTTGATCTGCCCCTCGCTCAAGCAATCTTGCGGCCAAAAGAATCCCAAGATATTGGGCCCGATAGGGATCACCAATGATGTTATCTTTAACCAACTTGCTGCCATCCAAGCTGGCAACGAGGGCAGTGAGCCTTAATTCATTATTCTGCACTTTCCCCAGGGCAGCGATGGGGACCTGACAACCCCCTCCTAATCTTTTCATCAATGCTCTTTCGGCCGAAATTGAAATCCAAGTTTCATGGTGATTGAGCTGCCTTGCAAGCTCAATCATCTCCTGATCATCGATTCTGGCCTCGATGCCAATGGCTCCTTGCCCCACCGCGGAGAGACAAATCTCCGTGGGAATCCTCTCGGTTACCCTCTCTGACCAACCCATGCGATCGATACCGGCTGCGGCCACGATTATCGCGTCGAACTGACCGGATTCTAGTTTCTTAAGTCTGGTATCGAGATTGCCTCTGATGTCAACGAGCTTAATATCCGGTCTGAAATGGAGAAGTTGGGCTTTACGCCTAAGACTGCTGGTAGCGATGACCGCCTTCCTGGGTAAATCCCGTAAGGGTATGTTGTCTCGGGAGATGAGCACATCTCGGGGATCATCACGCTGAAGTATGGCTGCGATGGAGAGTCCCAAGGGGATATCCGTGGGAACATCCTTCATGGAGTGGACGGCTAAATCTATTTCGCCGCGCTCAAGGGCAAGTTCAATCTCTTTGACGAAAAGACCCTTCCCTCCTATCTTCGCCAAAGGTGAATCCAGAATCTTATCTCCTCTTGTCTTTATCCTTTTAATACAAATTTCACAGGATACCAGGTCTTTAAGGTTTTGGGCAACTAAATTTGTTTGCAAAAGCGCCAGTTGGCTTCCTCTGCTGCCGATGACAATTTTTGAACGCTTACCCATGTAATCCTTTCCGCCCCTCGCCCTTCGTCCCTCGTCCCTCGCCCTTCGTCCTTCGTCCCTCGTCCCTCGACCTTCGTCCCTCGACCTTCGTCCTTGCCTCAAGATCGAAAAGATGACGGAGGGATTCTATATACAGATATCCATCCTTGCGCCGAGAGCACTCCTTAATACGGACGATGGGTTCGTGGAGAAGCTTATTAATGATCACTCCGGTGAGTGCATTGATTATATTTTTCTCCCTCTCGGATAGCTCTCCCAACTTATTCAGAGCCTTCTCCGTCTCCGCCTCTCTTATCGCTTCAGCCTTCTCCCTTAAAACGGTTATGGTTGGAACGACCTCGAGGGAACTGAGCCAGGCCATAAATTCTTCCACTTCCCTATCGATGATTAACTCAGCCTTCTTGGCCTCCCTGGCTCGCTCGGCTAGATTGGCGTCGACCACGGATTGGAGATCATCTATGTCGAAGAGAAACACGTTGTAAATCTTATCGACTTCGGGGTCGATATCTCTGGGGACGGCTATATCGATCAAGAAGATGGGTTTGAATCTCCTTTTGCGCATCACCTCGGCCACGGTTTCCCTCTTAACGATGTAATGAGGAGCTCCGGTGGAACTTATCACTATATCCGTGTCCACCATGTAATCGGGAAACTCATCGAATTTCACCGCCTTTCCATGAAATCGGTTTGCTAATTCCACCGCTCGCTCATAGGTACGGTTGGAAACGAGTACGGAGGTCACTCCATTGGCCACGAGGTGCTTTGCCGTAAGCTCACTCATCTCACCAGCACCTATTATCATCACAGTGCGACCGGCTAGATCCTCAAAGATTTTTTTAGCCAGTTCCACAGCCACATAACTCACGGAAACAGCGCTCTCTCCGATCCCGGTCTCCGTTCGCACTCTTTTGCCAACCTTAAAGGCGTGTCTGAAGAGCCTGTTGAAAATGACGCTGGTGGCGTGGGCTTCGAAAGCGTGAGCGTATGCCCCTTTGACCTGACCCAAGATTTGGGCTTCTCCCACAACCATAGAATCCAAGCTGGTAACCACCTCAAATAGGTGGTGAATGACATCAATTGAGTGACGAAAGTACAGATGATTGCGGAACTTTTTTGGATCCAAATTGTGATACTGACTCAGGAATTTTATCAGATCCTCTTTCCCCTTATCGGGATCGTCGGAGACCGCATAGATCTCCGTTCGATTGCAGGTGGAAAGGATTACCCCTTCGCTGATATGGTCGTATTTTAGCAAGCATTGGAGGGATTCCTCCAGTTTGGATTCCGGAAATGTCAATTTTTCCCTGATCTCTACGGGAGCAGTCTTGTGAGAGAGTCCCATCACGATAATATGCATCACTCGATCCGCTCCTTAAAGTTGCCAAATCAAATCCCTTTTATAATTTTACCCCGCTTGCTGGGCTTAAGCCACCGTGGTTTAACCTCTAAACCCATGAAGGTAACTGACGTAGGGAACTATGGCAAACCTTATGGACATCACGCATAAAAATCCAATGATGGCCAATATAGCCGCTCTCTTGCCCATCCAACCCGCCGCGGCTCTGAGTAACAGATAAAAAGCATAAATCGACCAAGAAACCGCGGAGGCGACAACGATGGGATCCCAAATTGTACCCCACACCTGACGAGCCTGGATTGCCCCGGTGGCCACGCAAAGAGTGAAGAAGAGAAAACCAGCGAGTACAGCTCGATAGCCCACATCATCCAAAACTTCTAAAGAGGGGAGACGCCGGAATAGAATATTCGGTCTCCTCCCCTTCATCTGCCATTCCTGCAAGAGATAGAGCAGTCCGCACCCGGCGGCGACGGTAAAGGCAGCGGAAGCGATGAAAATGAGCATGAAATGTACATCCACCAAGGAACTTCGCAATATTGAAAGGCGAGGTCCAGGCGGCTGATAATGGCCCCAGGCTTTAACCAAAAACACGCAATTGATGGCGGTAATGAATATCCCCAAAACCTTGGACTTGGAGAAATATTCCACGAAAAGATAGGCCACGATCACCAGCCAGGCCACGGCGGAGAGGGACTCATAAGCCGTTGCTCCGGGAAGATGACCCGAAGCCAATCCTCGAAAAATCAAAGATACCGTGTGCACTACCCATCCACCGATGGTCATTCCAGTAGACAGACTACCGGTTATATGTCTTCTAGAAGCGAAGAAGTTAGCATACATTGCAAAAGCCAGAGCATATATAGCCAGAGCGAGCCAAAAAAGAAAAACGCTGATCCTCTCCATGCCAACCTCCTTGCTTAGACAGTCCCCTACGGGGACAGTCCCTTGCTTTTCTTAACAACCTCCCGAAGAAGTTTCAACTCCCTGGAGAGATGGGCTAATCTTCTTTCGATGGTTAAAACGTAAAGGAAAAGGACGATCCAAACGGCAAAATAGGCTGCGATCAAATAGCGCATTTCTCATCAACCCCCAAGCTCACTTTTGATGTCCTCGATTTCATCCTTTATCTTCTTCAGACGATACCTCTGCTGCAAGAGACAGAAATAAAACAGGGTGAAAGCGACTAGGCACACGATCAATGCGGTGATCATGGGTGGCTCTAGCTCAATGCCCGTGGGCTTGATGACCACCGGATGGATTGTTCGCCACCATCTGATGGACATAAAGGATATGGGAACGCTGATGAAAGCGGCGATTCCATATACAGCGGCGAACCTCGCCCGACGCATTGCCTCCTCAACAGATCTTCTGAGCAGCAAATATCCCGCATAAAGTAACCACATGATGAGTGAAGTGGTAAGACGAGGTTCCCAAGTCCACCAAACCCCCCAAGCGGGCTTGGCCCAGATGGAACCGGTGATGAGGACTAAAGTATCTATGACCAATCCGATCTCAGCGGAGCAGAAAGCTATGGTATCCCACCTCTTGTCCCTCCTCCAAAGGAATACAATGCTGCAAAGGAAGACCACTAGGAAAGCAAGATAAGGAATCCAGGCCGTGGACACGTGGAAATAGAATATCTTCTGGAGGATGCCCATCTTCCTTTCAATGGGTGCATAAATGAAAACCATATAAATCGCCAAAAGCATGGCAATGAAGGTAACTCCAGAAAGAATTTGAGCCTTTCTTTCCATGTTCACTCCTCTAAAACGTATTCAAAGGTCAAGAATCCCACCAGCAAAAAAATGATATCATAAATTGCCAGCATTCTCAGCCAGATGAGAATATCACCCGAGAACTTCGAAGCGGTCATGATTAAACCGGTTAATTTCACGGCGGCGATTAAAATCGGAATTATCACCGGGAAAAAGAGTATGGGCAACATGAGATCCCTTGCCTTGGTATTGATGGAAATCGCCGAAAGCAAGGTGCCCACGGAGGTGATTCCCACATTGCTCAAGATTATCACCAGAAGCAGCAGCCAAAGGTTGGATAAGGGAATCATTTTTATGAAGAATACAAAGAATATGGGAAGAGCCAACATTTGAACGACGAAAATAAAGATCAGGCTGGAGAGAACCTTACCGAAATAAATCACCGCTCTATCCGTCGGGCAAAGCATCAAACCATCCAGGCATCCTTCATCCTTCTCGTGGACGAAGATTCGGTTAAGCCCCAGCACAGCGGCGAATAGAAATGCCCCCCACAAAATGCCCACGGCGATCTCCACACCCTCAAAGACCTCTCCAAAAGCGAAGTGAAAGATGACCATGATGAGGATGACGAAGACGAGCATGGAATTGAGCATCTCTTTCGTTCTAATCTCTGCAGCGATATCCTTACTGACGATGGTCAGGATCTGTCGAATATAGTTCATTCGCTCACAAACCTGGTGTAGATTTCCCTTAAATTTGCGATGTCAAGGTCACGTTTCTCCCCCTGAAAAACCACCCTTCCTTGACTCAAGATAAGGATTGAGGTGGCATGCTCCAGACCCTTTTCCAAATTATGGGTGGCCATTATGAAAGTACGATCTTCTCTCTTCAAATTCTCCAAGAGGTCATCGAGGATATCGGTGGCGTGAGGATCCAGACCGCTGTGGGGCTCATCGAGAAGGAGAATGGAGGGATTGTGGAGTAGAACCCTGGCGATGGAAAGTCTCTGTTGCATTCCTCTGGAGAATGTTCGAACGACATCGAACTTTCGATGTCCCAACTCGACCTTCTCCAAAAGTTGAGAAATCCTCGCCTCCAAATCCTTAATGCCAAACATCCTACCGTAGAAAAGCAAATTTTCGTAGGCGGTTAAATCACCGTAAAGGAGTGGATTGTGCGAAATCAAACCCATTCTTTCCCGAATGGAGACTGAATCTTTGCGGAGATCAAAACCATCTATGCTCACCGAACCCGATGAGGGTAAAACAAGGGTGGCCAATATTTTGATCAGCGTCGTCTTTCCCGCTCCATTTGGACCGATGATCGTCAAAAATTCGCCCTTCTCCAATTCGAAGTTTATGTCCTGTAATACCTTCCTCCGACCGAAAATTTTTGAAAGACCTTCAGCCCTTATTAGCGGAGAATCTTGCATTTCTCTCTCCTAGAATTAAGGTTTTTGACCAGGCCAGAGGGCGAGGACGGTGCCCATGAAAAGAAGAATACATCCAATCCAGAGCCAGGATATAAAGGGATTTATCATTACGTGTAGAAGGACTGAATGGTCCCTACCGATCTTCTCCAAGGCTACAAAGATGTCTCTGAGCAAATTATCTTCGATGGCAACCCTTGCGATCGAAGTTTCCTCAATATAGTGGTAGACAATTCGAGGGGTGAGGACACCTTTTCTCTTTCCGCCTTCGTAAAGAGTCAGTCGCGCCCCCACGGTCTCCTTGTCCACTTCCCTCTCAAATAATATATCCTCGTAACTTAACTTTATGTCTTTCACCTCGAAGGTTTCATTTTTTGCCAGCGACGTTTTAGTGTCTACCTTATAAAAAGTGGTACCGATGAGCCCCACTACCATTATTGCGATGGACAGATGGGCGATTAATCCTCCGTATCTAGCCCTATTGGTGGAAACGAGATACCAAAGGGATACCAGAAGCCCTTTCTTCGTTTGCCTTCGCCGAGCCCTGACCTCTCGAATGAAGGTTTGTGCCACTCCCACCGCGGCGAAAGCACAAATGAAAAAGGCGACACTCCCCTTCAAAGACCTGTCCCATGACAGATAGATGGCTATGGCGACGATCGCACCAAGGATAATGGGGTAAAAGATATCTCTCTTGACCTTGGAAAAGGATGTCTGACGCCACCCCAATATGGGGCAAATGCCCATGAGAAATAGATAGATGAGTCCCAAAGGTACCGCCAATCTCTGGTAAAACTCGGGACCGGGGGAAATCTGCTCTCCAATGACCAGCGATGAAAAGATGGGAAACATAGTCCCGATCAAAATCACAAGGGTACAGAAGACCATGACCAGATTATTGAGATGAAAACCGTATTCCCTAGAGAGGAGGTTGACCTCCCCTTCGCCTCTGAAATCTTTATATGTGTAAATGAGTATCCCGAAGGATATCAGGAAGACAAGAATCATAAACCACAAAAAATAAGGACCGACGGGGGATACGCCAAAGGCATGCACGGAGGAGATGATCCCACTGCGCGTAAGGAAGGTGGCCAGGATGCAAAGCAAAAATGTGGCGATGGTAAGTGCAACCGTCCACATCCTCAAGATCTTTCGCTTTCGATATGCAACGCAGGAATGGAGCAGTGCGGTACCGGTAAACCAGGGAAATAGGGATGCGTTCTCAACGGGGTCCCAGGCCCAGTAACCTCCCCAACCGAGTACCTCGTAGGCCCAAAGGCCCCCCAAAAATATTCCAACGCTTAGGAAAGTCCAGGCGAAAAGGGCCCATCTCCTACACCTCTCAAGCCAATCGATACCCCGTCCTCTGGTTAGCAGAGCCGCCATTGCCATAGCAAAGGGCAATGTGAAAGCGGCAAAACCCACAAAAAGAGTGGGGGGATGGAAGATCATCTGAAAGTGCTGAAGAAGAGGATTCAAGCCTCGTCCCTCATGCATGAGAAAGGGAGCCTCCGTAAAGGGACTCACGGGAATGGCCAATAGAAAAATGAAGAAAGCCTGTACCAATAGCAAAATGGATAATGCATAGAGGTCAAAAACATTTCTTTTACCCCAGACTATGAAGATCAGGGTGAAAAGGGATATGAGCCACAGCCAGAGGAGCAGAGAACCCTCTTGCCCAGCCCAGAAAGCGGCGATTGTGTAGGATAAGGGAAGAAGTGTACTCGTGTGGTTGGCGACATAGGCAATGGAGAAATTCCTGTTCACTAAGGCAACTAAAAGCACAAGGGAAGCTACGGTTATGAAAACGAAAGTTAAAATAGCGGCAGTTCGCCCAGCCTCAACATATTTTTTACGCCTTGTTTTGATCCCATATAAAAGAACACAAACCGCCGAAATGGAGACCAAAAGTGAAAGCCAGATTGCAACCTTTCCCAGTATGGCCATCTTTTCCTCTCATCATTTGGTGATATACTTGGAGGGACACCTGGCAAGAAGATTCTTCGCCCTTATCCCGACACCTCGTTCATAAATTCCTTCGGCGATGACCTCAGCATCCTCCTTGAAAGTGGAGGGTAAAATGCCTTTATAAAGAACGAGAATTTCTTCCTTTCCATCGGATATCTTAAATCTATAACCACTTTCTTTCTCCTCGAAGGAGTCCTTCACAACTTTACCGATGACCCTGACCGGTTTGCCGTGCAAAGACTCATCCATCTTTACCTCGCTAACCGTTCTATAATACAAGAAGGAGCCTCCCACCGTAGAATAGACCAGATAGCCCAGAAGGATGAGGACGATGACTACCGTTATCAGTATCCGGGTTCTTCTCTCCATATTCTCCTCCTCGATTGGCAAATAACAGCTTAATTCTACCAAAATTTTCAATCAAGAGACAAATAAATTCAACTTATTTGGTGGGAGCACACTCCCCACCTCTTCCCCGAATGATTTCTATGCCATGGGGAATAGCAGGTAAGATGACATCTAAGCATTCCTTGACCGCCTTTGGACTTCCCGGAAGATTGATGATTAAAGTTTGCTTTCTTATTCCACTCGCCGCCCTGGATAGCATGGCATGAGGAGTGACTTTCAGACTTTCATGACGCATGGCTTCGGCAAACCCCGGAACTTCCCTGTCGATGACGGCTCTTGTGGCTTCAGGTGTTACATCCCTAGGAGAGAGTCCCGTACCGCCCGTGGTGAGTATGAGATCTGCATCGATCTCATCCGCCAAATGCCTCAACCTTTGTGAAATGATGTCCAATTCATCGGGGACTATCTCCTGATGGACGATTTCCGCTCCCAAAGAAGTCATTTTCTCGACAATAACTCTTCCGCTTAAATCCTCACGTTCTCCTCGAAAACCCTTATCACTTACGGTTAAAATGGCAACCTTTATGTTCATTTCAGCTCACCTGGTATAATGGATTTGAAAACCCTTATTTCATCTCCGATTTTTATTTCGCCGCCTTTAAGTACCCTTGCAAATATTCCCTCCTTGGGCATGATGCACTCCTTCAGCTGGTAATAGATAGCGCATTTAGTATGGCATGTTTTCCCGTGTTGGGTAACTTCCAACATTATCCCCTCTCCAATTTTTAAGCGAGCCCCCACGGGGATTGACAAAAGATCGATACCCCGAGTGGTTATATTCTCGGCAAAATCGCCGGGACCCACATCGAATCCGAGCTTTTGCATCCTCTTTATGCTCTCTTCGGCGAGCAAACTCACCTGGCGATGCCATCCGCCGGCATGAGCATCGCCTTTCAGCCCATGAGAAGCCAATATTTTGCAATGCCCAACTCTTTTCTTGCGAACGCTCTTTTTGGCACTGATATTAACCGAAACCACCACCCCGACCCGTTGTTCGTTGTTGGTTGTTGATTGTTGATTGTTGGTTTAATTTCCCTGAACCTTGAACCTTGAACCTTGAACGCTTCATACCTCTCCCTCTCTAATGAAGGTGCCCGATTTACCACCCGTTTTCTTCACCAGCCTTATATCCGTCAGGGTGATCGCTCTGTCAACAGCTTTGCACATATCGTAAATGGTCAGTGCAGCGGCGGAAACGGCGACGAGAGCTTCCATCTCCACACCGGTTCTATCGCGAGTCTTGACCACAGCTTCGATTTCCACCGTAGAATCCTCATCATTCATGGAAAAGTCGATATCCACGGCGGTAATTTGAAGAGGATGACACATGGGAATGAGTTCCGACGTTCTCTTGGCAGCCATGATCCCCGCCACCTGGGCCACAGCTAGAACATCGCCCTTCCTTATGCCACCGGTTTTGATCAGCTTCAAAGTCTCCGGGGACATACTAACCCGCCCCCTGGCTATGGCCTCCCGAACGGTGGGCTCTTTTTCACTTACATCGACCATCCTGGCTCTCCCATGCTCATCTATGTGCGTAAATTCCTTCATTTCATCCTCCAATCTGAGACATCCTACGCTTTAAACTCGCCTTTCGGATCGACATCCTATCCTTGGGCTTGTTAATAAGAGCTTCTCTTATTAACTCCATTATCCTTCGCTCGGATCCCCCACGAAGAACTTTCTTCACATTTATCTCTTCCTCAGAGAAGAGACAGGTTCTCAATCTGCCATCGGCGGTCAAGCGAAGGCGATTGCATTTGGAACAAAAATGACCGCTAATGGGACTGATGAAACCCAGGGTTCCCCGAGCTCCTTTAAATGTATAGTATCTGGCGGGGCCCGCTCCCAAGGGAGAAAACACCTCCTCCAATCCCCCAAAATCCTTGAGCTTTTCCATCATTTCCGCACAGGATACGAATCTATCCTCATAATTTAGCTCTTGGTTGAAGGGCATATATTCGATGAATCTTACATGAACCGGATACTCAAGGATGAGTTCAGCGAATTTTTTGAGATCTTCGTTTAGGCTTCGCAAAACGACCACGTTAATCTTTACTGGATGAAGTCCCACTTCGAGAGCGGCATTCATCCCTTCCAAGGCCCTCCTGACATCGCCTCCCCGCGTTAGACGACGATAGACCTCCGGTTCCAAAGAATCCAGGCTGATATTGATGCGCTTTAGCCCCGCATCAACAAGAGCCTTAGCATAATCTTTGAGCAGAATGCCATTGGTGGTCAAGGACATGTCCTTGAGATCCGAAATTTGAGAGAGACGGTGCACCAAGTCTACGACATCCCTGCGCACAAGGGGTTCTCCACCGGTGAGTCTTATCTTAGAAATGCCCACCTTTACGGCGCACTTGGCAAAAAGTTCAATTTCTTCGTAGGTGAGAATTTCGCTGTGAGGTTTTGGCTTAATTCCTTCCTTGGGCATACAATAAATGCACCGCAAGTTACATCTATCGGTTATTGATACCCTCAAATAATCTATTTTTCGCTTATAAGAATCAATTAGCTCAGGCATATGACCTCTCGCTTTCCGTCGCAGGATACAGGTTGCAGGTTGCATGCCTTTCCTGCCACCTGCGACATGCTACCTGCGACGAGTTAGTGATCTTCCGGCATATCTATCAGATGAACCTTCACCTTCTCTCCCGCCTTTATTAAAGGTGCATCCTTTGGAATTAAGGCTAAACCGTTTGCCAAAGACATGGTCTTCAAAATCCCGGATCCTTGAGGACCCGCGCTGGTGGCATAGTACTCACCATTCTTGCGCTCCACACGAACCCTTACGTAGTGCATCCTTCCGGGTTTCTTTTTGATATCCTGAGTTAGAACAGCCTCAATCTCGGGGCGGAAGAGCTTTGTTCTGCCCATCATCTTAAGGAGGGCGGGGCGCACATATTCCTCAAAGCAAATCATCGAGGCTCCCGGGTTTCCGGGCAATCCAAAGACTGGCTTGCCTTTAAACATCCAAAAGGCTAGGGGCATGCCCGGTCTTTGAGCTACCCTCCAGAACTTGAGCTCCGCACCAAGATCCTCGATTACATCTTTGACTATATCGTGCTCCCCCACGGATACGCCGGCGGTTGTTACGATCACATCGCAATGAAGAGCTTCTCTTAGCTTGGCACTGATGCTCTCCACGGTATCTCTAGCAATGCCCAACCTCACGGGTCTGGCTCCGCAGGCAATCACCTGAGCAGCCGTGGAATAACTGTTGCTATCCCTTATCTTACCCATGGGAAGTGGCTCGTCTATCTCCACCAGTTCATCTCCAGTACACAAAATGGCCACACTTGGGCGGGGCAGGACCATTACTTTGCTTTTACCCAAAGAGGCCAGGATTCCAATCTGGGAAGGACCGATCACCGTACCCGATCTTATGACCGTTTCCCCCTTTCTTACATCCTCTCCGGCAAGGCGAATATCTTGACCTTCTTTGACCTCTTGTAGAATATATACCCACTCCCCGGAAGTTTGAGTATCCTCCACTCTAATCACCGCGTCTGCACCTTTGGGTATGGGTGCTCCGGTCATAACCTTCACTGCAACGCCAGAGGTTACAACAACCTTGGTTACCCGTCCCGCTGGCTGATCGTCGACTATCTTGAGCCTCACGGGATTTTCCTTTGAAGCTCCTTTGGTATCACTGGCTTTAACGGCAAAACCATCCATTGCTGAGTTATCAAAAGGTGGGATATCCATATCCGATACCACATCTTGGGCAAGGACGGAACCCAAGCTATCCAGGATATCCAATTCACATGGGGAAAGTGTTTTAACCTCATTTAAAACAATGGACTTTGCCTCTTCCGGACTTATCAATTCCATTACCCCCCTTTTAAACCCGTTGTTCGATGTTCGATGTTCGGCCTAAATCCACAGAAAATTTAAAATGCAGATCAAATGAACTATTAACGAGTCAGGTTTACATATTATACATAGGGCTTCACAAAACTAAGCCCTTGATTTCACAGATTTCAAAACAAGATTACACAGATTAAACTACCTTGATAAATCGGTGTAATCATTTTAAAGATCTGTGTAATCAATAGCCTGGAACGAATTTTGTGAAAGGCTGTATTATACATTCAAGGGAGGGGTAAGTGCTTAAGAAAACCTGCCCGTGCGGGGCGGCGGCCGAGTATTACTTGCTTAAAACTAAAACCAGGCCGACCGCGTGGGCTCACGAGCACTTCACCCCGACCATAGTGTTAACCCATCTTGTTAATAATACAGATCAAAAATCTAAATTTTGAATTTATTTTCTTATCACATGCACCGCTGTTGCCTTGAAACTAGCTACAACGGTTTGACCTTCTTTGAGATCTAGCTCCTCTGCAGATTGTTTGGTCACGAAGGAGACCAGGGGAAATCCACAATCCAAACGCACTTTGACGATCGCTCCCTGAGGTATAACCTTTCTTACAACACTCAAGAATCTGTTTCTAGCGCTTGAAATCATATCTCGCCCTTCGTCCTTCGCCCCTTGAAGAGTCACCTCCTCCGGTCGAATACATAGAAGGACTCTTTCACCCACCGAAGACTCGCAAAGGACTTCCACTCTTCCCCCAGTAACCACAACATCGGCTAGACCATTTCTCTGCGAAACAACTGTTCCCGAAAGAATGGTCTCAACCCCAACGAAGCCCGCAACTCTTTCATTCACGGGATAGTTGAAGATTTCCTCAGGCGTTCCAATCTGGAGAATCTCACCTTTATCCATGACCGCCATTCGGTCAGCGAGCATCAGCGCCTCCGTTCGATCGTGGGTCACGTAAACCGTGGTCAATTTCATCCCCCTTATGACCCTCTCCAAATCCTCGCGGAGTGCTTCCTTAGTGGGGGGATCAAGAGAGGCGAAGGGCTCATCCAGGAAGAGGACTTGAGGCTCAAAAACTAAAGCTCGAGCAAGGGATACTCTCTGTGCTTCTCCCCCGGAAAGCCTCAAGGCATGGCGATCGGATAGATGGTGAATATTGAACTTCATCAAAAGTCGATTGACCCTCTCCTCGATCTCCATTTTTGGATACTTCCTTACCCTTAAGCCATAGGCCACGTTTTCGAAGACGGTCCCGTTGAAGAGGAGGGGTTCCTGGAAGACCATGACCATTCTTCTCCTTAAGAACAGCTTATCAGTGGAAGGTTCGATAACCAAGCCCCGGAAAATGATCTCCCCGTGAGATGGTCTCTCCAACAAATTCAATATCCTAAGCAGCGTGCTCTTTCCGGCACCATTGGGACCAATGATGGCAAAAATCTCTCCCCGATAAATCTTTAAGTTCTCGATGGACAGGACTCGCTTGCCATCGTACTCATGTATTAGGTTTCTTACCTCCAGGTACGGATGATCCATGGAGCAGCTCCCCTTTGCTGAATCTCAGTTAAGATAAGGTTGACCATGAAAACCAAGAGCAAAAGAATCACACTTAAAGCTATAGCGATATCAAAATGTCCCATCCTGGTCTCCATCACCGTCGCCGTGGTTAGGACCCTTGTTTGACCCTTTATATTGCCTCCCACCATCATCACCGCTCCAACTTCGGAGATAACTCCGCCAAAACCAGCCATGATCGCAGCCAAAGTGGGCAGGCGAGCCTCCTTGATGAGGGTTATGAGCATCTGCCCGCGAGATGCTCCCAGGGATAAAGCCTGTAATCTCAACTTCGGATCGAGCTGCTGGATGGCGGCAATCGTCAGACCAGCCACGATTGGTGCGGCGATGAGTACCTGGGCAATGACCATAGCTGTTGGGGTATAGAGTATCCCAAAAAATCCCAGTGGTCCACTCCGCCAGAGAAACATGCACACGAAGAGACCAGCTACCACGGGTGGAAGACCCATACCCGTGTTGATGGCGGCAACCAAAATTCTCCTCCCCGGGAATGATGTGAGGGCGAGTAACATTCCCAACGGAATGCCCAGAAGCATGGAGATCAAAACCGCGCCACCTGAGATCTTTAGGGAAAGGAGAGCGATCTGTATAACCTCTCGATCTCCGGTGATCAGGAGTAGAACCGCTTTTTTTATGCCTTCCCAGATTAGTTCCATCTCACGCCTCCATTTCAACTATTTCGTCTTTGCTCGCTACTCTCGCGAGTTTGGAGTAAATAAGGGTTGCCCGTATTTTCCCCTACCGAAATCTCCAATGATCCTTTGGGTCTCAACCGAGGTTATCCATTTAATAAACTTCGTGGCTAAATTGTAGTTTACCTTGGGAAATCTCTTTGGATTTACAGCAATCACCCCATAGGGATTGAATAGAACCCTGTCGCCTTCGACCAGAATGGTGAGGTTTATACTTTCCTTAAGTGAAAGATAGGTCCCCCTGTCTGTAAGGGTATAAGCTCCCTTTTCGTCGGCAACTCTGAGGGTTTCAGCCATGCCCTGACCGGTGGAGATATAGCAATCGCTGGGAGGTCGGATTTTAGCCTTTTCCCAGAGTTTTTTCTCTTTCTTGTGAGTTCCAGAGTCATCGCCTCGAGAAACAAAGAGAGCTTTCTCAAGAACGATCCGTCTTAGGGCACCAGGGGCATCCATGCCTTTAATTCCAGCGGGATCGGGAGCCGGTCCAACGATGACAAAATCGTTGTACATGACATCTCTCCGGTTTACCCCATATCCTTGGGCGACGAATTTCTCCTCGGCTTCACGGGAATGTACCAATAACACATCGGCCTCACCCCTCTCGCCCATGGCAATGGCTTCACCTGTTCCCACGGCAATGGTTTTGACCCTTGCATTGTACTTCTTCTCAAAAATGGGGAGAATTTCGTCTAAAAGTCCGGTGTCATGGGTGCTAGTGGTAGTGGCCAGGATTAAAACCCGTTTCTCCGATTTACATCCCAATAATAGGAAGAAGATTAGCATCAAAATAATTAGCATCCCCGATTTTTTAAACTTCACATCAATCCTTCGCAAACTCGTCACCCATCCACCTATCAACCTATCCACCCATCGACCTAAAAGCATCCAAGCTCGCAGCCGTAAATTTTGATCCCCAGATGGTTTGCAACTCGGCCCACCTCCAGGGGAGAGACTTTCAACTTTTCAGCCAGCTTACGGGCCTGGGGACAGGAAATTTTGCCCTCCTTTGCCTCCGCTTTCACTGCCTTGAGAATCTCTCCAGATACACCGCACATAGCTCTACGATACCTCCAAAGTCATTATTGGTTATTGGGTGATTGGGAAATCTTTTCTTAACCCATTAACCCATCCACCTATAACCTAAAAAAGCACCGCCTCCACGCATAATGGATACGGTGCCTTAAATTTCAAACACTCTCCTTTCCAAACACGGGAGGCCCAGACGTTTCCATCTAAACCCTATCGGTCATCCCCCATAAGCTAAAGCCCTTAGGGAAAATGACTCGGAGATAGCATATGTAATTTACCTATATAATATTCGCTAAAATTTCTCTTTTTCCTGCTTAAAATCGCAAATTTATTTCTCTTCTTCGCTCTCCTCTTTTTCCTCGACTTTTTCTTTACTCTTGGTTTCTTTCTCCTCTTCGCCCTTACTTTCAGATGCTCTTCTGAGTTCACGTAGACCCGATCCTATGGCCTTACCGAGTTCCGGCAACTTGCGGGGGCCAAAGATTATTAAAACGATTACCAGAATGATTATGAGCTCCGTTGGACCGAGCCCGAAAACATAAGCGGTCCATAACAAACCATCTAACATTTACACCACGCCTTTTATTCAAATTTTCTTTAGTTTATCATAATTATACCCACAAGCCAATCTCATTAGAAATTCAACCTAAATCTATAAAGTTCCTCTAAGGTGAGTCATAAATTACTGGATATTTTTCTAAAGTGGGTGGGCTAAGGAGGCGACTGTGCAGCCGACCGTTAAGCGAGCAAGGTTCGAAGAGCTGCGGCACCCGTACGGGTCGCACTCTGAGAACCGAGGGAGTAGGCCCGTATGGGCAGTCCACCTATCTTTGGATAATCCTGCGTTAAACAGTAAATTTTGAAATTATGACCCATGCATAGTTCCTGCAAAATCGATGGTCTTTTGGATCTCTATCTTAAGGGACTCGCCAGTAGCTCCCTCTCGATGAGATCGGTTAAACCCTTTACATCATTCATGTCGAAGTGTGGAACTTCCTTATAAAGCTCAGGAGATCGGGGGCTCAGGGGCTCGGTTTCTACCACGGCCAGTAGTTCTTGGGAAGAACATAGGAGTTCACCTTGGTGAGATCGGTAGACCTCTATCTTGGGTTTATCTTCCCTCTTATACCCCTCGGTGATGATGAGATCCGCATCCCCCGCAAACTTCCCCGAGATATCGTCCAAGGAAAGTTCCCGATCCACCTTCTTTATCACGGCCACCTTGTGAGGAGAGGAAATGACCACGGTATCCGCTCCAGCCCGAGCATGTCGCCAGGAATCCTTCCCGGGATGATCGATGTCGAAATCGTGGACATCATGCTTTATGGTGGCTATTTTATATCCCCGCCTTTTAAGCTCGGGAATGAGTTTTTCAATCAAGGTGGTCTTACCGCTATGCGATTTACCAACCACTGAGATTATTGGAACCACCTAAATACCCTCGTCTCAAGATTCAAGTCACAGGTCGCAAGATTGAATTTTTTGTGTGACTTGCCACGTGCGACCTGCAACTAAGCTATTATTCTTTCAGGATGGGAATAGATTTTCATCTTTCCCGCCCTGACATAGCCAATTATGGTTACTCCCAGCTTCTCGCCGATTTCCACGGATAAATCGGTGGGGGAACTACGGGAGACAACTATGGGTATCCTTGCCTTTGCTGCCTTTAACAACATCTCTGAGGAAATTCTTCCCGTGCTGAACATCATTTTGTCCTCGGTTTGAATTTGATTCAGGAAGCACTCCCCCAAAATCTTGTCAAAGGTATTATGTCGACCGATATCCTCACTGAAGGAAAGGATGCCACCTTCATCACACAAAGCCGAACAGTGGATGCCTCCCGATTGGCGATAAAGTTCCGCCCCGCCAAGCATATCCTTCATCAGATTTAAGATGGTGTCCTTGGATACCTTGAGCCTTGATTCTATTTTCACCGTTTTAACATCGGATAAGCTGGTAAAGGTGAATCCTCTTCCGCAACCGGAGGTTAAAAACCTTTTGTGGAACAATTTTTCCAGCAATGTCTTCTTTTTGGTTTCCACCCAGACTATGCCCTTCTTTTGGTCAACCGTGGTTTGTTTCAAATCTCCTATATCCTTCAGAATTCCCTCGGCATATAAGAAACCCACAGCCAGCTCCCTCAATTTATCGGGTGTAGCCATAACCGTGACTAATTGCTCATCATTGAGGAAAATAGTTATCGGCTTCTCCGCGGGAAGTGCCGCCTGCGACTTTTTGACCTTGGTCATCGATCTCCCTCAAATCGTCTGGATTTCGCCTTCCTACAGATGCGCCTGGCCAATTCCAAATCCTGGAAGGTATTTACATTAAAAANNAACGGCATATCGCAGGCGACTACAAAATTATAGAAGCTTTGAGATGNNCCGATTCTTGAACTTCTTCCCCCTCCCAGGATAATCCCAGTGATCCCCACCACTCTCCTTATACGGATTCACTCAATGATAATTCTATTTTACCATTCATCTATTCATCTCGGCGATGTATTGTGCTCCGGGTATATAACCCTGCTCTTTGGCAAAGGTATCCAAATGGACCCCAGCGACATCTTCAATCTCAAGAATCACCTTTCGTTGTAACTCTCGTTCGTCGGAGGTCTTTATGTACCTCTTGCACATCTCACATACATCCGCGCGATGTCCCCTGTCGCCTTCGGAATAAAAATATTGAAGGGATTCATGATCGCTATTTCCGCAGAAGGGACACTTAACTCTCAAGAAGCACCACTGAGTTCGACAGAGAGAACATTGCAAAAGTCTTAAACCATCTTCCTCTCGAAACTTTGCAATCAGAGGTTTGCGCCCGCAAATGGGACAAAAACCCTGCCGCCAAAGGGCATAATCGATTTTATCCCGAACCTCCCTGGCATGCCTTTCATAAAAGGGAATGAGCGCATTTTGAACTAAAAAGAATAGGATATCCATGTTTAGCTTTACCTTCTTTGAAAATTCCATCAAATATGGGATATTCGTTTGCTTCAAGTTCCTGATGAAATCGCTCATTTTTTCGGGCTTAAGCTCTTCAGAGGAAAGGAGTTTGCTAAACTTTCCCTTAAACTTGCTTTTAGCCTTGATGACCTCGCACAATTCTTCCAGTAATTGTCGGAATAGGGTGGAGTCAATGATGATGTCTTCATCCCTGAAAAGGGATCTCCCCTCCTTAAGTCTCGCTCTAATTCCCTCTTCATCGAGATAAACCTGGGGCTCAATTCGTGATATATATTTCCGCTGAACCTCGAATATTGCCTGGTAAAAATGGAGCAAACCGCTTAAGCCAGGATTTCGTTTTTTATAGTACTCTATCTCTCTTCCCATTTCGTTTGGGGAAATATCCCCTTGCTTCAAATGGATTTGAATTTGACTCATCTCCTTCCCTAAAATCTTTATACAAATATGAATTCTAGCTTGGGTTTTCGAATCCTTTAAATAACACCAAAGCCTCTGTGGAAGCTTGGAGTTTGGAATTTATAAAAAATGGGCACCCATCCACAAAGAACGGGTGCCCATTTTTCTGAATCAAAAATTAGGTACTTTCCTTCCCTTTAACCTCCTCATACCACCTCGTCCAATGATACTTCGCTTCCTCCTCGCTCACCGTGCCATCGCCGAACATATATCTCCAAGCGCCTCGATAAGGTTGAAAGATACCAAGTCCCAAGTAGATGTGTCCAAGGAGGAATACACCGAGGATGATCATCCCCAACTCATGGAGAGGAAAACACCACTGTACCAGTCCTTTGGGGAAATTGGCGGGGAAAGCCATGGCAATCCCAGTCAAAATGAGGAGGATGGAACTACCGATGATGAACCAGTCAGCGAACTTTTGCCCTGATTTTAATCTGCCCTGTGGAGGCATCTTCGTCTTCGCACGGAATAGATAAATGGGAAATCTCAGCAACCAGGTGGTGTCATTTTCTTCCCAGGTGAATATGTCCTTGAGGAAATTCACAAATCCCCGCCAGTTGAATATGATCATGAGAATGGGTATGCCGATGAAGAAAACACCACAAACCCTATGGGCGAACCTGGATCCATCGAGTCCCCCAAAGACCGCAGCTAAACCATTTAATCGGGGCAAATAAAGCGCGAGCCCCGTATAGAAAAGCAGCAGGCAAGAGATGGTGTGTGTCCAGTGAAGAAATCTAGCAGCTGCGCTTTGCCTTATGACTCTTCTTTTGCCTCTCACTACTTCTCACCCCCCTCCTCAGCTTCTTCTCCGTGTTTATATCCTATGTTCAGCAGAAAACTGAGCGCGAACGCGGCGACGGCTGCTCCACCCAGGATGGGTCCCAACGGTTTGAGGATATCTTCCCAGAGAACCACAGAAATGGGAACCCTAGGCTCTTTGGGAAGCCCATATATGGAAGCCTTCTCGGGAAGGACGTACATCACACCCAATCCACCCAGTTCCGTTTCCCCATAGAGTTTAGCATTGGGGTTACCGTTAGCTTTAAGGGCGCTCACCCGGTCCCTGCCCAGAGAGACGAGTTCATCGCGTTCACCGAATCGAACGGCACCCGGTGGACAGGTAAGGGCGCAGGCTGGCGTGAGCCCGTTGGATACGCGGTCGAAGCAGAATCGGCACTTGAAAACCTTGTTCTCATCCGCATCGTACTTGGGAATCTCGAAAGGACAATTTTGGACGCAATACTTACATCCGGTGCACTTCTCCTTGTCGATGAGGATGGCTCCTTCCTCGGTCTTGTGAGCAGCTCCCGTGGGGCAAACCTTAACACACGTAGCTTCGGTGCAATGTAAGCATTGAGTCTTGAGAAATAGCCACTTGACCTCGCCATTTTCAGCCATCTCGATGAATTTTACCCTCGTCCAGGTAGTTGGCGAGAGCGAGAGGGGATTCTCGTACGTCCCTTTGAACTCGGTCTTCTCTGCGGGAAGCTCATTCCAAGCCTTGCAGGCAACCTGACATCCCTTACAAGCGGTGCATTTTGAGACATCGATCAACATCGCCTTCGCCATCTTACTTCACCTTCCTTATGTCGCAAAGACAGGCCTTGTACTGGGGAATTCTGGTATTGGCGTCACCCACATCCATGGTGAGCTCGTTCCCAATGGGACCGGTGACCAGTCCCATGAACCCCCAGTGCCAGAAGGTCCCCACGACGTGGACTGTCTTCCCACCGACGCTCAAGGGCTTAATGCGGTCGGTGACGCAGGCGGGTAGCCGAATCTTACCCCTAGCAGTTTCCAGCTCCACCATATCCCCGCTGGAAATCCCCTTCTCATCGGCTAATTCGGTACCGATCTCAGCGAAATTATGGGGCATGATCTCAGCGAGCCAGGATTGATTCCTGGTCATGGCACCGGTTTGCCAATGCTCCACCAGACGATAGGTGGTCAGTACAATGGGATATCTGGATGGTTCTCCATACTTGTGATAGTCGCCCTCAAAGAGCTTGACCACTGGATTGAGGTCCGCTGGATTGATCTCATTTCTCACGGGGGATTCCACCGGCTCATAATGCTCGGGTAGGGGACCATCGGCGAGCGTGGGCGAGGCGGCTACCCCGATCTTCGCCAGATCCGCAGGAGGTGGAGGTTCACCCGGTTTTGGTACCACTGGAGGATTCATGTACTTGGCGTAGAAGAGTCGCCCCACCCCTTCGGCGAGGATCCTATAGGCAATCTTTCCAGCGGGGTCGTCGGGACCCTTGGTCTTGTTGGGTACGTCTGGGACATCGTAACCAGCCCACTCACCCTTGGCTGCATCCCACCAGATGAGCTTGTTATCGGGATCGTAGGGCTTGCCGGCGGCATCGCAGGATGCCCGATTGTAAATTATTCGGACATTCGCCGGCCAGGAGTAGCCCCACTTGGGATGAAGTCCCAGACCGCTCTCATCGGCAGGGTCTCTGCGGGCGGCTTTGTTCTCGCCATCGGCAAAGACTCCCGGATATATCCAGGCACCACAGGATGCCGTGCCCGGAGTTGCGGCGACCAGGGCGGCGATTCCGGGCAATAGTTTGCCCGTGGTCAGATCGTAGCCGTTGAT
>DDKQ01000083.1:0-13913 GCA_002339355.1 Candidatus Subteraquimicrobium carltonvillense | reverse complement strand
ATCCTTGGGATCGGTGCTCCCCGCGTAGAGCTCCTTGAGTTTCATTGCGAGCTCGGTGACGATATCGAGGTCCGGCAAAGCTTCTCCAGGACCATCAACGGCTTTGTACTTCCATTGCACCTTCCGCCCACTGTCCACGAAACTTCCCTCTTTCTCGTAAGGTCCACAGGCGGGCAAGAGGAATACCTCTGTATCGATAGCTTCAGGGTTTGCTCCCGGAGCCTTCCAGAAGGCGGCGGTCTCATTCTGGAAGAGATCCACGACCACCAGCCACCCCAGCTTCTCCAGGGCTGCCTGCATCAGATTGGCATTGGGGGCACCCACAAGGATATTCTGTCCCATGCAGATGGCACCCTTAATCGTCCCCGCGTACATCGCGTTCATCATGTCCGTATAGGAATAAGGCTTCGTGCCATTTCGCTTGGGCAGATAGCCGAAGGACCAATCATTCTCAGCGGTTGAGGCATCGCCAAACCACGCTTTGAGCAGGGCGATCAGGAACTTCCGCCTCAAGGTTCCACTCGCTTTGGTCCATTCCAAAAGATTGGTATCTTTGTGAGTGGGAGCGGCAAGGTATGCCGGAATGATGTGGAAGAGCGCCGCCATATCGGTGGAACCCTGCACGTTTGGCTCTCCTCGCAGGGCATTGATGCCTCCTCCGGGCTTGCCGGTGTTGCCCAGGAGGAGTTGGAGCATGGCATAGCATGCAATCAGAGCGGAACCACCGGTGTGCTGGGTGAGACCCATGGCATAAAGGAGAGTGCCCGGTCTGTTTTCAGCGATGGTCTTGGCGATTTCCAGGAATTTATCCTTGGGAATACCCGTTACCTTGGATACAGTATCCCCATCGTAGCGGGAATAATGCTCTTTGAGCTTGGCGAAGACACAATCCGGGTCATCAACGCTCGCCGCCTTCAAGGGCTTGCCGTTGGGACCGAGCTGATAGGTCCAGGTTGCCATGTCATATTTTCTTTTCGCCTGATCATAACCGGAAAATATCCCATCCTTGAATGAAAAAGCCGGATTCACCCTGTACAAGGCATTGGTGTGCGCCAAAACATAGTCCTCATCCCAGAGTTTTTTCTCGAGGACATGGTTGATCAACCCACCGAATAGGACGAGATCGGCGCCCGGACGATGCTGGACAAAGATGTGAGCCTTAGCCGCAGACCTGGTAAACCTGGGATCTATGACGATGAGCTTCGCATCATTCTCCTCAATTGCCTTGGTCACCCAGCGAAAAGCCATGGGGTGATTTTCCGCCGCATTGCTGCCGCAGATCACGATGCACTTGGCGTTCTTTATGTCGGTCCATTGATTGGTCATCGCTCCTCTACCATAGGTTGCCGCCAGACCGGCGACGGTAGAGGAATGTCACAAGCGCGCCTGATGCTCTAAGAAGCAGACACCAAGAGCCCGCATCAACTTCACGTGAGCGTAGACCTCCTCAGTGTCCAGAGGCGCTCCACCGAAAGCACCGATGGCATCGGTTCTATTTACCGTATAATCCACGCCATCGATGGTCTCCGTGGCTATCCAGTTCTTGTCTCGGGTTTCCTTAACTCTCTTGGCGATCTCCTCGATCGCCCAATCCCAACTCTTTTCCTCCCAGTCTGCACTGCCGGGTGCTCGGTAAAGAACTCTATCAAGACGCCGCTCATTATCGGGACCGAGTTGCAATAGGGCAGCTCCCTTACTGCAGCGAGCTCCTTCATTCACGGGATGGTCGGGGTCGCCTTCGATGTTGATGACTTTCCCCCCTTCAACGTGAACGATTTGACCACAACCACAAGAACAATAAGGACAAATGGTGGGCGCTTCTTTCGCACCCTTGATTCTCAGTTCCTCTACTTCCTCAGCAATCGCCGATACATCAAAGCCGAAGCGAAGTAGCGCAGTAGAAACAATTGATGCACCAGTAAGTTTGAAAAACCCCTCCTTGAAAATTTCACCTTTTACACTCACTCCTTTCACAAAAGATTTCTCCCAAATGAATTAAATATATCACCTCCCACTTCCATCAAAAAAATTTAGGAGGTCTTTAAGGTTGCCTTAAAAGACCTCCTAAAGTAATTTTCAATTTTTCGATACCATCTCTTAGAGCGAAAATTGCCACCATTCACAGCTCAATTCTTATTTCTTCATTTACCAGCTATATCCCTTATATACAACAAAAAATGAAAATTCCTTCTTTTTTCCCAAACTTTTTGAAAAATCTTTTATACTCCCAATTCGGTCTTCACCTTGATCAGTCGAATTATGTCACTCCTTGTGACAAGTCCCACCAAGCTGCCATTCTCATCCACCACTAAAAGATGGCCCGCTTCCTCCCTGGCCATCTGCATCAAGGCATTGACGGCATCCTCCCGATAACTTATTATGCAACTCTTCTTTGGAGAGACCACTATCTCTCTCGCGGTTACCCTTGACCAATCCCCTTGAGGGATTTCTTTAATATCGTGTAAGGTGATTACCCCCAAAAGCTGATCATTCTCCACCACGGGAAACCGACCATACCGGTATTTCAAGAAGTATTCATTGACCAACTTATCAAGGGTTATTGAAGGGTCAATGATTTGGACATCTTTGCTCATGATCTCAGCGACCTTAATCCCCGATAATGATCTTTGGAGAATAAGCTGTTGATAACTTGTCTGAGCGGCGTGGTTAAGAAACCATCCGATCAAAACCAGCCAGAGGGCACTGATATCGCCCAGAACGAAAACCATCATGAACCCAAAGAAGATGAGGGAAAAAGCTATCCCCTGACCAGCTTGGGAGGCGATCTTTGTGGCCCGTTGCATATCTTTCATCCAATACCAGAGTCCGGCTCTTAAAACTCTTCCTCCATCTAAAGGAAATCCAGGCAAAAGATTGAAGACCGCAAGGGCTAAATTGATCTGCCAGAGCAATAAAAAGGAGGCCCCAGCCATCTCCAAACCCAGACCCCTAGCTCCCATCCAAATCAAACCGAAGGAAAAGGATAAGAAAAAGCTCGAGAGCGGACCGGCGATGGCCATTTTGAACTCAACCTCTGGATTTTCCGGCTCTTTGGACATCTGGGCTACTCCGCCGAAGATAAACAGGGTAATTTTCTTTATGGGAATACCACTTTTTTTAGCTATGTAGGAATGGGATAGTTCGTGAAATAAAACAGAAGCAAAAAGCAAAAGGGTGGTGATCGTTGCATTAATTATGCTTACAACCAGAGGGAGATTAAATGGTTTTAACTGAAAACGCAGGGTTAAGTCGGTGACCAGCAGAGCAAATATAAAAAACCATGTATAATTCAACTCTATGGAAATACCGAATATCCTTCCCAGACGGACCGAACCGAAGGGAATCAACGTATCTTCTCCTTATCGCCCAAGACCAATTCCCCCAACTCCAGAATAAATCAAGTGCAAACCCAATACAACCAAAACACTCTTACATGGTTCACCGTTCACGGTTCACACTTTAGACATTCGAGGGAGGGGTAAGTGCTTAAGAAAACCTGCCCGTACGGGGCGGCGGCCGGAGTATTGTCTTTGTGAAACTGAAACCAGGCCGACCGCGTGGGCTCACGAGCACTTCACCCCGACCATAGTGTTAACCCATCTTGTTAATAATACATGTTACCAATGTTCATAAACATTGCACCTACAACCTAGAACCTTCAACCTCGGAGCCTTAAACCTGCAATTTCAAATCGAGTTTCTCCCGCATTTTCTGCAATATCTTCTCCGCCCCTCGCTCGGATGTCTCTCTATTGGACTCGATGATCACCTCTGGAGCGAGGGGTTCTTCGTAGGGAACTTGGGCTCCCGGCACGGTGGTGGCCTCTTCACTTTTAGCAGCCCGGTAAATCCCCTTAGGGTCTCTTCTCATGCACTCCTCAAGGGGACACTTCACGTAAACCTCCATGAAATTTTGGATCTCCTTCCTTGCCTTATCTCTAAACTTCCGCTTATTCGCCGTGGCATCAAAGATCACATTCACCCCATGGTCCACAAGCATCTTACCCAAACAAACCAAGGCGTTATAGAAAAACTCCCTCTCCTCCTCAGTGTAAGTGGAAACGGTGAGGAGCTTGGTTCTCAGATCATCCGACTCCAAAATCTCCACATCTATCTCCCGTTCCTTGAGCAACTTTTTGACCGCTTGAGCGAGGCTGGACTTGCCCGAAGCCGGAAGACCCGTTATCCAAAGGGCAAAACCCCTCTTATCCTCCATGATATCTCCCCACATTGTTCACGGTTCACCGTTCACAGAATATTCATAGGTTAGACATAATTCGTCTGAAGCGAAGAAAGCTCTTATTTCGCCAAAAAAAGATTCTCTTAGGTTTAAAGGTTTAAATTCTAATCCTTCGACGAGCTCAGGACAGGTTTCAAAATCCTAAGCACCTGCCTGCCGGCAGGCAGGCTAAACAATATCAAATTACCAAAATTAAAATGACCAAAACAAAAACCAAAATCTAGAAGAATATTAGTTTTGAATTTCAAAGATTTGGATTTTGAATTTGTTTAGGATTTAGGATTTCGAATTTAGGATTTTTAAAGCTTACTTTTGAAAATTATATCTAGGGCACGGATATTCTTAAATACGGTGAACAGTAGACGGTGAACTTTTAACATCTGGTGGTTCAAAGTAAGAATTGACGTCATGAATATCGAATTTTTCAACATTGAGAACATTGATGATGAAATTGAAGAGCTTCTTTCGAACGCCATCCGCAAGATTTGGATACCATATGGGACTGGCTATGACTAAACCACGCCAGGCATAAAAGGGCGGACAAACCAGGAGAATCTCTTCGTCCACCGTCTTTTCAAGGTAGTTTTGCACGAATTTTAGGAAAAGTGTTCGAAAAGCTCCTTTGAGCTCGCCATATTTCTGAAGGGAATAAAAAATATAGTTGATGCTCATGGCGGTGAAATCATCCGCCGGTTCTCCCCACTCGCCACGGCTCCTATCCAAAACCCAGAAATCCAATCCGCTTTTGAATAAGACATTCCAAGGATGGAAATCGCCATGAACCCGAGAGAGACGATATCCCTTACTTTTAATCCTCCATCTCCACTCGATGCATTTTACCTCCACCTTCTGGGAAAAGTCCTCGGCGATGAAATGCCAATCCCTGGGGTAGCTATCGATGAGTCCCATGATGCATTCCCCATGTCCCACCAAATCTCTGATCCTTCGGGTATAAAGCTGGGGATCATCCTTCTTCAGAGCGTGAATTTCCACGAGATAATCGCTCAACGCCTGGGCGCGCATGACGTCTTCCTCGCCGATCATCTCCCGCTCTTTGATGCGTTCCAGATCGTGGAAATATTCTTTTCCCTCTACGTACTCATCGAGCAGGAAGAATTCCGATGCCTCACCCAACGAGATGAGAGAGCCCGTTCTAGTAAAAGCTCCCACATCCAAAGAGGAGATATGCTTGGGAAGTTTATTATAGGTTGAATGGGCCAGGAGGAGAGAGCAAGCCCTGTCGGAGAAATGATCGTGTCCAAATCCCTCCGCCTTCATGGTTTCAAGAACCGCTCTTTCCCTTCGGCCATCCATCTCAAATTCGATTAAAATCGGACTCCCATAACCGAATCCCTTCAATTCGTCCTTCTCTTTGAGGTCTGTTAAGCCCCCAATGGAAAGGATGTTAATCTCCTTTCCATAAAGACAGCGGAGGTAGTCTTGAAGATTTGCCACCTTTAACATCGAACGCCTCCTTTAACTCCCACAAAGCCTATTCAAATCTAGCTCCCCTCAAAGCCGTGCTGCAGATGCATTTCCTCTCCTTGGGCAACTTTGGAATCATGGCAAAGAGCAGCTTTCGAACCCTCTCATTATTCTCCTGAAAAACCCTGAATACCTCTTCCGCCGTGACCGGTTCAACCTCAGGCATCCCTTCCAACCCCACGTCATAATCGGTGATGAGCGCAATAGCCACATAGCATAGCTCTAATTCCCTGGCCAGATGGACCTCCGGGTATTGAGTCATATTGATGACTTCCCACCCCTGTGAGGAAAACCACTTGCTCTCCGAACGAGTGCTGAACCGAGGGCCTTGGATGATCACCACCGTGCCCCGTTCATGAACACTTATCCCAAGCTCTTTAGCGGTCTCATGGGCGATCTTCCTCAACACCGGACAGTAGGGGTCAGCTGCACTCACATGGGTGGATATGGGACCATTATAGAAGGTATCCCTTCTACCCCTTGTTCTATCCACATATTGATCACAAATGACAAAATCCCCCCGCTTTACATGGGGCTGCAAGCTTCCCGAAGCACATGGGGCGATGATTTGGGTCACACCCAATTGCTTCATGGCATAAATATTCGCCCGATAGTTTATCATGTGAGGAGGATATTGGTGGTGTCTTCCATGGCGAGGAAGAAAGGCGACTTTCCTTCCTCCGACCTCCCCGATAGCAATCCTATCACTGGGAAGTCCGTAAGGAGTTTCAACGCCATATTCCTTTACACGCTCTAAGAATGAATAAAATCCTGAACCCCCGAACACCCCTATTTCTGCCCTGGGTTGAACCATAAATAATCACCCTCCCCTTATAGTTCACAGTAAATTTGTTCACGGTTCACATTCTACCCAAGAATACCTTTTAAAAGCTTTTTTACATTTTACATTCGTTTTGATACGCTTCGTTAACGGAGCTCGACAGACTTTTCAAAGGGTGTTCAGCCTCGATGATCTTTTCTTCCTCCCCAGGTCTACAATATCCCACTTTTACTCGAGGCAAATTTCTAGCCTTGCTGTACCTTGCGGTCAAGATGGCTGCTTCCTTTATGGTCTGTTCCCCAACATCTTTGCCCCTGACCAGAGTCCGCGGACCGGGATATCCCTTAACCTGAAAAATCCAATCATCGGGTTGGGTAAGCTCCAGAAAGAGTTCATTCTCCCTTTGATTTCTGGCTACAACTATTTTTATCCCTTCCGGGGAGCGGAAGTGCCTTCCCAATTTGAGCAACTCCAAATCGTTTATGGTGGGATTCTTCTTCTCCGCCAGTAAATCCCTTAACCGTTGAGAAAAAATGGGATCGGTAAGTAGACATCCTCCCGCAGGGGTAGGAAAATCTTTAAAACCATACCTTTCCGCCAACTCCAGCTGGGGCTTGCGTGATCGCCCCTGAATGGATAGGAGCCTTTCTCTATCCACCAACCCTTTCTCCTCGGGTACCGTTCAAGGAAGCAACTTAGCCGAGAGAGGTCGCAAAAGGTATCCCCTGTAACCCGATTCCTTTTCCACAATCCTTAAAGCCGTTCTGTTCTGCGATTTTGGGCGTTCCCCAAGGACTTCTCCGCTTACGATGAAGGACGCTCCAACTTGCTCCATAAATTCCCCAGCCTTCTTGACCAGAAGGGCGTGACAATCGATGCAAGGATTCATATATTTTCCATATCCGTACTTCGGTCTTTTAACTATTTCCAAATGTTCATGGGTGATATCGAAAATATGAAGGGGTATTGAGAGTTGTTTGGCAGCTTCCTTAGCCCTTTTGGCGGAAAAGAAAGGAGTAACAAAACTCACCCCGACAACTTGGATACCCTGCTCTTGGATTACCTTTATCGCAAGCATGCTGTCCAATCCACCCGAAAGCAGAGCCACGGCTTTTGTCACATTCACCCCACCACACCTCACCGTTTGCTTGTTTGCTGGTTTGCTGGTTTGTGTTTTTCCAGCCAACTGGAAACTACCGTTACTTACTTTCGACTTTCTGAAACTTAGTGCCGCCGAGTTTTGCACTTTTTGGGTTTACATCGGTATTCGGCCAAAATTGTTTGACCCCCGTAGACCTGTTCACCGCATCTTACCTTAAAGTCCAAATTTTCCTTCCCTGCCCGGGGAGGCAAAATTATGAGATCGACCTGCGAACCACGCTCGATGAAGGAAAGCTTTTGTCCAATTTTTAAGAATTCTCCCTCTCTAACGAAACAAGTGATCTTATTGACGAATCTGTCCGCTATCTCCACGACGATGACCGAAATATCCTTGCCTTCCAGGGCTAAGACGTTGCGTTCGTTGAAAAAGTGAAATTTTTTAGCGAATAAATCTACCGCTCTCCGCAAAAACACCAGGTTAATATACTCCCACAAATCGACCATGGGTAAATTTATCCTGGCTGGGATGTGGAGAATCTTTTTCACCATTCCGGCAATGGGTGAATAGTTGAAATGCACATCTAAGGGAGACATATAGATGCCCACCAGCCAACCATTTTTGATTTCCTCATCCAACCCCAGTTTCGTGATTTCCCTTAATTTGATCCGCTGGTTCAATTTCCTTGAATGAACCTCGCCCCCCGTTATCTTTTCTATATATAACACCCTTCCATCAGCAGGGGAAATGATTACGCCGTCCTTTTTAGGTGGAATCCTCAAAGGGTCTCTATAGAACCACACCTTCCTCAAATAAAAGAAAGCTCCGAAGATTAAGATAATGAAAAAAAGAACAGACGAAATAATCCAGTTCGAAACGTACATTTAGAAATCACCCCGCCCATAACCATTAACCATTTAACCATTGACCGGTTTTACCATTCCCTCCATACCTTCCAAAGGCAATAGGGTAACTTCGGTATGTAATAACCCAAAAATCCAGCGCAAATTTTGAGCGGACTTTCCCAAGACGGTTCTCCATGTTCCATCTCCGGAAGGGATTTAGATTCGAAAATGCCAGTTCTATAAGCGTTGTCTAAAGCTGAGTAGGTTCTCAATAGACCATTCCGTTCGAAATAGCTCTTTACTTGATCCGAAGGGGTGTTTAAAAACAGTTCTTTGGGTACATGATGAAGTTCTACCAGCTCATCGAAAATCTCATCCAGAGATCCATCATATCCATGTACAGCGATTTGAAATCTGAGCTCATTATATCGAGTGATGTCAAAATCAAAATTCCTTTCGGAATCGACTATGGCCTTTATCACTCTAACTAGCGTCCTGATTCTCCCTAAATCCCAAATGGGGTCAAATACTCTGATCTCTATGGTGCCCAATCTTTTAGCCAAAATTATATCCTGAAATCTATATTCCCAATCCGATCTCAAGCAGCCTATGGCGAAGGATTTGGCAATTCTAAAGGATTGACCGAAATACTTCCCCCGAGCATAGGGAGAATTGACCGTGAGAAGAATGAGCAGGGGGAGAAAATGGACGAGATTTTTGTAAACACGCTGTTGATCCTCCACACTACCGATGTGAATTTGCAAAGCACAGGTGTTGGTAGGAGCTTCGTAGTTTATGAGATGACCCAGAGGGATTATTAAGCCCTGGCACATGTCCATCAAATCTTTTCTGCGAGAGGCAAGGTCTTCAATGAGGGAGTCGACATCCTGATGCATGGAGGTGCTGATCTCTATTCCGCTCATCAGACCCTGTTTTATATCCCTTCCCCGAGCGAAATTGGAGGCTGTATGAAAGTAGTAGAATCGGGGATCTTTCCAGAGCAGCCTAGCCAGGTAGTAAAGGGATCTAAGGGTTGGTTTTTCCGGCTCTACAATGAAAATTTCTTCTTCGATACCAAAGATCGCTTTCTTCATGACCTTACCCCACACAGTCACCCGCCTTAAACTCACCCACCTAATTCAGCTCCTCCTCAGTTATTATCTCGATTCCTTCCCTCCTCAGCAGGGAAGCGGTCACACCTTCTCCCTTCCTCAAATTATTGGTGAAAGTACCATCGTAAACCTGTCCATAGCCGCAAGAGGGACTTCTCGCCTTAAGGATAGCCACCCTTGCCCCAACCAATTTCGCCAATTTAAGAACCTCATGAGCTCCTTTTATACACTGAGAGGTCACATCCTCGCCTTCTTTTGTGAAAACACCTGTTCTTCCATCGAGAACATCCTTTCCACTTCCACCCTGAATTTCCATGGGTAAGCGCGGTGTGGGAAGTCCCCCCAACTGTTCAGGGCAAACGGGGATGGCCTTACCCTGCCTGACCAGTCTTTGCACCTTCCTCAGAAGCTTGTTTTCCCCATCGTATCTACAATTTATGCCCGCCAAACAGGCACTCACTATGTATCGTCTCTCGTCTCTCCACCCTCGAGCCTCGTCCTTCGTCCCTTCGTTCATCTATGCCTCCCAGTACACCCGGCTCAGTCCTTCAATCTTGGAGAGCCTTTTCGTGACCTCTTCAGAATGCACACCCGAAGGCACATCGATAACTAACTTAATGGTGCAAGTCTTCCGCTCTTCATCGCACTCCAAATGGACATCCTTTATATTTACACCCAGCTCGCCCAGAGTAGAGCCAACCTTCCCCAGTTGTCCGGGTCGATCCTCCGAGATCATGGTCAAAACTCTCCGACCCCTTAGGATTTTCAACTCAACTTCCTTAAAGACGGAGAGAACGAAGAGTATCAAAATGGTAGTCACCAAAGCTGGGACATAAAAACCAATCCCCACAGCCAGTCCTATTGCCGCTACTCCCCAGATGCTTGCCGCCGTCGTTAATCCCCGCACTATGCTTCCTTGTTGAATGATGGCACCCGCTCCCAAGAAGCCGATACCCACCACGACCGCCGCGGCGATTCGACTTGTGTCCACATATGGCTTTCCGGAAAAGGGATAAACCGAAACCAACATGAACAAGGCTGAAGCCATACAAACCAAAACATGGGTGCGCAAACCAGCTGGTTTCTCAGCTCTCTCTCGCTGGTAGCCTATGATGCCACCGAGGAAGGTGGCTAGAACTAACCTTATAACAACTTCCACAATCCCAATCATTTATAATGCCCCCTTTAACTCCGAACACATGAGTCAGGAGAACTATCCCGTGACCCATGACTCATGACCTTTGACCCTCTTTATCAACTTGCCGCGTAACTATAATACAACACTTCGACCGCCACCATCCATTTTCGATTTAATTAGGAAAAATTCTCCAACCTTCCATGGATTCCTGTAAAAGAAGGGATAAATCATAAGGGAATCTTCGTAAAAAAGTTCGGTTATCCTCAAATTTGGGTTGAAATTTTTCCGCCTAGTTGATAAGCTATTTTTCGAACAGCTGTTCGAAAAAATACAAAGGGTATACGGGGATGGTGTCATTGAAGTCAGTAAGAGTTCTACACTTTGCCGATCTACACCTTGGAATGGAAAATTACGGCAAGATAGATTCCGCCACGGGGCTCAATCAGCGCATCTTGGATTTCCTAAAATCCTTCTCTACCTGCGTGAATTACGCTCTTGAGAATGATATAGCTTTGGTCATCTTTGCGGGGGATGCCTATCGCACGAAAAACCCCTCTCCAACCCTACAAAGGGAGTTTGCAAAACAAATAAGGAGACTCACCCGGGCGGGAATAAAAGTTCTACTATTGGTGGGAAACCATGATGTTCCAAATACTGAAAAATATGCACACTCCCTGGCAGTCTTCGATGCTCTTGAGGTAGAGGGGGTAATCGTCGCCAGAGACCCAAGGATCCACATCATCGACACCCATCAAGGGAAGGTCCAGGTGGCAACCCTCCCCCATTTCCCCAAGAGCCAACTTCTAAAACTTGATGAATACAAGGATAAGACGGTCGAGGAAATAAATCAGATTATGGCCAAGGAGATCGAGTCATTCGTGGATCATTTAGCAGCTGAAGCAGCCTGTAGGGGCGAAATTCCCTCGATACTTGCCGCTCACATCAGCGTATCCACAGCAAAGCTTGGTTCAGAGCAGACCATCTCGGTGGGAAATGACCTTACCATATCACCCAGCGCTTTGCTTAAAGATGAATGGGATTATATCGCTTTGGGACACATCCATCGCCACCAAGTGTTGGAGGAATCGCCTCTCATGATCTACTCGGGAAGCATAGAGAGGATAGACTTCGGTGAAGAAAAGGAGGATAAGGGCTTCTGCGTCATCGAACTACCCGCCCCGGCGAAGTCGGGGTCCAAAAACGGTGTGACCTACAAATTCGAAAAGACACCGGCGAGAAGATTCTTAAGCCTTGATATCCAATGCCTTACGACCAATCCCACCTTGGAGGTTCTTAAGTTCATTGCTGAGCACGATGTCAAAGACGCCGTGGTCAGGGTGAGAATAAAAGTTCCTTCGCACTTAAGACATCTCGTTCAAAGGGATGAAATTCTTAAAAGCCTTTCCTCCGCTCATTACATTGCCTACGTGGATATAGAATCCTTAGGCGAAGATGTTCGAACGAGGAATCCCAACTTAACCGAAGCCGCAGGACCCCTCGTAGCTCTGGAAGAATACATCTTATCAAGGGAAGACCTGAAAGAAAGAAGAGACGAGCTCCTTAAATTCGCTGGAGAGCTCATCGGCGAAGTCCAACAAATCCAGACGCCTTCGGGTCTGTAGGAAATCCTTAAGGAGTGCGATGAACCTATGATCCCAGTGGAACTTCGGGTGACCAACTTCATGAGCTACAAATACATGCCAGAGCCATTGAGCTTTTCCAACATCCACACGGCTTGTCTTTCGGGTCCCAACGGACACGGCAAATCCGCTCTCCTCGATGCGATCACCTGGTGCCTCTGGGGAAGGGCTCGAGGAGTAGATAGACGTGGGTTGGGTGTTGATGATCTCATCCACATCCACGAAGATCACATGCAGGTCGAGTTCACCTTTGAACTCGAAAAACAAAGATACAGGGTCATTCGATCTCGGGCAAGGGCAGGACGGGGTTCAACGAGGTTGGAATTCCAGATCTTGGATGCCCCCCGACAAGTCGGGGGGCGGGCATGGCGATCTTTGACCGCTGATACGATCCATGAGACCCAAGAGAAAATCAACAATATTTTGCGCATGGATTATGAAACCTTCGTTAATTCAGCCTTCATCCTTCAAGGCAAAGCCGATAGTTTTACCACCAAAAATCCCAACCAAAGGAAGGAAATCCTTGCAGATATCCTCGGTCTTTCCTTCTACGATGAACTGGAAGAGAGAGCAAAAGAACGCAAAAGGGAACGAGAGAAGGATGTGCAAATCTCAAATGTCCAAATCCAAAGAATAGATGAGGAATTAGCCAAGGAAGACGAATACAAAAGGGAAATCGAATCTTTGACTCACAAACTGGAATGTCTTCAAGGTGATATCACCGCCAGCGAGGAAAATTTAGGACGCTTAAGGGAACAGAAGGTGAAATTGGAGAGTAAAATTTCTGAGGCTAAAGAGCTTAAGGTGAGGATGTCCCAACTTAAGAAGGAATTGGAAACCATCGAGACTCAGATTCAACGATGCCGGATGGAGATCGAGCAAGCTCAGGAGCTTATCGCCGATTCAGAGCGCATTAGGGAAGGCCATCGCGAGCTCAAAGACTCAAGAGTTCTCGAAGAAAAACTCGCCGAAAAAGCCCGCCGCCAAAATGAAATTCTAAACGCCATGCGAGAGACAGAGAAAGCTTATGTCCAAAGCCGAAGCGCTCTTGAGACCAAGATAGAGAATTTAAAGAGAAAGGAGACGGAGCTTTCCCTTGATGCTTCGGAAATAAAAGCCCTGGAACAGAAATTGAAGAAGATCGAGGAAGAGCTAGTCCTCCTAAAGGGAAAAGAGGAAAGGCTGGAGACCTTAAGAGAGGATTTTTTGAATCTTCAACAAAAGAAATCTCAAGTGATAAGCGAGAGTGGGACTTTAAAAGAAAAAGTGAAGACCACCGAAGAAAAGATAGAACTAATGAAAAGCCTTCCTGAAGCCAGATGCCCTCTTTGTAAAAAGGAACTTACCCATGCAGAACGCCAGAATCTTTTAGAACAATTCAAAGAAGAATTAGAACGATGTTTCATTTCATTGAAGGATAATACCTCAACAATTGAGCAAATTGAGGAAAGACTTGAGGTCTTAGAAGAGATCGGGGTGACCATCAAGAAAGATGTAGCGGTTAAAGAAGCGGTCTTAAATGCGCGAACCGAAACATGTATGCAGCTTCAGAAGGCAAAAAAAGCAGAGGAGGC
>DDKQ01000040.1:20450-24656 GCA_002339355.1 Candidatus Subteraquimicrobium carltonvillense | reverse complement strand
TTCAAAGCTGTCCCGGATGGGGCATCTGCCTTTTGGTTGTGGTGGAGTTCGATGATCTCAACGTCGGGAAAATATTTGCAGGCAATCTCAGAAAATTTCATCATGAGAACCGCGCCAGTGGCGAAATTGGGAGCTATTATTGCATTTGTTTTGCCATCTTTGACGAGAGATTCGACTTCGGTGAGGTCCCTTTCGGTCAATCCGGTGGTTCCCACCACCACATGTACATTAGATTTTAGAGCCGAACGGATGTTATTCATAACCGCAGCTGGATGGGTGAAATCCACCATCACATCTGGGGAAGTTTCCTTGAATACCCTTTCAAGATCATTGTCTATGGCGATACCCGTATCCGCCAATCCAAGAAGTTTTCCCACATCGCATCCCACATGGACAATGTCCACGGCACCAACCAGGGTCATATCCTTCTGCTGAAGAACTGTTTTGCAGACTTCTCGACCCATTTTTCCGGCTGCACCGGTTACAACTATCTTGATCATCTTTTCCTCCCCTTTGAGCACTTAAGCAACGAGATTTGCTGCAGTCTTCACCTCAGCCGGTCCAATGATCGTTAACGTCATTTTCTCGGGAGCCAATAAAATCTTTGCCAACTTATGGATATCTCCCAAGGTCACTTTGTCAATTCTTTCCACCAACTCATCGAGGGATAAAATCTCTCGGTGCACGAGTTCCGATTTTCCCAGACGGGTCATTCGATTGCTCGTGCTTTCCATGCTTAAAACCAATTGACCTTTGAGGAATTCCTTCGCTCGGTGCAATTCTTCCCTGGATATTCCTTTTTCAGCAATGGATTTTATTTCCTTTTGGATCAATTTAATTACTTCTTCAACCTTAGAAGGCCTTGTTCCTGCATAGATTGCAATCAAACCGGTTTCTGAAAAGAGTGAGTGGTAAGAGTAGACGGAATATACCAATCCTCTTTTCTCCCTGATCTCCTGAAATAAGCGGGAGCTCATTCCTCCACCAAGGATATTATCGAGGATGCTTAAGGCGAATCTTCCCTCGTCTCTGGCGTGCAGGGCTTGAGTGCCGTAGCAAATGTGGGCTTGCTCCGTTCGCTTTTGGCAGATAAAAACTTTAGGCTCTACTTTAGGCTTAAATTCTTTCCGAACGAATCTCCCTTCCTCCCTTGGAGCAAAATGCTTCTCAATCAAATCCACAATTTGCTGGTGATCGAGATGCCCCGCCGCGGCTATCACGATATTTTTGGGGGCGTATCCTCGCGAGAAGAAACTCAAAACACCTTCGCGGTTGAAGTTCTTAACGGTGTTGACGTAACCCAAGGTACTCTTACCCAGGGGGTGATCTCCCAGGAGAGTGGAGGCAAAAAGGTCATGAATTTTTTCATCCGGTGTGTCCTCATGAAGATTTATCTCTTCTACAACAACTTCTTTTTCCGCGGAAATATCCTCTTCTTTGAAGAGAGGGTTTTGTAGCATGTCTGAGAGAATTTCCACCCCTACGGGTATGTGTTCATCGAGTAAGCGGGTATAAAAGCAGGTATATTCTTTGGTAGCGAATGCATTTATTTCTCCGCCCAAAGTATCGATGGTCTCGGATATCTCTTTAGCCGATCGATTTTTAGTCCCTTTAAATAAAAGATGCTCGATGAAATGGGACATACCACTTAGTCCCTCGATTTCATCCCGAGCACCTACTCCAACCCAGAAACCCAGTGCCACGGATCTAACGTGAGGAATAGATTCGGTCACAACTTTTATCCCCGATTCAAGAGAGGTTTTACTAAAAAACATGGGAAACTCCTTGGACTTATTTTACTTTGATTGCTAGATCCACAGCAGCTAGGCTTATTCTATTCAATCTATCTATCTCGATGACTTCGACGGGTATCTTGTCCCCTACTTTTACAACATCTTCGACCCTGCGGACTCTCCTCTTGGAAAGTTTGGAGATGTGGACGAGACCTTCCCTTCCCGGAAGGATTTCCACGAAGGCGCCAAAACTGGTAGTTCTGGTCACCCTGCCTATATACCGCTCCCCCACCTTGATTTCTTTGGTGATCATCTCAATTATTTGGCGAGCCCTTTCCCCACTTACCTCATCCTTTGAGGCGATGAATACGGTGCCATCATCTTCAATATCGATGGTTACACCGGTCTCATCGATGATACTGTGGATGGTTTTACCCGCTGGACCAATGATATCCCTTATTTTGTCTGTACTAATCCTCATGGTAATGATTCTGGGAGCGAATGGTGATAACTTTTCCCTTGGTTTTGCTATTACGGATGTCATCTTATCCAGAATGAATAATCGAGCTTTCTGCGCTTGAGTCAGAGCTTTCTCCAGAATTTCTCTACCTACACCTTCTATTTTCAAATCCATTTGGAGAGCGGTGATTCCCTTGGCCGTTCCCGCAACCTTAAAGTCCATATCACCCAGGGCATCCTCCACTCCCAGTATGTCCATTAGTATCGCCACTTTACCCTTTTCTTTCACTAACCCCATGGCTATTCCGGCCACGGGTGCCTTAATGGGGATACCGGCATCCATTAAAGCTAGGGTACTTCCGCATACACTGGCCATGGATGTAGAGCCATTTGATTCCAGCACTTCAGAGACTAATCGAATGGTATAAGGAAATTCACTTTCCTCAGGGATTACAGGAGCAAGCGCTCTCTCAACGAGAGCGCCATGACCAATCTCCCGACGTCTGGGTCCGCGCATGAAGCCCACCTCTCCCGTGCTGAAGGGAGGGAAATTATAGTGGTGAAGGAATCTCTTAGATTCCTCAACACCCAATCCATCCAAGAGCTGTTCTTCTCCGACGGTACCCAAAGTGGCCACGGAAAGCACTTGAGTTTGTCCTCGTGTGAACAGACCGGAGCCATGCGTTCTGGGAAGGATACCAACCTCGCAGGAGATCGGTCGGATTTCATCCCAATCTCGACCATCGGAACGAATCTTCTCTTCCAAGATCATCCTGCAGGTTTCCTCTTTCTCCATCTTGGTCAGAATCTTTACGATATCTTGTTCCTTCTCCTCGTAGGTTGGGAGAAATTTCTCCAAAGTTTCTTCCCTAATTTTCTCCACCGCCTGCTCCCGATTTAACTTATCCGCGATTCTGATCGCTTTTTTCAACCTGGAGGTGGCAAATTCTCGAATGGCTTTCTCAACTTCGGGATCTGTCTCGATGAGGGGGATGGCGCGTTTGGGAACTTCAACTTCTTTTTGAAATTCTTCCTGGAATTCGATGAGTTTGATGATGGCCTTCTGACCCTCTTCCATCGCTTGGAGGATGCTTTCCTCATCGACTTCCTTTGCTCCTGCTTCCACCATCAGTATCCCATTTTTATTCCCTGCAACGACGACGTCGATATCGCTGTGTTCTAGCTCCTGGTATGTTGGATTGATTATCCATCTTTCTCCCGCCCGGCTCACTCTGACCGCTCCAATGGGACCATTGAATGGAATATCTGAAATGGTTAAAGCGACCGAAGCACCAATGAGACCCAGAATGTCGGGCGGATTTATTTGATCTGCGGAGACTATGGTGGCGATTATCTGAACTTCATTGCGAAAGCCCTCTGGGAAAATGGGTCGGATCGATCGATCGATCAATCTCGCATTGAGGATTGATTTTTCACTTGGTCGACCCTCGCGCTTTATAAAGCCACCGGGTATCTTTCCCGCTGCGTACATTTTTTCCTCAACATCGACGGTGAGGGGGAAGAAATCAACATCCTCTAAGGGTTCATCGCTGGCGGCAGCGGTAACTATGACCATGGTGTCCTCACACTGGACAATGACCGCACCATTTGCCTGGCGAGCCAATCTTCCCGCTTCTAGGGTGATAATTTTCCCCTCAAATTCAATTTCCTTGCGTTTAACCTGCATTCAAAGATAAACCTCCCATGAAATATAATCTAACCGCGCAACCCAAGCTTCTCGATGAGCGTTCGATATCTTTCGATATCGACCTCCTTGAGATAATTGAGCAATCTCCTCCTCTGACCAACCATTTTCAAAAGTCCTCGTCGGGAGTGATGGTCCTTTTTATATCGCTTGAGATGTTCGGTAAGGCAACTTATTCTCTTGGTCAAAATAGCGATTTGTACCTCAGGAGAGCCCGTATCGCTCTCATGAAGCCGGTATTCCCCAATTATTACCGCTTTTTCCTCCTTTGGTAGAACCAACTCCCAAATTCACCTCCCTCTCATCTAT
>DDKQ01000040.1:0-20117 GCA_002339355.1 Candidatus Subteraquimicrobium carltonvillense | reverse complement strand
CTCATCTATTATCAAACTGTTATCTAACTTAAACGAAAGCGCACTAGCGCTTCCTCCTGTTTATCTTAACATACTCGGAAAATCCAGTAAACAGAAGGGATTTGGTTACCTCGATGTCTTCTCTTATTTGATTAGCGAGTTCCTTTTCATTTCGGAATGTTTTTTCATCTCGGATTCTTGCGCAAATTTCAAGTTCAACCCCCTTCCTGTAGAGATCTCCTTTGAAGTCTATGATAAAGGTCTCTATCTTGAACCTTCTTCCTCCAAAGGTGGGACTTGTCCCAATATTTATGGTGCACATCTTCCTTTCCCCATTGAACTCTATGAAACCGGCGTAAACCCCTCTCTTTGGGATGGATGCTTTGTCTGCCGTCCTCAAATTGGCTGTGCAAAAGCCAAGAGATTTTCCTCGACCACATCCCTTTATTACCTCACCTATTATTCGAGGGTATCGACCGAGGATTTCCTTTACCTTTTGTAATTCTCCCTCTCTCAGAAGCTCGCGGATGTATGTGCTGCTGACGAATTTTCCATTTACCTCAAGTAAAGGGATAGATATTATATCGAAACCTTTTTTTGATCCATACTCTTTGAGGAAGGTCACGTCCCCCTGAGCATTCTTGCCGAATTTGAAGGTTTCCCCCACCACTAGGCAACAAGCGTCCAAAAGCTTAAGGATTGTACGGTCTATGAATTCTTTAGGAGAAAGATTTGCAAATCCCTTTGTGAAATTGACGACCAAAAATATATCCACTCCCAGAGCCTCTATCAATTCCGCCTTCAATTCGGTACTTGTAAGAATGGGCGGATGACTTCCGGGTTTTAGGACTTCAATGGGATGAGGTTCGAAAGTAAGCACCACGCTTCGGGCTCTTCTTTTGCGAGCTTCCTCAATAGTGGCTCCGATTATCCTCTGGTGCCCCTTATGGACACCATCGAACATTCCGATGGTGACCACACTCTTTTCCCCTAAAGACTTAAGATTTTCCAATCCACGAATGATCTCCATTTTTATTCTCATCCATTTTCAAGCTCGGAAGCTCCAAAGCTAGCTCGGTCTTTGAATATGTACAGAGCTCCAAAGCTAAAATGAGCTCAACTGAAAACACGGACCGGTTTTGCTATTACTCGAGCGGGATCAATTTGTACCCTGTCAGAAAAAGTGGTGGTAGCTTTAGCTATGGCAAAGAGGTCCTTTTGCACATCGATCAATCGAATGAATTGATTTCTTTCAATGAATTGAGATTGGTTTTCGATCATTCCAGCTCTTAAGGGCACTCCATTTAATATTTTTTCTTTAAAATCTCCCTTTACCAGGACAAAAGGATATCGTTCTAAAGCTTTGTTCATCGGGATTATCGCTTTGTGCAAGCGATTTTCCTCGGCTAGTTTTTCGACCTTTTCCACGGCTAAGGCCGAATCTAGATGAAAATTTCCACAGCTAATCCTGGTGAGCCCACTCATATACGCTCCACAGCCTAAAGCTTCTCCAATATCCGCACAGAGAGTCCGAATGTAGGCGCCCTTCGAACATTTCACGCGAAATTTGACCCTGGGATGATCATCGCCATCGATTTTTAATAGTTCTAATTCGAAGATTTTAACCCTGCGGCGAGGGCGTTTAACCTCCCTGCCTCTACTGGCTAATTTATAAAGGGGCCTACCCCCCATTTTTACCGCTGAGGTCATGGGTGGTACCTGCCATACATCGCCTCTGAATTCCTCGAATATTTTTTCCATTTTTCCCGGTGTGATGGAACAGGGCACTTCGGATAAAATTTTTCCCGTGCTGTCTTGCGTATCAGTTCTGATGCCCAGTCGCATCTCCGCTATGTATTCTTTGGTATCCGATTGAAGGAATTGAGTAAGCTTAGTAGCTCGTCCGATGCAAAGAACAAGAACCCCAGTAGCCATGGGATCCAGAGTTCCTGTATGTCCAACCCTTCTGATTTTCAGAATCTTTCTTACCCTTTCAACGACATCGTGGGAGGTAATTCCGGCGGGTTTATTCACTATTAACAAACCATCCACCTTGTCGTCACTCTCGCTTGCACACCCTACGCATCCGTAGGACTTCTTCTTATGGTTTTGAGCAAAACCTCAAGCGTTTTGTCAAGATCATAAGAGGATATATAGCCTGCAGCATTTGGATGCCCTCCCCCACCGAATCTTTCAGCTATTTTGGCTACATTGATACCATCTCTGGATCGAAGGCTGACTCTAATGCTTCCATTGGACATCTCCTTTAAAACTGCCGCAACCCTTGTTCCTTTGACCGCTCTGAGGAAATCGATTAGATTTTCGGCTTCCTCCATCCTTGCCTCGGTTAAGGCCAAATCCTTCTGCAGGATTGAGGTGTAAATGAAACCCAAATCGGGTAGGAATTTCGCTTTTGAAAGGGATAGTCCCAAAAGCTTGGTGTAGGAAAAGGGGATATTTTCATAAACGTTTTGGAAAACATAATTTGGCGATATACCGTATTCCAGAAGCTCCTTTGCCGCTTGAAAGGTCTGTATGGAGGTATTCGAATATTGGAATCTCCCGGTATCGGTGACCATCCCCGTGTAAAGACAGAGGGCAATGTCTCTGTTGAGTTTTTGATTCAAGATCTTACTGAGATAAAAGATGAGCTCCGCACAGGCTGAGATATTTTCATCGACTACATTTATGTGACCGAATTTATCGTTATCACCATGGTGATCGATATTCACGAGAATGGACGCATTTTGTGCGGGTTCCTTTAATATTCCCAAACGTTTTAAATTGGCACAATCGATGGCAATAAAATTGGAGGGTTTTTGGGGACATTCCCTGGAATCTTGAAGGAGTTCAAGCCCTGGGAGGAAAGCATACTGAAGCGGAATTACGATGGGTTCGCCCCAGCTCACAAAGGATTTTTTATTCATTTGCTTTAAGAGCAACCCCAGTCCCAGGAGTGACCCTATCGCATCTCCATCTGGCTGGGTATGCGTGGCTATCACGAATTGCTTCTCCTTAAGAATTAATTTGGCTACGGAACGCAAGTCACCATTTATTATCATGTATTGCCTTAATCCCCTTCTTGAATGCGCTTCAAGAGCTCCGAGATACGCATTCCTTCCTCTATGGACTTATCAATCTTAAAGGTGAGATCCGGGAGAAACTTTATCCTGATCCTTTTCCCTAATTCCGTTTTAATGAATCCCCTGGCACTTTCCAATCCCTCAAGGGTGTTTTCCTGCTCCGATTCCTCTCCTAAAACGCTAAGGAAAACGGTAGCGTGTTTTAAATCCGGCGACACTTCGACGGCTGTAATTGTGACAAAACCGATGCGGGGATCCTTCAATTCCCTTCGGATTATATCGCAAATTTCCTTTTTAAAAATCTCCGCAAGTCGAGATGTCCGCATCATAGGAGTTCCGTGAATTTTTGCTTTAAGGTACCTTTAGGGGGATAAGAGAGTGACTTCATGATTGAGGACGGTGGCCTTATTAAGATTTTCCACATATCGTTCAATATCTGAAAGGATCCTCTGAGCTTGGTAATCCGAGAGGGAAACGCAAGCGATCCCCAGCGTTGCTCTCTGCCAGAGTCCATGATTGTCGATTTCCGCTATGGAAACACTATATTTACTCCCAATGCGATCGATGATACTCTTAATGATCTGCCTTTTTTCTTTAAGCGATCTACATTCCGGCAGAAATAATTCGAGCCGGGCGACACCGATAATCATCTATCCTCCCTAGTATAATGATTACACAGATTTTATTAGATTATTTAGATTACACAGATTAAAACCGGAATCTTGTTTTCCATAATCTGTGTAATCTGCTTTTTAATCAGTGTAATCAGACATCCTGATCTTTATAGGATGTCTTTTCTCAAAGGTTAGATAAATCACACGAGCTCAAGTTTCTTCAACCATGGTAAATGTTTCGATGATATCCCCGACCTTTATGTCCTGGAAATTTTCTAGTCTAATGCCGCATTCAAAACCGGCCTTAACCTTTGGAACATCCTCTTTAAAGCGGCGAAGAGAGGCAATCTTCCCTTCGTAGATCACAATGCCATCCCTTATCATCCTGGTTTGAGCGCTGCAAATGATCTCCCCATCTAATACGTAGGCTCCTGCGACTACGCCCACCTTTGAAATCTTGAAAGTGGCTCTAACTTCAGCCCGTCCCTGCTCCACCTCTATAAACTTCGGCTTGAGCATGCCCAGCATCGCTGCCTTGATATCGTCGATGATTTGATAGATCACCCGATATGTCCTTATATCAACATTTTCCCGAGTTGCCATTTCCTTGGTTTTTGGATCTGGGCGGACGTTAAAACCTATTATAATAGCATCCGAAGCCGCAGCGAGCATAACATCGGTCTCTGTAACTCCTCCCACACCCCCGTGGATTATTTCGAGCTTGACCTCGTCCTGCTCCAGTTTTTCCAAGGATTCCTTGAGGGCCTCAACCGAACCTCGGACATCACCTTTGATGATTAAGTTTAGCTTTTTGACCTCTCCCTCTTTTATTCTCTCGAAGAGTTCATCAAGGGTTACATGTTTTTTCCTGAGCTCTTTCTCGATCAGTCTGCGCTTGAGAGCTCTTTCCTCCGCTATTCGTTTCGCCTCTCTCTCGTCGGTCAGAACCTTAATCTCATCTCCAGGTTGAGGAACTGTTGAGAGTCCCAGGACCTCCACGGGTTGAGAGGGACCCGCTTCAAGGAGATTATTTCCCCTGTCATCTAGAAGCGCTCGAATTTTTCCATAGGCTAGTCCGGCCACTGCCGCTTCCCCAACTCTTAAGGCACCATTTTGGATCAAGATGGTAGCAACGGGACCCCGACCCCTATCCAACTTGGCTTCGATCACCACTCCATTAGCGTGACCCTTTCGAGTCGATTTGAATTCTTGGAGTTCCGCTACTAGGAGGATCATTTCCAGGAGTTCTCCAATGTTTTTTTTCTCCTTGGCTGATACCTCAACGAAAACTGTGTCTCCCCCCCACTCTTCGGGGACGAGACCATATTCGGTCAATTGTTTCTTGACCTTCTCCGGGTTAGCTTCGGGTTTATCGATCTTGTTTATGGCCACCACTATGGGGACGTTTGCCGCCCTTGCGTGGTCAATTGCTTCCACTGTTTGGGGCATGACTCCATCATCCGCTGCGACGACCAGGATGGCGATGTCGGTTACCTGAGCCCCTCTCGCACGCATTGCGGTAAAGGCCTCGTGCCCCGGAGTGTCTATGAAGGTTATTTTCTTATCATCATGGAGGGTTACCTGGTAAGCTCCGATGTGCTGAGTGATTCCCCCTACTTCTTTGGAGATGACGTCTGTTTTTCGAATTGCATCAAGGAGACATGTTTTTCCATGGTCTACATGACCCATCACGGTGACCACGGGCGGTCGATGTTCTAAATCTCCTAGGGAGATAGGAGCCTCCTCTTCCCATGCTTCCTCAGGAGAAATGATTTTAGCTTCATGACCATATTGTTCCGCAAGGACATGTATAGCTTCAGGATCCAGAGGCTGATTAATGGTCACCATTTCACCCAATTGCATCAGTCTCTTTATGATCTCCGAGGGGTTTTTGCCCACAAGTTCTGCAAATTCCTTAACCGTTGTGCCCTCGGTCACTTTTAATTCGGGCAAAGAAGGTTTCACAGGGCATTTTTTTCCAGCGACCTTTTGTTTGGACCGGGATGTTTCGCTTAAAACGATTTGAACTTCTTTCTCACTTAAAGTTGCGAAATGGTTCTTGGCCTTAATCCCGTGTCCATTCAGTTTCTTGAGTAATTCGCTGCTGGGTATGCCCATTTCTTTTGCCAATTCGTGAACTCTTACCTTACCCATGAAAAGCTTCCTCCAAGAATATTGGTGATTACAGCATTCCTTAAATCTGAGTTCCTTCCTCTATCAAGTGCAAAATTTCCGACCCAAGCTCTTTAATTATGTCTTCACCAACGGTTGTATTCAAAGCATGGGTGAGCTTTTTCCCCTTAAGACCTTGACTGAGGCATTCTTTGCTGTAACAAATATAAACTCCTCTCCCACTTGCCTTACCCGAAGGATCTATGCCAATTTCTCCCGAGGGAGAACGTACTATCCTTATCAACTCCTTCTTCGGTTTCACCTTCCCACAACCGATACAAGTCCTAAGAGGTATCTTCTTTCTTACCATATCAAGTACAATTTAACCTTTTTGATCTAACTTTTTTCCAATTTCCGGTGAATACCACAATAATTACTACCGGGTTTTGCTTTATTCTTGCACCTCTTCCCGGAAGAGGTGAGAGCCTGACACCTTCCCTCTTCGGCTGCTTTTTCAGCCTCAGCCTCGGCTTTAGCTTTCTCCTCGCTAGTCTGAGATTCACTCTTAATATCAATGCGCCATCCGGTCAACTTTGCAGCTAAACGGGCATTTTGTCCTTCCTTTCCAATGGCCAGAGATAGTTGATTGTCGGGGACGATGATCTCAGTCCTATGCTCTTTTTCATCGATTATAACCTCTTTTACCTTCGCTGGGCTGAGGGCGTTGGCTACAAAGACTGCGAGGTCCTCACTCCACTGAACGATATCGATTTTCTCCCCCCTTAGCTCGTTTACCACCATTCGGACACGAGAACCCTTTGGCCCCACACAAGCTCCCACGGGATCGATGCTCGGATTCCTTGAGGCTACGGCTATTTTTGATCTTTGCCCGGGTTCTCGGGCTACCGCTTTTATCTCCACGAATCCATCATATATCTCGGGCACTTCGAGTTCAAAAAGTCTTTTTAAAAGCCCTGGGTGGGTGCGGGATACGATGATTTGTGGCTCTTTTGTAGTTCGCCGAACCTCAACGATATAGGCTTTGAGGCGTGTTCCATGTTCATACCTCTCTATAGGAATTTGTTCACTTGGGGGAAGGAGAGCTTCCACCCTACCCAGGTTTAGGAGAGTATACCGCTGATCATTTTGCTGGATGATACCAGTAACGATGTCGCCTTCCCTATCGGCATATTCTTCGTACATCATCTCCCGCTCCGCTTCTCTGATTCTTTGCAGAATTACTTGCTTTGCAGTCTGAGCGGCAATTCGACCGAAATTATGAGGGGTCACCTCGACCTCTTCGACCCTAGGCTCTTTACCCTCCTCTTCTATTGTCCGTTGGGAGAATACCTTAATCTCTCCCGTTTCCCGATCGATTTCAACCCGAACATTTGGAACTCGACCATAATTGCGTTTATATGCTGAGACTAGAGCGGCTTTTAAAGCCTCGAGTATGGTGTCGGGGTTGATTCTCCTTTCTCTCTCTATTTGCCTCAAAGCTTCGATGAGTTCCGAGTTCATGGAGCCTACAAGAACCTCCTTCCATATCTTAAACCAGTTTAAAATTTAAAATCATAGACGAGATGAGCTTGGGACACCAGATCGAAAGGTATCCTCATTAGCTCACCCTCACACTCCATTGTAAATTGATGCTCTCCCACTTCCTTGAGTATTCCCGTGAACTGCCTTCGATTGGCCAGAGTTTTTATTGTTTTGACTTTTATCTTCGATCCAATAAATTGTCGATAATGCCTGGGTTTTGTGAGACGACGCTCAATTCCTGGAGAAGAGACTTCCAAGGTATAAGGTGTGGAGATTAAATCAGCTTTGTCTAGGGCGCGACCGATTAATTCACTCATCCTTGCACAAGTGTTAAGATCCACCCCTCTTTCCGAATCTATGAAGATACAAAGCACCAAGCCCCTGGGTTCTCTTTGAAGCTCGACGTCGAATAATTCCAATCCTTCCCCCTCCAATATGGGAGCGATCAATTCCTCAACCCTTAAAATGACCTTTTCCTTCCCCATCTTTCCCTCTTTCATTCCTCGTAATCTTCTAACAATGAAAAGAGTGGGCCAAAACCCACTCGTTCGTTAATTTCGCAAAGTTATGATACCATATCTGCCCTTCTTCTGCAACAAAACCATTTTAGTGCGAATAAAATTCACCCTTTTGGGTGGGATAAATTTAAAGACGAAAAAGATGCTTGATCATATCACCATACATTTTAAGTCTGGCTAAAAGACCTTTGAAAAAACCGAGTTTTTCCTCCTTCATTACGTGGGTCGCATCATTGATGATAACCTCCTTGACCTTTACCTCGGAGTTTTTGGCATGTTTTGTAAAGGCTATCTCCACACCGAATCCCGATTCAGAGAAATCGGGGATGCCCTTGAGAAATTGTCTCTTAAGAGCCCTCTGACCTGAAATAAAGGGAATTATAGTTTGGGAAAGATCTGTGCGTAGCCTTCCTCCAGCGAATTTTCCCACGGTCATCATAAGCTCATCGTCCATGAGGAGGGGATTTATCAAATCCTCTATGTGTTTGGGGGTAAGTCCCACGAGATCGGCATCGATGAATACCAGAATATCTGCATCTGTGGCATCTATTCCCATTTTTAAAGCTGCCCCCTTTCCCCTATTCGTCTCACAATTTATGAGTGTTACACCCCGGTATTCCTCAACCGCATTGGCTGTTCCATCCGTGGAACCATCATTTACCACGATAATCTCATCTATCAGAGGGACTTTCATAACCCCGCTTAAAACTAAACTGATCCTTTCTTCCTCGTTATAGGCGGGAATTATAACGGCAATTTTAGGTTTTGAACTCGCCTTCGCCATTTCGCCTCCTTCATTATTTGGTTTAATATGCCTGGGCAAAGTAGACTAATTCGCCTCTTTCTCCACAGTTGATGCAATTACCGCCTCTTCTTTCGGGAGCAAGGGGAATGCAACGTATCGTGGCCACGGTTTTTTCCCTAATGTGGTTCTCACATTCGGTTTTGCCACACCATCCAGCGATCAAGAATCCTCTTTTGGTCCTCAATATCTCCTCAAATTCATCTAGACCCCGGACCTCATGTGTATTTTCTTCTCGGAATTTTTTAGCTTTCTTAAACAAATTAGTCTGAATATTCTGTAAAATCTGTTCAACTTCCACCTTGAGTTCGCTTTCCTTAATCGGTTTTTCCTCTCTCGTATCGCGTCGGACCAGTATTACCTGTTCCTTTTCAATATCCTTTGGACCAATTTCGATGCGAAGTGGTACGCCACGCATCTCGTATTCATTGAACTTCCATCCGGGTGTATATTCCTCTCGAAGATCCGCTTCAATTCGAAATTTCTTCTTCAGTAGCTTGAGCAGATGCTCAGTCCTCTCACGGACTAAGGTGCGGGTTTTTGTTTGCCAGATGGGGATGATGATCACCTGAATGGGAGCAATATTTGGGGGGATTATTAGTCCAGCGTCATCGCCGTGGGTGAGTATCACCGCTCCTATCAGGCGTGTGGATATCCCCCAGGATGTTTGCCAGACGTAACGCCTTTCACCCCTTTCATCCTGAAATGTGATATCGAAAGCCTTGGCAAAGTTTTGTCCAAGGTTGTGTGATGTTCCCGCCTGAAGCGCCCTTCCATCACACATCAGGGCCTCTAGGGTATAGGTACGTAATGCACCTGCGAATTTTTCCCTCTCCGATTTCCCGCCTATAATGACGGGTATCGCTAGTTCATCCTGTATAAAATCGCAATAAATCCGAAGCATTTGAAGAGCTTCCTCCTCCGCCTCCTCTTTGGTAGCATGGGCGGTGTGACCCTCTTGCCAGAGAAATTCCGTGGTTCTCAGGAAAGGTCTTGTAACCATTTCCCAACGGAGTACGTTGCACCATTGGTTGATGAGGACTGGGAGATCACGATGGGATCTTATCCACTTTGAATACATGTGACAGATTATCGATTCCGAAGTGGGTCTAATGGCCAGTCTTTCCTCGAGTTTTTCCTTGCCCCCATGGGTTACCCAGGCGACCTCGGGTGCGAAGCCCTGAACGTGTTCTGCCTCCTTAGCCAGAAAACTTTCCGGAATGAGCAAGGGAAAGTAAGCATTGGCGTGTCCCGTTTCCTTGAACTTTTCATCCAGCCTTTCTCTGATGTTTTCCCAGATGGCATAGCCATAGGGGCGGATGACCATACATCCCTTGACGGGCGTATAATCCGCCAGCTTGGCCATGCGGATGACCTCAGAGTACCACCTGGATAAATTCTCTGATTTATTGATCAGTTTTTCGACGATGCCTTCCTCAACCGATTTATCCTTGCTCATTGTCACAAGTTCAACCTCCTATCTCAGCGACAATTACCATTGAGGATCAACCATCGACAGCTTCTCTATCTCTTCCATCAATACTTCAACTAACTTATCTTCGGGCACCTTCCTCATCGGTTTACCCTTTGCGAAGAGTAGACCTCCTCCCCTTCCCGCTGCAATTCCTAAATCAGCCTCTTTTGCCTCTCCCGGACCATTGACCACGCATCCCATTACGGCAACCTTTATGGGAGCGGAATAAGATAGGAGTTTTTCCCCAACCTCCTCTGCAAGGGAGATCAAATCTATTTCACATCTGCCACAGGTTGGGCAGGAAATGAGCTCAGGTCCTGCTCTTAAACCCAGGGATCTTAAAATCTCGAATCCCACCTGGATCTCCTTCACGGGATCCGCCGTAAGCGATACCCTTATCGTATCACCGATGCCTTCATGAAGGAGAACCCCCAAGCCCACTGAGGACTTTACCGCGCCCGAAAGGAGCGTTCCGGCTTCAGTTATACCTAAATGTAATGGATAATCCACCATTTTGGCAAGCATCCTATAGGCTTCAATGGTTATGGGCACGGACGATGATTTAACCGAAATCACTATATCGTGAAAATTCAAGCCTTCAAAGAAGTGTACGTGCTCTAATGCGCTATCCATGAGGGCTTTGGCCAATCCTTCCTTCGCCTTGGCGTATTTTTTGTGTAGGGAACCCGCATTCACACCTATGCGTATGGGGATATTTTTCTCCTTAGCTTTCAGTACGATCCGCTTCACCCTATCCAAGCCTCCGATGTTTCCTGGATTGATTCGAATTTTATCGACTCCTGCATCGAGAGCGGCGAGGGCCAGACGCCAATCGAAGTGAATATCCGCAACCAAGGGTATGCTTATATTTTCTTTGATGGTTTTGAGAGCCCTTGCGGATTCTCCATCAGGGACAGCAACCCGTATTATTTCACATCCAGCGGATTCCAATTTCCTGATTTGAGCAATGGTGGCGGCAGTATCCGCAGTTTTTGTGGTGGTCATGGATTGCACGGCAATGGGAGCATTCCCTCCGATTCTAACCTTTCCCACCTGAATTTGTCGGGATTTACGTCGCATACCAATCACACTCCTATAAGCCACCCAGATAAATGAGGAGCCTTTGGATATCAGCCATGGTGAGGTAGATAATTAATGCCATGAGCAGCGAGAAAAGTATACCTTGGATGACCACGAGCTTATGAGGGTCTATTGGTCTCCCGCGCACCACTTCTACCCCAAGAATCACCAATCTGCCTCCGTCTAAAGGAGGAATGGGAAAGAGGTTTATAACAGCGAGATGTATGCTGATGAGGGCTAAAACTTGCAGGAAGAATAATAAGTTTTCCTTGGCAATGAGGGTGGTCTCATGAATGATACCCACAGGTCCCCTCGCTTGTTGTAAGAACCCACCCTTGGTGAACAAATCATAAATTGCTTGCCAGACCTTCACCGTAGCCATTCCCGTGGCAATGGTACCGCGATGAACAGCGGAAAGAGGGGTCTCCCTCTTTTTTTCCAATTTTGTTTCGATACCTAGAAAACCTCGAGAATCCTTCGTGGTTAGGGTAGGATAAAAGGTCATCTTTCTTCCGTCCCTTATCACCTCAACTTTTACTCTTTTTCGTGAGTGTTTTTGAATGATCTCGATGATCTCGGACCATTCTGAAGTTTTCTTGTCTTCAATAGAGATTATCTTATCTTCCGACCTTAAGCCAACCCCAAAAGCGGGAGAGTTAGGAAAAATTTTGGCTATGGTCGTTGTGGGTGTGGGGATTCCTACCATCAAAACGATGGCAATAAGCATTATGGGAAGTATCAAGTTCATGAGGGGTCCGGCTAGAATTATGCTTATCCTCTGCCACATTGGTTTTGTGTTAAAGGCCCGTGCTCTATCCGCTTCGCTTAATTCCTCATGGGGATCCATTCCAGCAAATCTCACATATCCACCAAAAAGGATGGTTGTAGCACCATAGGAGGTCTCTCCCAGGTTAAAGGAAAATATCTTGGGACCGGGGAGACCGAACATGAATTCATACACCTTTATCCCAGCGAGTTTAGCTGCCAGAAAATGTCCTAACTCGTGGGCAAAGATGAGGAGATTTAAACCCAAAATGGCGATGACCAAACTGATTATACCCATAAAGCTTTACCTCGCATTAATTTTTTGTGCCATAGACATAATTCCAAAAATAAGGCTTTAAAAATCCTAAATTCCAAATTCTAAACAAATTCAAAATCCAAATTTTCGAAATTCAAAACTAATATTCTTCTAGATTTTGGTTTTTGTTTTGGTCATTTTAATTTGGTAATTTGATATTGTTCGGCTGCCACCTGCCTGTCGGCAGACACGGGCAGGCGCGCCTACTCCACTCGCTCTCAGAGTGCCAAATTGCTATTCGCCATGAAGCTAAGTTTAAGTGAGCTCATGTATAATCGATTTGGCCCTTTGACGAGCCCAGTTTTCTGCCTCTTTAAGCACGCCTATGCTTCTTACCTCCAGGGGGGTGTGAGAATCGAGCACCTCCCTGATCACGTGTAGGATGGCGGGGAAAGAAATTTTTCTATTTAAGAAAGCATTTACAGCCTCTTCGTTGACTGCATTTAGAACAGCGGGAAATGTTTTACCTTTCTTACCAGCTTCTAAAGCATATTTTAAGCATGGGAAATTGATAATATCCGGTTTTTCAAAGGTGAGTTCCTTTATTTCAGAGAAATCTAAACTGGGGAGAGGTGAGGGAAGCCTCTTCGGATGGGAAAGGGCGTATTGGATGGGGATACGCATGTCCGTCTGCCCCAGATGGGCTTTTATCGAACCATCTCTGAACTCCACCATGGAGTGGATGATGCTTTGTGGGTGAATTATTACCTCAATTGCATTGTAGTCGATCCCAAATAGGAAGTGTGCCTCAATGGTCTCCAACCCTTTATTCATGAGGGTAGCCGAATCTATGGAGATTTTGGGTCCCATCTTCCATCTGGGATGAGCCAACGCTTCTTCAACGGTAACATCTTTAAGATCCTCCAATTTGCATCCTCTGAAGGGTCCTCCCGAGCCCGTGAGGATTATTCTCACCACATCCTTTACATCTTCCCCCTGTAAGCATTGGAAAATGGCATTATGCTCACTATCTATGGGGATGATTTGGGTTTCGCCCCTTGCAGCCAATTTGGTGACGATTTCTCCTCCAACCACCATCGATTCTTTATTTGCCAGAGCCAGAGTTTTCCCAGCTTTGAGTGCAGAAATGGTGGGATCGAGACCGATGGAGCCCACCAATGCGTTGACCACTAAGTCACCCTCGGGCATGGCTGCCAACTCCTGAATCCCACCCTCCCCAACTAGAATCTCTATCTTACGCTCGATGCGTGCACGCAGATTTTCCGCTGCCCTTTCATTTGATATGGCAACGACAATTGGGTTCAATTCCCTGATTTGTTCCTCTAGAAGTCCAATATTTTTATGAGCCGATAATCCAACAACATCAAAGGCATTTCTATTTCTTTTGATGACATCAATGGTCTGGCGCCCTATCGATCCCGTTGATCCCAATATAACTATCCTTTTCACCATCTCACCACCAATTATTCAAAGGTTCTCGGATGAGCCCTTAAAAGTCTTTTACTGGCGTCGGAAACTGCGGCTTGACATCTACAGTAATTTCAATAGATAGTAAGCCACTGGTGCGGTGAACAGTAGGCTATCCAATCTGTCCAGGATTCCTCCATGTCCTGGAATGATCGAGCCGGTATCCTTGACCCCTGCCACCCTTTTGAGGCTCGATTCAAATAAGTCGCCAAGGACGGCGGCAATTCCAATGATCAGCCCTATCAAAATCCGCTTTGCTAAAGATAGGGGGATGAATACCATGAGACCTAAGGCAGCGGAGCTTGCAAGCAGCCCCAAGATGGTCCCCTCCCAGGTTTTTTGGGGACTTATCTTCGGAGCCAGTTTCCTCCTCCCCATCAATCTTCCCCCTCCATAGGCAATCGTATCATAGACCCAAGTGGCCACGAAAACGAGCAACACGGAGAGGGACCCCCGGTTTATGGAGGGTTCTATAAGACTAAATCTTTCAAGTCCTGTGCCAAGACCATAAATGAGAATCAAATGACCGAGTAAAAATCCGACATATAAACTCCCGAAGATTGTGAGGCCCACATCGTAAATGGTGGGTTTTTTCGCTTTTAGTAACCCTCTTATCAATACCAAAATTATTAAGAAAGCCAGAGCTACTCCCATACCAGCCTGGCCTTTTATTAATGCGGCGGTGGGGAAGCAAGCTCCACCGAGCATGCCCACGGCGGTATCTGGCTTTAAGTTTTCGAATGGCAAGGAGTAGAATTCACGTAAACCCAATAATACAAGAGCTAATACCAGAACGAAGAAGGGTATTCTACCCAGAAATAAAAAGCCGAGGAGAATCACCCCATAAATAATTGCACTCAAAACCCTCTGCTTCAACATAGCCTCTCCCTTTCAGGGAAGAACTAGTCTATTCTTGATGTTGAGCTCTTAAACTCTGGAAGCTGTGAGCTGAGCTACCGAGCTTTTGAGCTTCAGAGCTTTTATCAGTCGGTTTCAAGCCCACCGAAGCGCCTTTTTCGCTTCTGGAATTCATAAATCGCTTGCAAAAAATCTTTTCTTGTAAAATCGGGCCAGAGGATTGGGGTTACCCACAACTCGGTGTAAGCTATCTGCCACAGGAGAAAATTGCTCACCCGAAGTTCACCGCTTGTTCTTATCAACAGCTCAGGGTCAGGGATATCGGCGGTGTATAAATGATCACTTATGGTCTCTTCCATAATGGAGTACGGATCCATATTCCCATCTTTAACGGCCTTGGCTATCTGCCGTACCGCATCCATGATCTCCGTCCTTCCTCCATAATTCAGGGCTACATTCAAGATAAGACCCTTATTATTTTTCGTTAGCTCCATTGCCTCTTTGAAACATCTTTGAGTGGATTCCCGAAATTCATGAAGATGTCCAATGACGCTGATCTTCACATTGTTTTTGTGAAGTTCATTCATTTCCTTTTGCAAGGTTTCCTCGAAGAGACCGATAAGACCATCAATTTCTTCCCTAGGACGCTGCCAATTCTCTTTTGAAAAGGTATATAACGTTAGACACTTTATTCCTATTTCTGGAGCGGTGCGTACCACCTCTCGGATGGCATTTGCACCAGCTCTATGACCAGCCAAGCGCGGCAAACCTCTCTTGGCTGCCCATCGGCCATTGCCATCCATGATTATGGCCACGTGGGTGGGAGCCCTTTGGGGATCGATTCGTTTTAAAAAAAAGTCCTCGCGAGACCTCCGATAGGACCGACGAAGACTTCTACATAAATTCCTCAATTTATCAAGCACTTAATTTTCCCTCTTAAAGCAATTTCTACTAACAATCAACGGTGAACCCCGCCTGTCGGCAGACAGGGGTGAACCGTGAACTAATTTACAATCCCATTATCTCTTCTTCTTTGTGTTTCAGCATTTCATCGATTTCAGAGACGTATTTATCGGTGATCTTTTGGAGCTTCTCTTTGGCCCTTTCAAACTCATCCTCCGAAATTTCCCCGTCTTTCTTCAGATCTTCCAAAGCTTCCTTGGCATCTCTTCTAACATTTCGGATGGCGATGCGTCCATCTTCCGCCATTTTTCTTACCACGCGGACTAACTCCTTACGCCTCTCTTCGGTCAGAGGAGGAAATGGTAGGCGAATTACATTTCCATCGCTTGAAGGGGTGAGACCCAAATCCGACTTGAGGATGGCTTTTTCGATATTTCCTATGGAACTTTTGTCCCAAGGTTGAATGACTATCAGTTGGGGCTCGGGCACCATGACCGTCGCCAGCTGATTTAGAGGGATTATTGTTCCATAGTAATCCACCATGACTCTATCTAGAAGTGAGGCTGAAGCTCTCCCAGTTCGGACACCAATGAACTCACTACCCGTGGCGGCTATGGCTTTTTTCATTCTCCTCTCAGCTTCTGCGAGGGTTTCAAGGATCGTTTTACCAATCATCGTCATACCTTCCGTGGGATTTTTTTCTGAACAATGGTCCCCATTTTCTCTCCCTCCAAAATCCTCTTGATATTTCCCGGCTGTGCCAAATTGAAGATGATAATGGGGAGATTATTGTCCATGCATAGGGAAATGGCTGTGGCATCCATGACTCTTAAACCCTTATTGAGGACATCGATGTAACTGAGTTCGGGGAACTTTTTTGCTTTGGGGTTAATCTTGGGATCTGAATCGTAAATTCCATCAACCTTAGTGGCTTTGAGTATGGCTTCTGCTCCAATTTCTACCGCTCTAAGAGCAGCGGCGGTATCCGTGCTGAAATAGGGATTTCCCGTGCCCGCTGCGAAAATAACCACTCTGCCCTTCTCAAGATGACGGATGGCTCGGCGTCTAATATAGGGTTCGGCCACCTGATGCATGCTTATGGCCGTCTGGACTCGGGTGACAACCCCTTCTTTCTCTAAGGCATCCTGGAGAGCCAGGGAATTCATGACGGTGGCAAGCATACCAATGTAATCGGCCGTTGCCCTGTCCATACCTGCTGCACTAGCGGCTATTCCACGGAAAATATTTCCCCCACCTACAACTATGGCGATTTCCACGCCTTCATCGCTAAGTTCTCTCACCTGTTTGGCGATGGAAGCCATGACCTCAGGATCGATTCCATATTGTAGTGAGTTGGTCAGAGCCTCCCCGCTTAGTTTAAGCAAAATGCGTTTGTATTTAAACTTTTTCCCCACGCTAGCCTCCCGTTTTGCTTTTTACCTTAATTTTAAGAGATAGTTTCACCCAATGCAAAACGGACGAAACGTCTAATCACGATATTTTCCCCGATTTTTGTGACCAAATCTGCTAAGAGGTCTTCGATGGTGATATCGGGATTTTTAATGAAGGGTTGCTCGAGGAGGCAGGTGCTTTCGAAAAATTTCTCCAACCTTCCCTGCACAATTCGGTCTACGACTTTATCTGGCTTACCTTTTACTTGAGTGTGATATATCTCCCTCTCCTTTTCAATCAATTTTGAAGGAACCTGATCGCGGGAGATGTAGGTTGGATTGGTTGCGGCAATGTGCATGGCGATATCGTGAGCAAATTTTCTAAATTTTTCATTTTTCGCCACAAAATCGGTTTCGCAATTAATCTCGATTAGAACTCCAATTTTGCCCGCGTGTATGTAGGCATCTATCAATCCTTCCTTGGCGATTCTTTCCGCTCTTTTTTTGAGATCGGCGAGACCCTTTTTTCTAAGAATCTGGGTAGCCGTTTCAATATCTCCTTTTGCCTCCATCAATGCCTTTTTGCAATCCATCATGCCTGCTCCAGTGAGTTCCCTTAACTGTTTTATCTTAAGAGTAGAAACGGGCATATATCAAACCTCCCCGAAGTGAGATATTATGCGCTTTCAACCGTCTGTTGTGCTTCGGCCTCTTTCTCCTCTGCTACTACTTGGCTGGCTTTCCCCTCCAGTACCGCATCGGCCATGATCTTCGTAATTAAATTTATGGCTCGGATTGCATCATCATTTCCTGGGATGACGAAATCAATCTCATCTGGATCGCAATTGGTATCCACAATGGCCATAATGGGAATCTCCAATCTTCTCGCCTCTTTAACGGGGGTTCTCTCCTTCCTTGAATCTATTATATATACCGCTCCAGGTAGTTTACTCATTCCTCTAATTCCTTCGAGATTCCGCAACAACTTTGCGTATTCTTTTTCGAGTTTTAAAACTTCCTTTTTGGGTAGAACATCCAAGAGACCCTGAGACTTCATTTCCTCGAGTTCCTCCAATTTTTCCAGCCGCTTTCGTATGGTCTCAAAATTGGTGAGCGTTCCACCCAACCATCTATAGTTAACGTAGGGCATACCACACCTTATGGCCTCCTCTTTTACTCCTTCCTGGGCCTGTTTTTTGGTTCCCACAAAGAGGACAAGCTCCCCCTGGCTGACGATGTCTCTAACAAAGTCATAGGCGATTTCAATGAGCTCGAGGGTTTGTTGCAGATCCAAAATGTAAATACCATTTCGTTCGGTAAAAATATAGGGCTTCATCTTGGGATTCCATCTGCGGGTCTGATGACCAAAATGCACCCCTGCTTCCAATAACTGCTTCATTGAAACAACAGCCATATTGCACCTCCTTTCGCTTTGCCCACCATCGCGCCCGTGCAAGCTGGCAGGCATGGTTTTCCCTCCGTCCACTTCATTCCCTCCTTCCACCCATTGCAGGGCACCCGAAGGAAGGTCCATGGGCGTGTGTGTTTGGAACAGTGTAGCATAATACCGCAACGCAAACAACTTTTTAAATGCTTCCCTATTCCCCTAAGAGCAGCGATTTTATATTCTTAAGCCTGGCTCTCAGGCGAAGAATGGCCTTCGTGTGAAGCTGCGAAACTCGAGATTCTGTTACCCCCAAGATTTCCCCGATCTCCTTAAGGGTCAAACCTCGATAATAGTACAGGGCGATTACAATTTTCTCTCTTTGGGGTAATCTATCAATGGCTTTGGCTAAAATGCCTCTTAGCTCGGACAATTCAAAGATCATTGAAGGATCCTTCACCCTGGTATCTTCCAGGGTATCGATCAGGCTCACTCTATCATTCTTATCCGAGCTGATCGTCCACAACTCTTCTAAAGCCACGGGCGTCGTGTAACTGAGTTGGTTCAAGAGCCCATGCAATTCTTCGATGGACATCTTAAGAGCTTCTGCAACTTCCTCGTCGGTGGGTACCCGTTTGAGTTTATTCTCCAATTCCGCGTAGACCCTCTCCAATTCCTTAGCTTTGTGTCTGACCGATCGAGGGACCCAGTCCAGCGATCTGAGTTCATCGATGATGGCTCCCTTGATTCGTGAGATGGCATAGGTTTCAAATTTAATATCCCTGCTGGGATCGAATTTATCTATGGCATCGATGAGACCAAAGATTCCGTAACTTATGAGATCGGCGGTATCCACATTTTGGGGTAAACTAGTGGCAATTCTACCGGCTATATATTTTACGAGAGGTGAGTAATGGAGGATGAGTTTTTCTCTAGTGGGCTTTGATTTCGTGGCCTTATATTCTTTCCAAAGTTTATCTATCTCAGATTTCCTATCGGACTTCTTCACCAGAGGTCTCCCTCTGCAGTCGAACCCCAACCTCAATCCCGACTAATGGCTCTTGGGTGGGTTCTCATATATGTCTCCTTAAGGCTCCTCCTGCTGAGATGAGTATAAACTTGCGTGGATGATAAATCAACATGTCCCAGGAGCTCCTGGACCGTTCTTAAATCAGCTCCGGCTTCCAGGAGATGTGTGGCAAAGGTGTGTCTAAGGACGTGGGGGCTTATGGACGAGCTCATACCCATCTGTCTTATATATTTATTGAGTATCCTTCGCACCGAAACTGCCGAAAGCCTGTTGCCTCCACTGTTCAAAAATAGGGCTTTCCCTGCCTCCCTGTCGGCGGACATGGCTTGTCCTACTGGTAGGCGAGCCTGCCGGTAGGCACGGTCCCTTTTTGTACTGCGACGGGCGAGCTCCTTATACCCTTTGGTAAGGTACTCTGCGATGGCATCAAGAGCTATCTTGTGGATGGGCACGATCCTCTCTTTGCCACCTTTACCCCAAACCTTAATCTCCTGGCGAGCGAAATTCACGGCATCGATATTCAACCCAACGAGCTCACTCACTCTGATGCCCGTTGCATAGAGAGTCTCTAAAATTGCTCTATCCCTTTGACCTAAGGTGGAATGATCAGGGGTGGAAAGAAGCTCTTTTACCACATCGATCCTCAACACCTTGGGGAGTTTCTTTTCCAATTTGGGGGAAGAAAGTAGAGCAGCTGGGTTCGTATTTAAGAATCCCTCTCGTTGCAAATATTTAAAGAATGAGCGAATGGAAGCCAGTTTCCGAGCGATCGTTGTCCGGTTGAAGCTTAGTGTGTGAAGGAAGGCGAGGTAACGCCTTAAAATTATAGGTTCGACTA
>DDKQ01000011.1:386-2512 GCA_002339355.1 Candidatus Subteraquimicrobium carltonvillense | reverse complement strand
GCTTCCAATCCCAGGCACACATTTTGCATAACCGTAAGCCAGGGAAGGAGTGCGAAGGATTGAAAGACGAGTGCTACGCGCGGGTTGGCATTTTGAACGGGTTTTCCTCGGTATAAGATCTCCCCGGTAGTGGGTTTATCGAGTCCCGCAATCATCCTTAAAAGGGTGCTTTTACCGCACCCGGAAGGCCCCACCACACATACGAATTTACCTTCTGAAACATCGAAAGTGATATCTTCGATGATGGCAATCCTCTTACTGTCTTCAAAGAATGATTTTGATATATTTTTTACTTCAAGCAAAACCATCAAAATCCTCCCTAAAATTCTATGACATATTTCGTTGCCGCCTTCTCATAAAGTCTTCGCCAGACGAACCTATTCATGATCACGATGGTTAAAATCATTCCCGTCAAAGATAATAATATCATTAAGCTGTCGCCCATTTCATATGTTGCTTTATCGAGCAACATTCCAATCCCAAAGGCGGTGTGGGTTTTACCCCTGAAGAACAGATATTCCGAGACGATCAAGGCATTCCAGCCGCCTCCCCAGCCGGTGATGCTCCCAGTGACTAGGGAGGGGAAAATGGCGGGGAGGATGAGTCTTTTCCAATAATTCCATCCGGATACCCCGAAGGATTTGACGGCTTGATCTAAATCTGCGGGGATGGATCTCACTCCCGCAATTAAGTTAAACAGTACGTACCATTGCATTCCGGTCAAAACCAAAAGGATCGATGCTAAATCCATCCCGCCCCAGAGATAGTGGATGACCACGACCACGATGAGGGGGAAAAGTGCCGTGGCTGGAATGGAAGCCGCTATCTGAATTAGGGGGGTAAGGACTTTGGAAAGTCTTTCGTTCTTTCCAATCAATACGGCCATTGGGATGGTCCAGGCTAAGCAGAGGATGTATGCTGCCGATAACCTGGCGAAGGAGGCTAGAATGGCCAGGGGGATGAACTTAGCCTCTGCGGGGAAAGGTCTGGAGAAAATATTCATTAAGCCAATCGTCACCCAATATGCGACGTAGATGGCGCCCCCGCATATGGGAATAAGAGCCACCGCTTTAATCCCTTTGACCAGGCTTTGCCAGAAAGCCCAACCCTTGAGACGGGAATAAAGTTTCTTGATGGGGCGATCGATTATTCCCGCTAATTTTAAGAATTTTATCTCAATATAATCCAATCTCAGGAAGATGATGATATCCTTATACAGGGAGAGTAGGGGGCTTTGAGGAGCGGTCTCTCCCGTTGCCGTCATTTGGTAGGTGAACTTGTTCGCCCAGAGCGAAAGGGGTCTCCACACCAAGGTATCCAGGGCGACTATGATTAAAATCAGCACCATAAGACTCCACAGGATCAAGTCAAATCTTCCCTTGGCGGAGCTCAATAGGAGGAAACTTCCCAACCCGGGCAATCTATGCCGTATGGACCCCAAGGAAATGATTTCGCAGGCCATTAAAAAATACCATCCTCCAGCCCAGGACATCATGCTATTGTAGATCAATTTTGGGGCACAGGCGGGGAGGAAAAGACGCTTGAACCTCAGCCAACCCTTAAGACCATAGGCTGCACTCGCCCGTCGGAGATCCTTGGGGATGGTGATGATGGATTCATAGACACCGAAGGCCATGTTCCAGGCCTGGCTGGTGAAGATGAGGAAAATCGAGGCCAATTCGATTCCGAACCTTTCTCCCTTAAACACGCTTATGAAGAGAAGAACGGCTACGGGAAAGAAGCCTAAGACCGGAACCGATTGAAGGATATCCAGGGCGGGTAGGAGTGTCTTTTCGGCCCATTTTCTGGTGGCAGAAGCATAACCATAGGCGATGGCGAAGATGAAGGCGAAAATATATGCCACCAACATGCGAGAGAAGGAGCAGAAGGCGAAGAAGGGAAGATTTCTTGCCTCTCTCGGCATGTAACCCATAATGTATCTTAGGGCCAAAAGCAAAAGGATAAATGCAATTAGGATCATCAACCCAAATTTTAACCTGTTCACGTGCCGATCTCCCGCCTCTCGTTATTGGTCGAAGAATTCTAAAGAATTGTAACATATTTTATATCATTAACAAGATGGTTAACACCATGGTCGGGGTGAAGTGCTCCGAAAACACCCCGAA
>DDKQ01000011.1:0-252 GCA_002339355.1 Candidatus Subteraquimicrobium carltonvillense | reverse complement strand
CGGCATGTAACCCATAATGTATCTTAGGGCTAAAAGCAAAAGGCTAAATGCAATTAGGATCATCAATCCAACTTTTAACCTGTTCACGTGCTGATCTCCCAACTCTCATTATTGGTCGAAGAATTCTAAAGAATTGTAACATAATTTGTATTATTAACAAGATGGGTTAACACTATGGTCGGGGTGAAGTGCTCGTGAGCCCACGCGGTCGGCCTGGTTTCAGTTTCACCAAAGTAATACTCCGGCCGCCGC
>DDKQ01000091.1 GCA_002339355.1 Candidatus Subteraquimicrobium carltonvillense | reverse complement strand
GCGAGCCGGAGGCGAAGCAATCTGACACAAAGTGTCAACTTCTTGGGCGATATGAACGAGATCATTAAAAATCTAAGGAAGGTTCTTTCCGGCACGATAGAAAGGAGCTCTTATAAAGGTTTACTTTTTTCAGGGGGACTGGATACATCCATTTTAGCGGTCATTAAACCAAAGGTTGTAGGTGTTACAGTAAGTTTAGAATCCGATGCAGAGGATATCCCATATTCGGTGTCATTAGCAGGCTTCCTAAACATAGAGCATTTCCACAGGAAGGTGGATGTTGACGAAGCAATAGAAAGTATCCCTAAGGTAATAAAAATATTGAAATCTTTTGACCCCGCCCTTCCTAACGACTTGGTAGTGTACTTTGGCCTTGAGGCAGCCCAAAATTTAGGCATAGATATAGTTGCTACCGGTGATGGGAGCGATGAATTATTTGGCGGATATTCGTTTATGAAAGATATAGATGATTTAGAAAGTTATATTCTGAGGATTTCAAAAAGGATGAGTTTTAGCTCTAATGATATTGGCAAGTTTCTGGGAGTTAAGATAATTCAGCCTTTTATGGATAAGGAGGTTATAGATTTTTCTTTAAAGATACCGGCTAATTTAAAAATAAGAAAATGTAATGGTAAAGTCTGGGGAAAATGGATTTTGCGTAAAGCCTTTGAGGATGTTTTACCCCAAGATATTATCTGGCAGAGCAAGAGACCTTTAGAATACGGCTCGGGCATGAATAGGCTTCGCCAGATTATTTCTGATAGGGTATCCGATGAGGAGTTTAAAGAGAATCCTTTCTCTATAAAATTTATAAGTAAAGAACACCTCTATTATTACAAAATATACAGAAAAGTTGTGGGAGAAATTCCTAAACCTAAAAATAATGAAAGAAGTTGTCCCGGTTGTGGGGCAGGGATAAAAACAGATGGTCTTCATTGTAAAGTTTGTGGATATGTTTTGAATGGGAAGCAACCACCATAAACCATTATCACCTACGCGGTGATAAGTAAGGTGCGGTAAGTTGAAGGAGATTTCAGTGGAAACACGTGAAGTTTATCACGTTACAACCAAGAGCATCGCGGGGTATGTGATTTTTAATAATGAAGCAGAATATTTGAGAATGAAACAGTTGCTTCAATATTACCAAGTTGAAAATCCTCCTGCGAGGTTCTCTTACTTTTTAGCTTGGCAGAAAGATAAGAAAGAGCTTATTAACGACGAGGATCAGGGCCAGAAGAAACTCAATCGAATCATCGCCTATTGCCTTATGCCCACACATATTCATTTGATTCTCCAACAATTGAAAAAGAATGGGATATCCATCTATATGAACAGGTTCCTTAATAGTTACTCCCGCTACTTTAATGAGAAGCATCATAGAAGAGGTCCCCTCTGGACAGGAAGGTTTAAGAGGATATTGGTGGAAACGGATGAGCAGCTGATTCACTTGACACGATACGTTCACTTGAATCCGGTTACCGCTTATCTGGTCGATAGACCCGAACTTTGGCAACTCTCTTCTTATTATGAATATATCACGGAAAGTCCAATGAAAGACAAAATATGTGAGTTTAAGCACATCTTAGAAATAGACCCCAGTGATTATAAAAAATTCGTAGATGATCAGATTTCTTATCAAAGAGAGCTTGTAACTATAAAAGATTTAATCCTTGAGTAACAATAGCCAATTACCTTTGCACTTATCACCTACGCGGTGATAAGGTAGGTGAAATGAAGGTTTTTACTTCCTGGAGTGGCGGAAAAGAAACTTCTCTTTCCTGCTATAAGGTAATGCAAAAGCAGGATGTTAAAGTCGCTTATCTTTTAAATATGATTTCTGAAGATGGCAAACATTCCCGCTCCCATGGAGTTAGCTCGACTCTACTACGACTACAAGCAAAAGCAATAGGAATTCCTATTGTCCAGAGAAAGATCGCTTGGGAGAATTACGAGGAGGAATTCAAAAAAGCGATGTCTGATTTTAAAAAGGAAGATATCCGGGCTGGCGTATTTGGCGATATTGACCTTCAAGAGCACAGAGACTGGGTGGAAAGGGTTTGTAAAGAAATGGGCATAAGGCCAATATTGCCATTGTGGAAAGGGAGAAGAGAAGAATTGCTTGAGGAATTTATCCAGGTGGGTTTTAAGGCCATAGTCGTGGCCACCAATGCTAATTTTTTAGGTAAAGAATGGCTTGGACGAGAAATAAATAAAGGGTTTATAGAAGAGTTGAAAGCCTTAGGGAATATTGACCTCTGTGGTGAAAAGGGCGAATACCATACCCTTGTCTATGCTGGACCTGTTTTTAAAAAACCCCTTGAGTTTACTGTCGGGGAAAAAGTTTTAAAGGATAAACATTGGTTTTTGGAGCTTGTTCCCAAATAATGCAGAACAAAATTTAGAAAGGAGCGATGGTGAAGTTAAAACGGGGGTTGATTCAAATCTATACCGGTGATGGCAAGGGCAAGACGACCGCCGCCATTGGTCAGGCGCTGAGAGCCCTTGGGCACGAATTCAGGGTCGGTATGGTGAGTTTTTTTAAGGATCCCCATTTGGATTATGACGAAATCAAGATTCTAAGAAATTTGAGGGTAGACATTTTCCGCTTTGCACCAAAACATCCACACTTTTGTGATGTGGATTTCAAAGAGGTACGGAAGGATTGTTTAAAAGCCCTCCGTTTTATCCAAGAGATTTTCCAGAGGGAAGAATATGATCTACTGATTTTGGACGAAATAAATGTGGCTTTACGAGATGGGTTCCTAACCGAAGAGGAGATATTTACTCTCTTGGATAAGAAGCCTCAGCATCTCGAGCTCATTTTAACTGGCAGGGGAGCTACGGAGGCTCTCATCAAGAAAGCCGATTTGGCGACCGAGATGAAGAAGATAAAGCATCCCTTTGATAAGGGGATAAAGGGAAGAAAAGGAATAGAGTTTTGAAGCCTGGTCTTTAGCTGTATTATTAACAAGGCGGGTTAACGCTATGGTCGGGGTGAAGTGCTCCGAAAACACCCCGAAGAACGCTGTCGCGTCTACGGGGCAGGCGCAGTACGGCCGTTTACCCCGTTGGCGAGTGAAAC
>DDKQ01000056.1:11040-11747 GCA_002339355.1 Candidatus Subteraquimicrobium carltonvillense | reverse complement strand
ACTCCAGGGACTGGCGAGCTTTGATCTTGAAATTGATCCACAGGAGTTGGAGCAAGAGTTAGAGCCATTCTTCTTTCGTTTGAGAGTGATCGATGAATCCCATCCAAAACTTGAGGAAATATCGGTCGAAGATTTACCGGAAAATATGATCATCGGCAAATTCATTCGGATTATGGAGGAAAGGCTGGAGCAATCCACAGCGGAAGAGAGAAGGGTCATTGAGGAAGCACTTAAGCTAGGCGTAGCTTTGCTGAAAGGGGAAAATGTTCTTAGATGATCATAAAGAAGATAAAGCTTCAGAGATTCAAACGTTTTCGAGATTTAGAGGCGGAGCTTTCTCCCGGTCTCAATGTGATTAAGGGACCCAATGAAGCTGGAAAATCCACGCTCCATTCTGCCTTAATTGCTGGATTATTCTTTAATCCTTCCCACAGGCGGAAGGAGGTCAGGAATTTTACATCTTGGGGTTCAGAGAGGATGTACGAAATAGGCCTCGATGTCGAAGATGAAGGTGCAAATTATGCACTTCATAAGGATTTTGAAACCAAGAAGCTCACTTTGATTGGTGATGGTCTTCCTCGGGAGATCATCGATCCCGTAAAAGTCGGTGAAAAAGTGAGGCAATGGCTGGGCTTCAGTTCAGCAGCCGTGTTCAAAAGTACGGCCTGTATTGAGCAGGATAGGGTGGCGCAGATATCCAAAGGGGA
>DDKQ01000056.1:0-10948 GCA_002339355.1 Candidatus Subteraquimicrobium carltonvillense | reverse complement strand
ACTTTAAAGGAGCTGATAAAAGGGGAGGGCAAAATAACAAAATATCCTGGGGAAATTCAAAAGCTTTCCAATGCTCTTGGGGAGCTGGAGGAGAAGCGGAGACAACTCGAGGATGAGATAGAGGAGTTTCGGAGAACCAGCACCAGACTTTTTGAGGTGGAGAGGGAGCTGAAGGACTTAAGCACAGAACTTTCTACTAAAATGAATCTTAAGTGTGGGAATGAGAGGAGGCGATGGCTTGAACAAGAGCTGGAGAAAATCGAGGAATGCTACCAGAATATCCAACNNGTGGCGCAGATATCCAAAGGGGAAAGAGAAATAGGCGATAGTCTCCAAGCGACGATTACGGGGGAGGATGAGGTGACCGCCTCTTGGGCTTGTGAAAGGTTGAAAGCTACTTTAAAGGAGCTGATAAAAGGGGAGGGCAAAATAACAAAATATCCTGGGGAAATTCAAAAGCTTTCCACCGCCATTGGGGAGCTGGAGGAGAAGCGGAGACAACTAGAGGACGAGATAGAAGAGGTTCGGAGAACTAGCACCAGACTTTTTGAAGTGGAAAGGGAACTGAAGGACTTAAGCACAGAACTTTCCACCAAAATGAATCTTAAGTGTAGGAATGAGAGGAGGCGATGGCTTGAACAAGAACTGGAGAAAATCGAGGAATGCTACCAGAATATCCAACGCGCTTTTGGTATAAAGTACGAGATCGATGAGCTTAATGAGAGGCTCAAACCCTACAGCTTTTTGGAGAAAATAGAGGATGAAGACGTGGATGCACTTCGCACTCTCCTTGGCAGAAAGCAATCTTTGGAGCAAATGAGGGACTCTCTAGAGCAGCAACTGGTGGAACCAAGCCTTGCCTACCATGAGGCCCGCCTAGAGCGAAGCCTCCCTTTGGGACCGGCAGGGCAGGCAGATCTTCAGCTCCAGTCCACTCCCACCGGTAATTACCCTTTGATCTTAGGTACGATTCTCCTCTTATTGGGCATTATCGGTGCTTTTCTCTCTAAGTTTATGCTCATTTTGGCCATTGTTGGTCTGCTCGTAGCCGGTTATGGAGTTTTACGCATAAAACCCGAGCCCCAAGTTGATCTGGGAACGGTAGTTTCTCAAATAAGGTATCAAAAGATTAAAGTTGAAGAGCAGATAACCGAAATAAATGATCAAATCAAATATCTTTTGGCTAAAGCGAGGTGTAAAACCGCCACTGAGTGCTTGGAGAGATATGAGAAGTATAAACCCCTCCGCGCTGAAAAGTTGGCGAAGGATAGTGAATTGAGCGGGATTCTAGGGGACAAATTGATTGAAGATTTGGTGGAGGAATCAAGAACCTTAGCTCTGGACCGTAATGCCAAGAAGGAGGAGTGGGAAAGCCTCGATCCCATAGCCCTCGATCCTGAGCAGTTTCAGAAGTTGCTCCAGGAAATAGAGGATCTGGCGGAGAAAAAAAGGGCACTCGAGGAGGAGAAAAAGGGGTTGGAGATCGTCATCTCCAAAGCTAGAGCCACCTCTGAGGATTTGGCAGCCATTGATGAGAAACTCGCCGATTTACAACAGAGGCTGGAATTCTACCAAAGGCGACGAAGAGTTTATGAGCTTGTATTGAAAAGCATAGATGAAGCCCGAGAATCCACTCTACGCTCAGCGACGAAGGTCTTGGAGGAAGAGGTTTCCAGATATATTAACATAATAACCAATGGTAAATATAACAGGGTAAAAGTAAATCAGGAAAATTTGGAGTTTTTCGTCTACTCTGAGGAAAAGAAGGACTATGTAAAAGCTGGGGAACTCAGTCGGGCAACCATCGACCAAATTTATCTATCAGCTCGTTTGGGTTTGGTCAAGCTCATCTCCAAGGGCAAAAAGCCTCCTTTGCTTTTCGATGATCCCTTTATCACCTTCGATGATGAAAGATTGAGGAACACCATGGAATTGGTCAAAGAAATCGCAAAGGAATACCAGATAATCCTTTTTACCTGCAGTGATAGATATGATGCCTATGCGGATAAGGTCATTGATCTTAGTAGATAGTAGCCTTATAGGCTAGACATAAAATCGCCTGAGGTAGACGAAGCTCTTTTTGCTACAAAAACGGCTTTATCTCAAATTTAAATTCTAATCTCAAAATACTAAGCACTAAACAATATCAAAGGTCCAAAACTTCGTTGTGAACTCAGTTGAACAATTTAAAGGTCAAAACGAGATGAAATATGACGAAAATCTTCGGCTCAATTCTTGAAAAGAGTGTTTAGGATTTCCAAAATTTGGATTTTGAATTTGTTTAGGATTTAGGATTTCGAATTTAGGGTTTAGAACTTAGTTTGCAAACTTACCTTCTGGAATTATGTCCAGTGTATAGTAGACTTACATAAAGGGGTGATTATTACGATATTTGCCACTGCACTTCGTGATGAAGCTAGATCAAGGATCAAAGAGATAGGTCAGGTTGATCTACTGGTCGGTATCCCCTGCTACAATAACCAGAGGACCGTGGGTTATGTTATAAACACTGTTGAGACCGGCTTGCGTAAATATTCCCCTAATAAAAGATCTTTGATCGTGGTCTCCGATGGAGGTTCCACCGACGACAGCCGTGAGATGGCTCAAGGCCTTCCCCGCTCAGCGGGTGTTGAGAGATTGGTCACCATTTACCGGGGACTACCTGGAAAAGGTTCTTCCCTCCGGGCAGTATTTGAGATCGGTTATGCTTTGAGAGCCGATGTCATAATTGTGGTGGACTCCGACTTGAAAAGCATTGTTCCCGAGTGGATAGAACTCCTTGCGGATCCCATTCTGAAGGGTGAATACGAATTCGTAGCACCCTATTATACGCGTCACAAATATGATGGAACCATCACCAAGCTCCTCGCTTATCCTCTCACTAGAGCCATTTTTGGTAGAAGAATCCGTCAACCAATTGGAGGAGAATTTGGCATCTGTAGAGAGCTCTTTGACTTCTATATAAAGCAGGATGTTTGGGAAACCGATGTGGCCAAATATGGTATCGATATCTGGCTCACGATAACGGCGATTGAGCAAGGAGTCAAGGTTTGTCAATCTCGACTGGGCACAAAGGTCCATACGGGGAGGGAACCGACAACTTTAGGTCCCATGTTTAGACAGGTCGCGGGGACTCTTTTTACCCTCATGGCTCAGCATGAGGATAAGTTGTATAGGATTAAGGAAAGCGATGAAGTTGATTTTTATGGGCGAGCTTCAAAGGTTGAACCGGACCCAGTCAAGGTCTCCGTGCAGGATCTCATCGAGAATTTTTGTCTTGGGTTCGGTCACTTTAGTCCCTTGTGGAGGGAAGTTTTATCCGAAGAGAGCTTTAACGAGGTCGAAAAGGTGTTCTTAAAAAGTCGCGATGAATTCAACTTTCCATCGGATTTGTGGGCGAAAGTGGTTTACGATTTTGCATTAAATTATAAGAAGTGGAAGAAGGACAAGCAAAAGCTGGTCAGTATGATGACACCTCTTTATTACGGTCGCACAGCCTCTTATATTTTGGAGGCCAGGGATATCTCGACGAAGAAGGCCGATCAATTAATTGAGAATCAAGCCCAAATCTTTGAAGAGGTTAAACCTTACCTGGTGAAAAGGGCGACAAAACTTTTCGAGAAGATGTAGTAGTAGTGCGAGGCTTTCAGCCTCGCTTTTATTAATATGCACGATGCGACCCCGAAAGGTAAAATAAGCTCTGAGAGCCTTTCTCAGGCTTTGGAAGATTGCGGGTAATGATTTTATATACCTGACATTCCCCAGCGGCAAGAGAAAACGCAAAAAGTGTTGTTAAAAATTAACGGCTATTCTAAAATGGTATGCTCCCGCTTCATCTGCTCCTCGCTGATTTCGAGCTTTCTCATCAACTCGGCGATGACGCATTCGAAGAATATCATGGCAGAGAGCTCAAAGAGCGAGCCCAGGGGAGCTAGGGTTATTTTACCGATCAACTGCCGGGAATCGTAACTGCTGATGACGTCCTTCACCTTGGGCACTGGAATTTCCACGATTAAATCTGAGCATTGGGCAAGTTCGGATTGCCTATCCCCGATTACCGCTACCACTTTACCTCCAATGGACTTGGCTGTTTTGGCGATTTCGACTACGGATTTGGTTCTTCCAGAGCCGGAGACGGCTATTAAAATATCCTGCTTACGCATGGCCGGAACCACAGTTTCCCCAACCACAAAGGTTCTTTTCCTCAAGTGCACCAGGCGCATAGCGAAGGCTTTGGCCACCAGTCCACTCCTTCCAGCACCAATGATATAAATTCTTCGTGCTTCTTTGATGATATCCACGATTTTTTTAAATTCCAGTGGATCGATTTTGGAGGTAACCTCATCAATCCCGTCTAAGAGCACCCGATAATACATATTTTCACCTCGAATTTTTAGTCTTGGGACCAGAGTTCGTTGATCTTTTCCTTGATTGCTTTTGCTGCCTCCCCTGGCCTTTCCTTTCTAATTATGCCCCCGCCCACTATGATTATGGCCGGTTTGAATTCCCTTAAGCGCTCCAGATTTTCAAGTTTGATTCCTCCCGCAACAGCGAGGGGTACTTTCAACTTGATGAGTTCCCGAACGTTCTGAAATGGGCTTTTACCCTTTACTTGTTCATCAATACCAGTGTGAACCCCAATATAATCCGGATTCAATCTCTGTATCACTTGGGCTCTGGTAAGCTTATCTTCCACCCCGATTAAGTCCACCATCACCTTTTTCCCGCGAATTTTTGCTTCCAAGATCGCTTCTTCAATGGTGAATAGGGAAGCTGACCCCAGGACCGTGGTCATATCGGCACCGGCTTCAAATGCCAATCTTGCTTCGAGAGCTCCCGTATCCGCTGTTTTCATATCCGCGACGATACTTTTTCTCGGGAATAACCTTTTAAGTTCGCGTACTATACTTAAACCCACGGTTTTAATCAATGGAGTTCCAGCTTCGATGATGTCTACGGAGTTTGCTGTCTCCGCAGCCAACCTTAAAGTCTTTTCCCTATCTATGATATCTAAAGCTACTTGGAGTAGTGGCTTCATATTCACTCATAAAGGTTAAGTGGATAATAATATCTTCCAATTTCATTAAATCATATTCAAGGATGCACGGCAATTTGGGTGACACAAAGGCTTGTACTTAATTTATGCTTTTTAGCAGGGAAAATTAGTAAGATGTCGAATTGTACAAGTAAAATCTATGGCCACGTAAGGAATAAGGAAATTACTTTGAGCTACACCAGTGATCCAGGCATTTGGCTGGTTGCTGGGAATGGAATTTATGAAGAAACTTAGCGAGCTTTCAAATAGATATGGATCTAAAGTTAGGAGGGTGTAAATCCCTCCTTGTTATTTATATGTAAGTATGCACATTATTATTTTTCTTGAATATGGGATGGAGAGGAGGTGAAGTGGGGTGAGAAAATCAACAATTATTTTCACGATCATATTTGCAGTGATTTTGCTTTTAATAGCAGCTAGTCCAGTATTTGCGTGCACGCATAGATTAACGATCTCGAAAAGTGATCACCCTGATCAAATACATGTTGGGGAGACTACTACATATACAATTGAAGTATCTGCCGGCATGTGTTGTTGCGAAGGTATAGAAGTCATCGATACTTTGCCTCACGGTTTAAGCTACGCGGGCAATGCCAATCTTTCTCCAGATAGTGTAACTTCTAATCCCGATGGGACGACAACTATTATATGGCATCTTGATATGGACTGCTGTGGTTGCCACCCCTCTGATTTTCTCGATGGTCCTTGTAACGATGTACATGATGGCATGGATTGTGACGGTTGCGAACCCTCACCGATTACAATTACTTTTGACGCTAGGGGCATTGACTGTGGTACCTGGACCAATCATGTGAGGGCTAGATCTACCCATTATTGCTGCGCAATAGTTGCAGAGGCGGAGGAAGACACAACTGTAATTGCTCCAGCTATCAAGATCACCAAGAGTGGTCCAGACTGTGCACATGAGGGAGACATCATAACTTACAATTTCACCGTTGAAAATATTGGTTGTTGTGATTTATATGATGTTAAAGTTACTGACCCATTATTCGGTGCAAGCTGGGAGCATTATATCGGTCATCTTCCGAAAGGTGGACAGGTGACCTTCAGCCAAGATTATACAATTCCAGAGGGTGCTTCAGACCCTTTGGTGAACACGGCAACGGCAACCGGTGAAGATGAACTTGGTCTTACGGTCTCTGGTACCGATTCACACTCGGTTAACATTCTCCATCCGGGAATTGCAATCACCAAGGCTGGACCGGATTCAGCACACGTGGGTGATACCATAACCTACACCTATACCGTGACCAACCCCGGAGATACTCCCCTAAGTGGGGTATCCGTTTTGGACGATAGAGCCGGAGTGGCCAGCTATGTATCCGGGGACACCAATGGGGATGGAAAACTCGACCCCGGGGAGACCTGGATATTCACCGCAACCTATACCATTCCCGCGCCCTCAGGTGATATCACCAACACGGCAACGGCCTCTGGCACCGATGCCCTAGGTCTTTTGGTGACGGATACCGTCTCGTGGACCGTTGACGTATTGCACCCAGGAATTGAGGTGACCAAATCTGGTTCACTCTACGCCCACGAGGGTGACAGGATAATCTACATCATAACCGTTAAAAACACCGGTGACTGTGATCTTGCTGTAACCGTCTCCGATCCCCTTCTCGGGGGGATCATCTGGACAGGAGTCCTTTCCCCAGGTGCCTCTCAGGTGATCGCAAGGGATTATACCATTCCCGCGCCCTCAAGTGATATCACCAACACCGTCACCGCAACGGGTGAAGATGTGCTCGGTCTTACAATCTCGGACACCGATTCCCACTTGGTTGATATCTTGCATCCGGGGATCTCGCTAATCAAATCCGGTCCAAGCTCAGCACACGTGGGTGATACCATAACCTACACCTATACCGTTAAAAACACCGGGGACTGCCCCTTGACAAATGTCTCCGTAGTCGACGACAGGTTGGGAACCATAGTCACCGGGGAAAGCCTCGCCGTGGGTGAGGAGAAGACCTTCACGGCTAATTACACTATTCCAGAGGGTGCTTCAGACCCTTTGGTGAACACGGCAACGGCAACCGGTACCGATCCTTTGGGAAGAACCATTTCTACCATGACGGGTTGGTCGGTTGGTATTCCCGTGGTAATAATAACTCCGGTAACCTACAAACTCACTATCACAAAGCAGGCTAGTAAATTAACCGTTTCATGGGGAGAGACTCTTACCTTTACGATTACTTACAAGAATACGGGCAATGCTGATCTCACGGGTGTAGTAATATCCGATCAAATTCCAGGGGGCTTGACTTATGTGGATGGGAGTGCGAGCCATGGTGGCGTCTATGACCCCAGTACGCGTACAATTACGTGGAATATAGGTACTCTGACCCCTGGTAGCAGTGAAACCCTCACTTTCCAAGTCACCGTTGACAATACCGCCTTTGGAGTCATTGAAAATATCGCGGTAATTAGATGTCACGAGATCCCAGAACCTAGGGAGGCATCAGTCGAAATATCCGTTGCAGAAGTAGTTCCAGCGGTTCTACCATATCCAGAAGCTGTACCTGAGGTATTACCTTATCCACCTGAGCTTCCTCCCACTGGGTTTGAGTTATTATACTATTTAGCTGTGGCAATATTCCTAGTAATTGTTGGTGTCGTTCTGCAGTTTGGCGGTCCCCAAAGAATATTCAAAAACTAATAAATTAGAATCTCGGGGAAAAGCGGGTGATTTCTGATGAAGGATCACCCGCTTTTCCATTTAAAAAGTATTGTGCCGGTTAGACATAAATAGAGTGATCTCTAAGAGCCATCCTTACAGGCGCTAGCTGTTGCGAGCCTACTCGCAGAGCGCCTTCCAGGATAATTCTTATTACCATTATGCGTTATCTAAAGAGGGGTGGACTGGAGGCTTCCGCTTGCGCGCGCCTACTCCGCTCGCTCTCAGAGTGCGAAATCGACATCCGCACGGCTCAAGTCAATTTGCTGCAGCTCTTCCCCGACGAGTCGGGGCTTAACGGCGTGCTCAGAGTCGCCTCCTTAGCCCACCCCCTTCAGAAAAATATTCGGGATTTATGACTCATGCATAAAGTATTATATTTATTCTGGTATCATAGGATTGCCTGTTCGCTTTCCTTAATTTTAAAGAAGGAAATGAAAATAAACATTTTAAAACCCATTGGAAAATTATTCATCGTCATTGGCGTTCTGATGCTCATGTATCTGATATTCACTGACATCTATGCCGGTCTTGAACAGCGGAAGCTCATTCAAAAGTGGGAAAGTCGATTCAAGGACTCTCTACCTTCAATGATTCCTCCTCTTTCGGAGAATGAGAAAGAGGAGAAGACTCAAGGTCCCTCAGAGCCAGCTGATAAAAGACGCATTGAGGTATCCACATTTGCCAGGTTAGTTATTCCCAAGATGGAGTTGGATGTCATCGTGGTTGAGGGCACAACTCGAGAGACTCTTAAGAAGGGACCCGGTCACCTAAAAGGTAGCGCTCTCCCTGGTGAGAAGGGAAACTGTGTTATATCTGGACACCGAGTAACCTACGGTGCACCCTTTAGACGACTCAACGAGCTGGAGTTAGACGATGAAATTTTAATTTATACACCATCTCGCGAATCTCCTTGGAGATACACAGTTGTTGCGAAGAAGATAGTTAAACCCACGGATGTAAGCGCGATCAAACCCACTGAAGATGCCAGATTAACTTTAACAGCCTGTCATCCCCCCCATAGTGCTAGACAGAGGCTCATCATCATTGCTGAGCTTTCTTCTGAGAGCGAGCATTAGGGTATTAAATTCCATTTATTTGGAGGGAAATCTCGGTGATTCCATAAATAAATAAAAGAGTTCTTCTAGGAGAGTATCTTTCAAATTCTTTTCACGTTTATACAAACGGAGGAATTAATGACATCTTTAAAGACAGCACAAGACTTAAAGGACATTGTGGAACGAGCAAAAGTAGGAGATAGTGAAGCTTTTGGGATGTTATACGATATCTATTTCGATCGCGTTTATGGATACATTTACTATAAGGTGGGTGATCCCACGGAGGCTGAGGATCTCACGGAAAGAGTTTTCCTGAAAGTTTTGGAAGCGATCGACAAATTTAGTTGGAAAGGAGTTCCCTTTTCAACGTGGTTGTTCAAAATAGCTCGCAATTTAATAATCGATTATTACCGAGCGAGGTCGAGGTCAACTATGATACCCGTGAGTGATCGGATCCAAACCATTGATCGAGAGGATCCAGAGGAGATAGCGATAAAGAAATTTTCCTATGAAAAATTGTATGCTGCCATATCGAGGTTGACTGAAGAGCAACAGGAGATAATCGTCCTTAAGTTCTTCACGAATCTTTCGAATGCGGAAATAGCCCGAACATTGAATAAAACCGAGGGGGCAATAAAAGCTCTTCAGCATAGGGCCTTACGCTCGCTGTATCGAATTTTGAAGGGAGAATCCAATGATGAACGAGAACAAGAATAAAACCATGATATTGACGGAGATTTTAGATCAGTGCATAGAACTTCTCCTAAGTGGAAAGGAAAATATGGAGGGATGTTTGGCTCGTTATCCTGAGTTTAAGGAAGAGCTCGAACCCCTACTCCGTACAGCTGCTTTTGTAAGAGCCGTCCCCTTACCCACACCCTCCTCAACGTTTAAAATCACAGCTCGTCAGCGGTTACTCAAAACTGCTGAAACTAGAGGGCGAAGCCGGATGGCTTTTGTCGAGAGAGTCACCAGTGTCAGGGATATACTGATGAGAGTAACCGCGGTTATTCTCATTGTTATCTTGGTGGGAAGTGGAGCGGTTGCAGCTTCTGCCCGGAGTTTACCGGACAGCCCACTTTATCCCTTGAAGATAGCCATGGAACGAGTTCAACTGGTCTTTGCCTTTGACGATTATAGCAAAGCCCAGCTGCACCTAAAATTCGCGGAAAATAGGCTCAATGAGATAATGCTGTTAGTTGCTGGAGATAAAGGAGAGGGTCTTAACACCGCATTATCTGAAATGAATGATGAGGTTGAAAAGGTGCAGGTCATGGTGGAGACCATCCCCGATGACCGAAAAAGGGAAATTTTATACCAGATATTAGAATTGACCGAGCACCAGCAGCAGGTTCTCCAAACCGTGTGGACCAAAGTACCCGATCCAGCAAAAGGTGCAATACAGAGAGCCATTGAAGTCAGCCGAAAGGGTCACGAACAGGCGGAGAGTGCTCTTAAGAAGGGGAGAATCATTACACCTCCGAAACCAAAGATCCCGAAGGTTCCAAAGGTTCCTGATAAATCCATCAGTCCTCAAGATCAAGGGACAAGCACAAACAAAATTCGTGGAAGTAAAGAATAAAGCTGCTTAGCGGAGCATAAGGAGGTAGAAGTGAGAATTTACGAGTTTCAAGACCTTATAAGGGAGATTTATTTTGAAAAGGACAATCGCAGGGGGATTGATGGAACCTTTGTGTGGTTTACCGAAGAAGTCGGGGAGCTGGCTCGGGCTTTAAGATTGGGGGATACCACAAAACTCAAGGAAGAATTCGCCGATGTACTCGCCTGGCTGGTTAGTTTGGCTTCTCTATGCGATATCAACTTAGAGGAGATGGCAGTGAGTAAATATGACAAGGGGTGCCCAAAGTGTGGGCAAAAACCTTGCACATGCAGGGAATTTTGAGGATTTAGATTTTCGAATTTGGGGTTTAAAAAGCCTTACTTTTTGGAACTATGTCTAGGGCATAAGTTTATTTAATGGAGCGGTAAGCTATTACCCCCAGCACAATGGCTAGGATCACTATCACGAATAAACAAAGAGCCCAAAGTGTCTGCGCCGATTCTATAATCATCCAATACACCTCCATTTTTTCTTTTATTCGACGGAAATCCCTAAGATCCCTTTTAGAGCTC
>DDKQ01000018.1 GCA_002339355.1 Candidatus Subteraquimicrobium carltonvillense | reverse complement strand
GGGGGCGATTTTAGCCATTTTTGAGACGAGGTAAGAATTAATGTCCGTTGCACATTCCACAATGCATTGAATTAATCGCTCAATTCCTCTTCTCTTGAAATGGTCATTTAGATAATCCTCAAAGGAAATTTCCCTGACCTCTTCAAGCTCCTTGATGTAACCCTGCATGCTTTCAAGCTTTTTTTCCACTAACTCTGGATCGATACCAGATAAATCCTTGGACATCAGATACCCCTTTCAACAATAAATTCTTTTAAACACTCACTTCTAAGTCTAGAAAATTTTTTAGAGTCGAGATATTTTTTTATCGCCTTTATTTGAAATCGATCAAATATGCCTTCCTTCTGTTCATAAAGAGGTTTGCCAGAAATGGCTACCTCTTTAAGAAGTAAAGGACTTGCTCGGTTCAAAACAACTAAATCTACCCTGCCCGTCTGAAAAAGATTCACCAAAGTATTGAATAATTTTATTTCCTGATCCGCTTCAAAACTACTATCCTCCATGAGCACGGCGATATCTATATCCCCCTTAACACAGGTTTCTTCCTTAGCCATGGAACCAAAAAGAACCAGACAAGATACCCTAAACTCCATGCATATCTTGGCTATCTCTTCCAGCTTTCCCTTGGATAGCATGAACTTCTTCTGTTCTTCTACCATTTCAAAAAACTCCTTCCATTGCTGGTGAAACAGTGTACACTCATTTAAGTGGATTTTATTATAACACAACCATTTCTGCCAGATATGATAGGTATGATAGGTACAATTGATTAGTACGTTTAAAAATAGAACCGTCCCCAATTTACCCCACGGTTCAGTTTGAATGTGAAGAGTGTGAATCTGCCAAGATATGTAAGGTACCTCAGAGAAAGTCAAAATAAAAAATCAGAATGGCTGGTAAATTGGGTGAGGAGGTCTGACCCTAGGAAGGACAATTTTTCTTGACCAAGGATGTATTTTCGAATATTATCGGTTTTGTCTTTTCTCCCGTCTCGCTTATACTTATAAACATAGAGTATTTCTTGTGTGCGTCACATCCGATATACTGTTTCATGCTGCAGCACCTCCTTTACATTGTTTTGCACCCATTGTATCAGGGTGCGGTGCTGCAGCGCTTTCATATAATCAATGACTTAATCAACACTCCCTTAAGAGGATGAACAAAGTCTGAATTAAAAAGTAGGGGCGGGACTTCGTGCCCGCCCAAAAACATGGGGTTATTCTGCAGGTATATAAAGAGGATCGCTTAAATTTCTTCAGTTAAACCTTGGCGGATGGCATAGAGCACAGCCTGGGTGCGGTCGGCTTTGTTTAGTTTACGTAAGATGCTACTCACATGGGTTTTAACCGTCTTTTCGGTTATGAAAAGGGTTTCAGCGATATCTCTATTCTTTAAGCCCTGGGTCATCAAATTGAGAACTTCTCTTTCCCGGTGAGTCAATGGTGAGAAAGGCTCATCTTGAAGATGTTGCTCAAAGTGTGAAGAAAGCTTATCCAACACCCTTCGAGCAACACAAGAGTGAAGAATAGATTTTCCCTCGAAAACCGCTTGAATGGCATTGATCAGTTCTTCAGGACTTGTGTCTTTCAAAAGATATCCCGAAGCCCCAGCTTGAATCGAACTGAAGATATCCTCATCGGTTTCATAGGCGGTTAATACCAAAATTTTTATTTCCGGAAAGAGGGAGTGTATCTCTCGACATGCTGTTATCCCATCCACATCGGGCATCCTCAAGTCCATTAGAATTACATCTGGCTGGCACATTTTCGCCTTTTCTATGGCTTCTTGACCATCCCTTGCTTCTCCTACGATTTCAAATGTATCCTCCAATTGGAGTATGCCTCGGAGCCCCCTTCGCATCAATTCATGATCCTCGGCAATTAGCAACTTAAGTCTTCCCATTTTATCCTTCTTCAGTCTCATACAACCTTTTATTATCTAAGCACGTAAAAAGACCCAATTTGAATAGGTCTTAAGTTTCATTTTTATTCTAAGCCAATGGTCTGACAAACCTTCGTTCGAAAAAATTTAGAGAAGAAACCTTTGTATGTAGTATGTGCTCTGGGCGGAGGATTTGCCCACCTAATAAGAATGGAGGTCAAACTTGTGTTCGAGGAATGTTGGGGAGCCTGCAGGAGAAGGGGATTGCTCTGTCGAAAAAATTGGAGGAGGTCATAATGGGGAAAAAGTTTTTAGTTTTTGCTTCAATATTACTCGCCTCACTCCTGGTGGCTCTGGGCATTTATGGTTTAAAATATGGAAATTTCCTCGGTACAGCCGATCAAAATATCATCTTTGGAACCGTGAGCGAGGACGCCATATCCCCCCAATTTGTAAAGAATGCCAGGATTACTGTGGGTAACAGGAGTACCACTACGGATGGCAGGGGAAACTATGTAATAAGGGGAGTCTCAATTGGCTCTCAAAGGATCGTGGTTGAAGCCCAAAAACACGAGAGATACGAGAAAGATGTGGAAATTAAAAGAGGAAGAAATAAAGCGGATATAGTGCTATCCTTAACACCCGATGAAACGATGAAGAGGTGGCTCAAGTGTTTGGGATTGAAGAAATTCGATGAGGGATATGAATATATACATCCCGAGGACAAGGCGCTCACCTCGAAGAGGGAGTATGTGAGATATTGGAAGGGGCTCGTCGGAAAGGGAATCGAAATCAAAAAGGCGAGTGTTCAGAGGGCTAAGATGCTCAAAAGCTGGACGCATCCCATAACCAAAAAGAGGTACGCGAAGGTCGCCGAGATGAAGGCGGCTCTCTTTCTTAGGGTATCGAAGGATTCCAAAAAAATTCACATCCTGTACAAGTGGAAGACCCATCTGGTGAAGGTGGGAAATCAGTGGAAGGGTTTCTGGGCGAAACCGAAAAGATGAAAACCGTAGAGATGATCAGTTATGAGTATCGGAGATGTCCCCAGTAGGAGGTGGCACGTTATAATTCGCATCGATATTTAAATCGTATTCCAGATTACCCGTAGTCTGATTCTGATCCGAGACGCTCGTTCCTTTATGTTCACTGGTGGTCCCGGTAGCCTTAGACCCGGTCGCATTAGAAGTGGTTTCCTTCTTCGGTGGGTCATATCGCCTATCGACCGCCGGTTCCTCCTCGGGCAGGACATATTCCCTTCTTTGCAATTCCGTTTTCACCGGCGTTTTACTGATGCTCGTGGTGACCACGGTTCGCTGGCTGGTGCTTGAGCTTTCTCCTGTGGGTTGTGGGGAAGAAGCCTTTGACCGCTGGGAAGTGGTATCATCTTCGTTTGTGCCGATATCTTGGGAGATACCAATGGAGCTTCCCGTCTCACACTTTATACTGGTATCTATGACGTTCATCGACGGGGCATTTTTGATTTTCCATGGTTTCATCAAAAGACCAAGGAAGACGATGGTCAGAATGAGCATTATTACCAGGGCGATTTTGCTCTTCAAAGTTTTGTTCTTCAAGGCGCACACTTCCTTCACCATCGGAGGTTTTATCCCCTTTAGGATATTGTCAAATTGTACAAACAGGTCTTTAGACCTGTTATCTTACTAACTAACAGACCTAAAGGTTTGTTTCTACGTTCTTAGGTATTTTGGGCGGGGGTAAACCCCACCCCTTACATTTATATTAACCTTTGGGTGGTAATACTTACGGTTTGTATTGTCTCCAGAGCTGATATAGGAGTGTCGACAGGAGCAAGGCTATGAGTAAAATCAGCAGCCATAACCACCAAGGCATGCCACGTTTTGCCTCGGTTTTCACCAAGGGCTTTGGACCTACTGGTCTTTCGATTTCTTCCGGAAAAATTTCCTGTG
>DDKQ01000015.1 GCA_002339355.1 Candidatus Subteraquimicrobium carltonvillense | reverse complement strand
TAATACAGTTGAGCTTTAGAATTGAATCCTTAACCCACCCTCTCCCCTTCATTTTAATCCCCCTTCAACGCCGGTATAAATAAAATCAAAAGACAACTTTAATATCCACATTATATAGCCCAGACATAATTCACGCTTAATAATTCAATAAGAGTTATCCTGGAAGGCGCATCTTAAGAGAACCGTTAAGCCCGTACGGGAACAGCGGCGGCACCCGTACGGGTCGCCCTGGGAGAGCCTGTAAGGATGGCTCTTAGAGATCACTCTATCTATGTCTAGGACATATCCACATTATAATAGCCTATTCCCCGATGATTTTTAGAATCAAATTTCTGTTACGAGGTCTAATATCGAAATCGACGAATACGATTTGCTGCCAAGTGCCCAGATTGAGTTCCTTATCGGTAAAAGGCACAGTTAAGGAAGGTCCCACAAGGGAAGCTCTCAGATGAGAATGGGCATTTGCGTCTCCCCATTTAAGATTATGCCTATAATCTCCCAAGGGAATTAATTGCTCCATCACATCCTTGAAATCACTGAGCAGTCCTGATTCGAATTCTATGGTGGTAAGGCCACCCGTTGACCCCAGAGCGAAGATGGTAATTATACCACTGGATACAGGGGAATTCTTTATCTCTCTTTGAACCCTTTCCGTAATATCTATGACATCGGTATTTCCCCTGGTTGAAAAGCTGATACTTCTGGTTATCACCATTTTTAAACCTCCACTCTCTAAGTTGTCTCTTGAGCTGCTGTCTCTTGAGATGGTTGGGGGGCCTCCATGGTTCCCACCCGGACCACGGCGGCTTTTGGTCTATAGCGACTTATAAACCTGTTTTCCCTAACTACCGCACCTTTTCTCTTAACCATTCTTATTACGGCGATCTCTCGTCCCTCCACTCCCTTCTCTTCAACAACTTGCTCTCCTTTAGGTAGAGCGGGATCCTCTTTATATTCTATGGGGTAGGGTTTCAGATTGGTGAAAGGAGAGGTGGTATACGAAACCTCTGTACCAAAATCGGTGCCATAAATGGCGATAGTTATGGTGCTCGGAGTGCACCAGGCCTTTATCAGCAAATGGGCGGAAGTATCATTGCGAAATTTGAAGTCGGGTTTAGGATAGGAAACTGTGGCATCTCGCCCCGCCGGATATCTGCTGATATAAAAACTGTGGTTTTGTCTCTCCACCACGGGATATCCGGCGAAAAATACCGCATTGAAGAGGGTCGTCGTTACCTGACATACACCTCCTCCAATGGCGGGGACGAGTTCTCCATTGAGAATCATGGGGGCCTCCATGTATCCCTTCTCCGCCGTCCGAGGACCAACTGTTTCGTTGAATGAGAAGACTTCTCTGGGAGGTACGATCGTTCCATCCAGGCTTTTGGCCAGTAGATGGATATTGTGCGTCCTAGTTTTGTGGTTAGGATTATAGGAGGTAGTAAAGGTGGATATTCTTTCCCTTATCCCCATAGCTTTGGCTTCTTCCGTGGTGAGATTGGGTTCCACAACCCTGGTGGTCAGCGATACTTCCCGCGGAGGCTTATCACGTACGGCACGATTTATACCGTCAAAGGCAGCATCAGCATCCACTTCTCGACCGTATTGACTGGGGATGATGGTAACCTTAGGTCCATTTACTCTAAATTCAGCATCCCTGGGAGGGATATTAAAATTCTTCGTGATCTCCTTGATATACTCTTTGACCCTCCCTTCGTGTAAATGAGCTCGGAGTATCACCCGTTTTCCTCTCCCCTTCGATTCTTCCACTTCCTTAAATTCGATGAGTTCGCCGATCTTTTCCGGTGGAATCTCCCAAGAATATTTATCATATTTCAAGGTTATAGGGGTCTTAAGCATCAATCTAACATCTTTTAGAGCTTCAATGATATCGCCATCACTGATGCGAGCGGCGAGGATGGTACTGGGAAGATTCACCTGTCGTTTATCGAGTGCAAAAAGCTTGGCTCTGATCAAAGAAAGGGCTTGTGCTCTCTTCACCTGAATCCCAACTTGATTTGGAATGACTTCAACTTGAGCGTTTTTGATCCTGATGCCGGCGTTTACGGGCTTTCTCTCAATTTCCCTTGCGATCTGCTCCATAACCGCACTTAAGGACTGGCTATCCATGGAAAATTTCAAGGGTATCATCGCTGGCTCGTACCAACAGGAAAACCTATAACGGAGCCGATTAAAGATGCTCCCCTCCCTTCCCACTGCGAAAGCCTCCTCAACGGTTTTTGAGATGTCAATTTTTGTATTCAATTGGGAAGGGTATATCTTCCAACCTTTATCGGAGTAACACACGATTACTGGGCGCTTAAGGAGGGGCTTAAAGCGGGAATGGACCTTTTTGAATGCCTGAGCGGGGGTGAGACCACCCACTGGGATTCCGTTAATTTCTACACCACTGTGGATTTTTTTCCAATGAATGAGACAATCAGCAAACGCAGCCGTCGAGACAAAAAAGATCAGGGCGATGAGGATTGCAATGGACTTCAGTTTGATATGCCGATGGATTCGAACGAAATCCATCCCTCTCCCCTATTCCCCCTTGATAGGAGCGATATAACGGTATTTAGGAGGTCTTAAACCGGGTAATATAACTTTACTCTCCCTAGTAATCCTAAAAGAAATGCCCTCCAAGGAATCGAGAGCATCCTTTATCCCCCCGGGTAAAGTCACAGCCTGATAAAGAATCTCTGGATTCCCAATGGCTTTTATGGCATAAGGTGATTGAATCCTTTTACCATTCATTTTTATATATCCCTCTCTCTTTTCTAGAGCGGATCTTGCTACAACGCGCTGATCATTGATGGATATCCCCTCGGCACCTGCGGCCCTCAGCTCCTGTATAATCTCCAGAATGTCATGCTCGTTGAGAATTCCTTCCTTATCAGCGATGAGAATCTGGATGCCATTTCCTTGCACCCTTGTGAATCCAGCAACAATCCTTAAATCCTCCAAATTCCTCGCAGCTTCATCAAGAATTGCCTGCTTATCAGCAGCCTCACGCCGATATTTATAGGATTGAATTCGCATACCGGTAACTTCCCTGTGCAATGCATCAATCTCCACATTTAGTTCCCTTATGATCTGTCCCAAATCTTGTTCTGAAAGTTCCATTAATTTTCGGCTTAGGGCTCCTTGCACCCTGAATTGAGTAACCAAAAGAAAGCCGATGATGGCACAGATTATGGCGATGGTAATCTCCATCCTCTTACTCTGAATGCGCCGGAGGTGAAAGATGTTCGTCCTCATTACCCCCAACCCCTACTTTGGAAGATTAAACGCCTGATGAGGGCGAGATTCTGGAAAAGCCTGACCCCGAAAGCGACCACGGCGGCCAAATATAACGGAATTCCCAACCGATCGCCTATGTAAACGATGAATGCGGCCATTAATGTATTGCCAAAAAAACCCGAGATGAAGAGTTTGTCATTGAATTTCCCCTCAAGACTTGCTCTTAAACCTCCAAAGGCACTATCTAGAGCCGCCAGAAGTGCTATACCCAAGTATGGAACGTAAACCGATGGAATATCCACCCTCAGTACCAAACCCAATATGACACCTATGAGCAGACCCAAGATGGGTAAGAGATAGAGCCTTCCCAATTTAATCCTCTCCCTTTATGGCCCGAGCGTGCTCTACACGTAAACTCCCGCTATAAGCTGGGATTTTGATATGTGATAGGGTTTTAATCTTAGCAATTAGACTAAAGGATTTCGCATAATTCCATAAAAGCTTCGATGCATCTTTGTTCTCCTGTAAAGCTCGGTAAAGTCGCTCAGAATTCCCAATGGCTCTTATCTTATAGGGTGTGGCAAGCCTCATGGAATTAACTAAAATGATATTTCCCGCGCAGCGAATGGCACTTGTGGAAACCAATCGCTGATTATTTATGGCGATAGCCTCAGCTCCACCATCCCAAAGGGCATTTACCACTACGCGTAGGTCATAGTCGTGTATGATGTAATTGTTAGGGTCTTCACCCGGAGGAACCTGTAAAGCATCGCTCAGGCTCACCTCCACACCCGTTCCCTTAACAGCGGTTAAGCCAGCGGCAAATTTCAATTCCTCCAATTCCTTTGTGAAAGAACCCAATATTCCCTCATGAGCCGCTGCTTCCTTCTCATAGGCTCGGAGTCGCTCTCTTAGCTTTCTTGTCTCCTTCTTTAGATTTTCCCTTTCTTTTTCCAACGACTTTATAATCTCAGTGAGCTCGGCCTTCCGTTGACCCACTCGTTCACGGGTTCTTTGCTGAGCATAGAAAGCAGTTGATAGTAAGAAGCCCAAAATTAAACAGACTAAGATGGGAGAAAGAAACCGCCTCGCTTCATTCAACTACAATCGACCTCCGACGAGCATAATTCAATAACTACTGAGAAAATACATCGAATCACTCTAGCTGGAATGCATTTTAAAAGTGGTCGAGTAATCGCTGAGCATATTTTTTCAATTCGTGGAATTTTTCCTTGGTATGAGTTTCAATATAAACTCGAACTAGAGGTTCTGTTCCAGAGGGACGAATTAATATCCAATCTCCTCCCTCGAATAAATACTTCACTCCATCTCTTGCCAGAACATCCTGCAGTTTTAAACCTCCTATGGAGAGAGGTGGGTTAGACTTCAGTATTTCAAGTAAAGCTACTTTCTTATCTCGGGGATATTCAACATCCAGACGTTCGCTGAAAAAGTCTCCATATTCTGCATAAAGTCCTTCAAGCAGCTCGGATAAGGGCCTTTCTTGATGGGCTACAATTTCCGCTACCAGGAGATCGGCAAGGATTCCATCCTTCTCGGGAATATGCCCCATTATACTTAATCCTCCGCTCTCTTCCCCACCAAGCACCACCGACTTTTCCCGCATAATTTGACCGATGTACTTGAATCCGACCGGCGTCTCAACGACTTGCACACCAAATCTTCGAGCAATGACATCGAGCATATGCGTGGTCGCTATGGATCGAACCACTATTCCCTTCAAGCCCTTTTCTTTGAGCAAATGCAATCCCACAAGGGGCAACACCCGATTGGGAGAAAGGTAAACGCCGTTTGAGTCAATGACTCCAAACCTATCGCCATCCCCATCTAGAGCCAACCCAAGGTCTGCTTCTTTGCGCCTCACCAGGGATGATAATTCCCTTAAATTCTCTGAGGTTGGATCGGGTAGAGTACCACCAAAGAGTACATCTCGGTAGTCGTGAATAGCGTGAACGCTGCAACCGGCCTCCTTAAAAACTTGAGCCATTATCCCCTGACCGGCTCCATACATGGGATCCAAAACTACCTTAAGCTTTCCTCGCTTGAGAATTTCAAAATCGACCAAATTCTTTAAACGATCAATATACTTAGGGAAAGGATCTATATAGTGAACGAGTGTGGACTCCAATGATGCCTGCAAAATTTTCCCCGATTCTTTAATCCGCTCGATGTTTCGCTCGATCTGTGAGGTGATCTCGGGGGTTGCGGGGCCAGCATATTCAGGAATGAATTTTATCCCATTGTATTCTGGAGGATTGTGGCTGGCCGTGAGCATGATCGCTCCCGCAGCATCACACAGCTTGATGCAATACGCGGTGATGGGAGTGGGCATTGCTCTGCGAGCCAAATAAACGGGTATTTCATTTCCTAACAAGACTGAGGCACACGCAGAAGCAAACTCCTCGGCAAAGAACCTGGTATCGTGACCTATAACTAATCCCCTTTCGGGTTCACCCTCCCGCAAGACAAAATCGGCGATGGCTTGCGCTACCACCCTCACATTTTCCAAGGTAAAGGCATCACACATAACCGCTCGCCAACCGTCGGTTCCAAACTTGATCCCTTTCAAACCTGAAATTTACCTCCAAACCTGAATTTTGACTAGGAGGAGACGATGCTGGAAATGAATTTGATATAATTCTCAACCTCGGCTTTAGCTCTCTTATCGGAATCGGCTTCGGCGTAGATTCTAAATACCGGCTCCTCTGGATCCGGAAGAATTAAAGCCCAGCGATCTGTATCAAAAATCTTTACTCCGTCTAAAAGCTGTACTTGTTTATCCTTAGCTCGCTCCATCAATCGTCGCATAACCAGTCCCTTTAGCTCCCACGAGCAGAAAGTGTTCTGGTGAGCCAAATGGCACTCGGGAAGATCGGCAACTAATTCCGATATCGGTTTGTCGGCCTTCGCAAGGAATTCTAGAAGTTTGCAAAAGGTCATGATGGCATCATAGGACGGTAGGAATTGAGGAAAGATTAAACCTCCGCCTTGAGCACCTGCGAAGACTACGTCTTTCCTCAAAGCAGCTTCCATCAAAGCCCTGGGGCTTACCTTCGTTCTGATGACCTTCCGTCCATATTCGGCGGCGATATCCTCGACCACGCGGGAGACGGTGAGGGGAACCGCAATTTTCCCCCTCTTCCTCCCAAATTGGCAAATGAGACTCACAAAGAAATGAAGGAGATCATCATTGGAAATGGGTCTTCCCCTGTCATCCACTACAAATACCTTTTCGCAAGCGCTGTCGATGAGGATGCCAAAATCCGCCTTAAATACTCGAACCGTTCGACATAAATTCTTCAGATGCTGCTGAAATTCTTCGCCGGAAATGGTGGTTTTGCTCTCGTCGGTATAGGCGTTTAAGGCAATGATATCGCAACCGAGCTTGCCTACAAGTGCAGGCATAGTCAAAGAAGAGCTCCCCCAAGCATAATCCACAACGACCTTGAATTTCGCATCTCTAATCAATTTTTTATCAATCACTTTGAGCAGACCGTCTATATAATACTCGCTCGTACGAGCGGGGAAAATGATTTCGCCAATCTCGTTGTAAAAGGCTCGCCTGAAGTCCTCCCTATAGAAATACTTTTCTATCCCCCGCTGGGCAATCTCATCAATGTCCATTCCCTGCGCGTCAAACAATTTAATTTCAATGGATTGAGGATCAAAGGGAGAAACCCTAATATGAACTCCACCCACACACCGGCTGGTCCGGACATTGAATCGATTAATTGGGGTTGGAGCAACTCTTAAATCTCGACAGTGAATACCCGTAGCATTGAGGGCAGCTACGATGGCTCTTTTAATCATTCGTGAGGCTCGGTTGGCGTCTCTGCTCACCATCACGTGCGTGTCCTTCTTGAGGAAAGTTCCAAAAGCCATTGCCAAATGCATTGCCAGATCCGGGGTGATATCTATATTGATCAAACCCGAGACACCATGCTTACCAAAGAGGGTTCGCATCCCTCTTGTCTCCCAGATGATACTGGTATTAATGGTGGCTCCGGCGTCTACGGTTTTAAAGGGATAAATCTTAACATCATGATTTATGACAGCATCTTCCCCGATCCCACATTCATCTCCAATTATCACTCCAAGGTCGAGTCGGGCTCCCTTCTTAATATCACAACTCTTCCCAATTACACAACCATGAAGGTGAGCTTGAGGTCCAATGTATGAATTCTCCCAAATTATCGATCGATGGATGTGGGCATTATTTCGAACTAGCACATTGTTCCCGATAACCGAATATTCCCTAATCTCAGCACCCGCTTCTATCTTAGCATGTTGACCTATTACCACAGGTCCCCGTATATCCACAGCTGGATGAATGAATGCTCCCTCGCCAACCCATATATCCCCTTCCATTCTAATCCCGGTTGGTTTAATATTCGCCTTTCCTTCCAAAATATCCCGATGGGCTTGCAAATACTGCTGGGTATTGCCAATATCGCACCAATATCCCTCAACGGTGCACCCATAGAGTGGTTTTCCGTTTTTGAGAAGCAAAGGGAAAAGATGTTGACTGAAATCAAATATGGTATTTTCGGGAATATATTCGAAGATTTTGGGCTCGATCACATAAATACCAGTATTAATGGTGTCGCTAAATACCTGACCCCAAGTGGGTTTTTCCAGAAAGCGTTGGATGCGCCCATCCTCATCGGTGATGACTACGCCAAATTCCAGAGGATTCTCGACACTCTTCAGGGCGATGGTGGCTATGGCTTTTCTGCTGCAATGAAAGTCTATAATTTCCGTGAGATTGAAATCGGTGAGGACATCACCGCTGACAACGATGAAAGTCTCGTTCAAGTGCTCCTCGGCATTCTTTACACTTCCCGCGGTACCCAGAGGACTCTCCTCTATAGAGTAGCTTAAATTTACTCCCATATCGGTGCCCTCACCAAAGTAATTCTTAATTAATTGAGGAAGGAAGTGCAATGTGACCACGATATCCATGATCTTATGCTCCTTAAGCAACTCTATCACGTGTTCCATCACCGGTTTATTCATGAGAGGAACCAAGGGCTTAGGCTGGTTGCTCGTCAAAGGACGGAGTCTCGTTCCCTCTCCACCCGCCATTACCACTGCCTTCATCAAACTCACCTTCTTTCATCGTAAATTACCTTTACAAGGATCCATTCTCTACCTCGTACCCTCCTTGGCTGAGCATCCTTAAACCCTTTTGGAGATAGTCAAAACCTGAAATTAAGTATAAAATCAATCCTAAATAAAATAGCCAAATTCCCAATTCGAATTTGAGCAGTAGCAGGATAAATGAAACCATGAGAATAGCCGTTGCCGTTTTCCCCAGATAAGTGATATCCACTCTTTTACGTCGAGTCTTGAGCATGCGGTAGCCAACGATCATAAGTGAATCTCTGCATACGAAAATCATCAACGCCCAAAAAGGTGGTAAGGCATCTCTTATATAAAGGGCGATTATCACACTTAGAATGAATAATCTATCCGCAAGAGGATCGATCATGCGCCCGAAATCAGTAACCTCGCTCATGGAATGAGCAATGAAACCATCCAACCAATCGGATAAGGCCGCCAAAGTAAGAATTATGATCGCAAAAATATTATACTTCAAAGAGAAGATGAAATATAAGAGGGGAAGAATTAAAAATATACGAAAAATTGTTATTACATTGGCCACGTAACGCTTTTGAAACCGTATCACTCGATATACTCGCGGGTAAAACCCTTTCTGATCAAACGCTTTCCGGCTTTCCACCCTGCTCCCAATACTACTCCCGAAAATCCCCGATGACATATCTTGTCCAGAGACTCCACGACATAATCTATTTGATCCGTTGAGACCAGTAAGGGTGGTAGGAACCTGATAACATTAGGGTTGTTTAAAGTATAGGCGGTGATGACGGAGTATTCATCCTTAAGCTCACTGGCGACCAAGGATGCAGAGTATTTCCTAAAGAGATCACTTAAAGCTCCCTTAAGAAACTTTGGCTGATCAAATTCCATCCCGATCATTAATCCTTTGCCCCTGACCTCTTTCACTATGGGATTTCGATTCTTTAAACTCTCCAACTTATTTAGGAAATATTCGCCCTTATCTCCAGCTTCCTTGATCAGACGCCCTTTATCGCGACAGAGTAAATCTAGAGTGGCCAGGGCAGCGGCACAAGCCCAGGCATTTCCGCCAAAGGTGGAAGTGTGAAGCAAACATCTTTCCATGCTGCCATAAGCCTTTTTCCATATTTCATCCGTGGTTATGTAAACACCAATCGGTATAGCTGCACCGCTCAAGGCCTTTGCCAAACAAAGAATATCCGGTTCTACACCTTCATGTTCGCAGGCAAACATCGCTCCCGTGCGACCAAGACCGGTTTGAATCTCATCCAGAATAAGTAAAGCTTCGTACTCCCGGCACAACTTCTCCAACTCCTTCAAATAGCCCTCTGGAGGGAGGATAACCCCTCCCTCACCCTGGATGGGCTCGACTATAAAGGCAGCTACATCACCTTCCCTGAGCTTCTCACGTAAAGCTTCGGAATCGCCAAAGGGTATGCTCTCAAAATCCGGGAGTAGTGGTTCAAAGGGTGCCTGGTATTTTCCCCTGCCCGTTGCAGATAGGGCTCCCATAGTCTTCCCATGAAAGGAATTCTCGGTGTAAATTATCTTTTTACGGTGAGTAGCCGCTCTGGCTAGTTTCAAGGCTCCTTCCACAGCCTCTGCTCCGGAATTACAGAAGAAGGATTTCCTTAAACTCCCGGGGGTGATAAGGGCGAGATTTCGAGCCAATGCCGCAGTCAGAGGGGAAAGAGCGGCTTGAAAAAAATTTGGCTGCTCCTTGACTTTATATATTTCCTTTATTATTTTGGGGTGGTTATGTCCCAGGGCTGCAACTCCATACCCGCATAAAAAGTCCAAATATGGTTTTCCATCGATGTAAACGGTGATCCCCTCAGCCTTGTCATAAACCTCGTCGAAACCAACGAGTTCAAGTGTCAAACACAAATCGGGATTAATGTACTCCCTAAACCACTCTTTAACCTCGCTTTTTGAAGCGTTTAAAGCATCGTCGATGGAAATCAAATTACCCCTAACTGGCATGGTCATTTCCTTTCAAACTTCTGCCTATTTTAACCTATTTTAGCCTATTTTGGATGCTTTTGTTAGAAAAATATTCCTTGACTCACAGACTAGCTTAAAAGAAGTCTTAATTCTTTCAAATATCTTTTGTAAAGAACCCGCCTTCGGGGCAAAATATACGATGGGAGATGAAAGAATTGGGGTCATGGACATCATTCACAGAGATATTTGACAATATCTACCCTTTAACCTGAAGTTTTTGGTGGACCTTGGACGTCTTTTCGAAGATATGTTACAGACAAAAAAGAAGGGCCATTTCTGGCCCTTCTAATATTCTGACCTGGTCGGGGCGAGCGGATTTGAACCGCCGACCCCCAGACCCCCAGTCTGGTGCGCTAACCAGGCTGCGCCACGCCCCGTTTCTATTTGGTCATTTATCGACCTCATTATATCTAAGGTAAAATCTTTATTCAAGGTAACCTTCATATGCTTTGAGATTTAGAAATCCTGAATTTTAATGATGAGCGGACCACATCTTTGCCAGTAAGGCGAATAATAAGAATGTAATTATCAGGACAACCACTACCCAAAAAAATTCCACCATTTAAATTCCCCTCTCTTTTATCTCCTCGGTTGGTCCCCTTGACATGAGTTCTACCACACAATCGTGAGGATCTTTACCAAAGTAAATCACTTCTACTACGCTCTTGGTTATAGGCATATCAACCCCATATTTTTGAGCGAGCTGATAAACCGCTTTCGCTGTGCGGATGCCCTCTGCAACCATTGTCGTCTCTCGCAGTATTTGGGATAAGCTCATTCCCCTGCCAAGCTTTTCACCTACAGCTCGATTTCTACTATGACGGCTGGTACAAGTGGCAATAAGATCGCCAACTCCTGAAAGTCCAGCGAAGGTCAAAGGTCGAGCACCTAAAGTCACACCCAAGCGAGTCATCTCCGCTAGTCCCCTGGTCATCAGGGAAGCCTTGGTATTGTCACCATAACCCAGTCCATCGGATATTCCCGCCGCAATGGCAATTACATTTTTGGTGGCTCCACCGAGTTCAACCCCAACCACATCCGGATTGGTGTAGACTCTGAAATAAGGGGTCATGAACACCTCTTGGAGTTTCAACGCTAAACCTTTATCGGAAGCTGAGACTACGGTAGCGGTGGGAATTTCCTGAGCAACCTCCTCAGCATGGTTAGGACCCGAAAGTACCCCGATGTTCACCTGGAAAGTGGATGAGAGTTCGCCTTGAATGATCTCTGACATTCGCATGAGGGTATCAACCTCTATTCCCTTTGTTAAGCTCACGATGAGTATATTGGATTTTAACTCATCTTTAAGCATTCGAATGATCGAACGCATAGCGTGAGAGGGCACAGCCAGGGTTGCCGTCTCCGCTTTTGAAAGAGCTTTGGAGAGATCACCTGTAATATACAAATTTTTGGGAAGGAGGAGTTCGGGTAAATATCGAGGATTGCGTCGCAAATTTTGCATAGCTTCTGCTAAATCGCTGTCTCTAGCCCATAAGGTAACTGAAAATCCCTTTTTTGCAAGAAGGGTGGAAATCGCCGTGCCCCAACTACCTGCACCAATAACAGCAATTCTCTCCATTACTTTCCTTTCCTCTCCTGGGAACGAAACCCAAACTTCAATTCCTCCCCAGCCAAAAGTCTTTTTATATTCGCTTTATGCTTATAGACGATTACGATGGTGGCGAGGATACTGAATAAAATATAGGGATAATTTCCGGCTTGAAAATAGAGCATCAAAAGAGGAAGGATAAAAGCAATAGTTATCGAGGCCAGGGAGACATATCTGGTGGCCATCACGATCAAAAGCCAGATGAGAAAGAGAATACCCGTGACATTTGGGGCCAAAACGGTGAGAACCCCGGCCCCGGTAGCCACTCCCTTCCCGCCCGAGAACTTCAGATAAATCGACCAACTATGACCTAAGATGGCGGCCATACCCGCAAGAACTACGACGATTGCATCGGTCAACACAACTTGCTCATGGCTTCCTAGAAGGGTGGGTGCATTGGGAAAGAGATAACTGGTCAGAAGCAGGGAAAGGGCACCCTTTAGAAAATCCCCAACGAGGACGAGCACACCAGGCAGGGTACCCAAAACCCTAAAGACATTTGTGGCTCCAACATTACCGCTCCCGAACTCTCGAATATCAATCCCGTAACCCATCTTTCCCATGATCAATCCAAAGGGAATGGATCCCAAAAGGTAACCGGCGATTATTGCGAAGATGCTCTTAAATATCTCCAACAATCTGGCTCACTTCTTTCTGAATTTAAGACGAAGTGGACAGCCCTTAAATCCAAATGTTTCCCTTATCTTGTTCCCCAAGTATCTCTGATAGGATGGATCGACGATTTCTGGATGATTCATGAAAAAGACAAAAACCGGTGGTTTCGTTCCCACTTGAGTTACATATGATATCTTAAGCTTCCTACCCCTCTTCGTGAGGATGTAGCCCTCTGCGAGCAATCGCTGTATGAAATCATTTAATTTTGGGGTGGAGATCCTCTTCTTGTATTCATTGGCTATTATATCTAAATTTGGAAATATATTACCGATTCCCTCCCCTGTAAGGGCAGAAACGCAAAGTAATGGGGCATAGTATAAAAATCTAAACCTATACTTTACATTAAGAATTAGATCCTCGGTGCTTTTCTTTTTCACCAAATCCCACTTATTGAGGAGAATGATGCTCGCACACCCACGACTCTCAGCGAGCTCTCCCACCTTTTGATCCTGCTCAGTTGCTCCCTCCAAAGCATCGAGAATGATCAGGGCTACATCCGCCACATCTAAAGTCCTCAAGGCACGAACAAAACCATAATACTCTATATCCTCTTTGATTCTTCCCTTTCGTCTCAAACCGGCCGTGTCGATGAATCGATATCGTTGGCCATCACGAACGAGAAGGGTATCTATAGCATCTCTGGTGGTTCCCGGTATCTCACTAACAATGGCTCTCTCCTGCCCCAACAACCTATTGAGGATCGACGATTTCCCAACATTTGGTCTCCCCACAATGGCAACGCTTAATTCCTCCCTTCTCTCCTCGATGGCTTTGGGAAGGAATTGAACGAGCTCATCGAGTAAATCTCCGATCCCCAAACCATGCATGGCCGAGATGGCCAAAGGTTCCCCCAACCCCAACTCATAGAATTGGTATTTGGCCTCATCTCGGGTGAGATCATCTACCTTGTTCACCGCCAATAATACGGGCTTATTTGAGGTCCTTAAAATATTGGCAATCTCATTATCATCGGGGAGTAACCCACTGAGTCCATCGACCACAAAGATAATGGCATCGGCTTCCTCCACAGCGAGAAGGGCTTGCTTAACCACCGCTTCCGACATGGGAAGAGACTTCGTAAAATCAAGTCCCCCCGTATCGATAAGAGTAAAGGATCTTCCCCGCCAGTCGGCTTGAATATAATTTCTATCCCTAGTTACACCGGGCACCTTATCTACGATCGCCTCGGAGCTGGCTGCAATCCTGTTTACCAGCATGGATTTTCCCACATTCGCTCTTCCCACGATTGCCACCAAAGGTAACATATTCTTTACCTTCCTCGCTCAATTCAATTAATTTTCTAACGAACCATGAACCACGACTGGCGAGATATCATTGAGAAATTTGTGAGAGCCTGTCGACTACTTCCCTTAATATCCAGTCCGGAGTGGACGCTCCAGCGGTGACCCCAACATGAGAATTTGTTTCAAACCAGGCGGGATTGAGCTCTTTAGCGGTTTCGATATGATGGGTTTGAGGATTTGTCTGCCGACAGATCTGTGCCAATCGTGAAGTATTGGCGCTGTTTTTACCACCTACAATGAGCATGATATCCACACGCTTTGCCAGTTCCCTGGCAACGGCTTGTCTCTTGATCGTAGCATCGCAAATGGTATTGAACACTTTAATCTCGGTCGCCCTTGTGAGCAATTCACCGACGACCAGTTTTAAATTCTCCTCGGGTTGGGTGGTTTGGACCACCACCCCAATCTTCTTTTTGCCCTTAAGAGATTCGAGATCGCTTAGTTTTTCCGCAACTAAAGCCTTGCCACCGGCATGAGCCAAAATTCCAATGACTTCCGGATGATCACGCTCACCCACTATCACCAATTCATATCCTTCCCTGACCAACTTTGAAGCTCGCTGTTGGGCTTTTTTAACGAAAGGACATGTGGCATCGACAATATGGATGCCCTTTTTCTCCGCCCCCGTAATAATTTGAGGGTCAACTCCATGAGACCGAATGATCATTGTTCCCTTTCTAATCTCATTCAAATTGGATGCGGGATATATCCCCTGCTCTTCCAAGGATTTAACCACCTGGGGATTATGGATGATTGGACCCAGAGTATAAATGGGCTTGGGGTAAGCACGAGCAGCTTGCCTTGCAAGCTTAAGAGCGCGCTCCACTCCATAGCAATAACCTGCGTGTTCTGCCAATTCAATTCTCACCCTAAACTCCCTTTTATCAAATCAGCGATGTGGCTCATTATGTAATTGGTCATATTCAAAATGCTCTCCTTAACCTTGAATTCCCCCCTATCTACATATATGGGTTTCCCTATCACCGCTCTGATTCGAGGGAATCTTGGAATATGCTTTCCGTCAGGAAGAATCTTATCGGTTCCAATGATGGCGATGGGGATCACCGGGACTCCGGTCTTAAGCGCAAGGATCGCTACTCCACTACGAGCGGGACCCAACTTCCCGCGATGGCGCGTTCCCTCAGGGAAGAGTCCTACAACTTTCCCCCCCAGAAGGAGCTCAAGAGCCATTTGAAATGCCTTTTTATCGGATTTACCCCTACGCACGGGAAAAGCATTTAGCGCCCTTATAAGCCAATTCAGAATGGGTATCTTGAATAACTCCTCCTTAGCCATAAAATAAATCCTTCTGGGATAAGCGGCTAAACCAAGGACGATGGGATCAACATAACTCATGTGATTGGCAGCGATGATGAATGGTTCCGATTTTGGAAGATTTTCTTTCCCGGACACGGAGAATCGATATAAAAACTTGAATAAAATTATAAATACCACGTAAGCGAGGCTATAAAGCAATGCAATCTTCTCCCTTAAAAGTGATTCAGCTCAGGAGCCCATATCACTCCCTCACTTCTTCACTTCTTCTCTCCTTCGATATACCCAAGGATTTCATCGACCACCTGATCGATACTTTTTTCCGTGGTATCAATCAAGAGAGCATCGGGGGCTTTCGACAGTGGGCTCGCCGACCTAGTGCTATCAATTTTGTCCCTGGTAATGATCTCCCGTTCCACTAAAGTTATATCCACCTTATGCCCCTTCTCCTCTAGCTCCCTTTTTCTTCTCCTCGCCCTCTCACTGGGAAAAGCGGTTAAAAATATCTTTACTTCTGCATCGGGAAAAACAACCGTTCCTATATCGCGCCCCTCCACCACAGCGTCCTTTATGGCTAACGCGCGCTGCTCCTCAACCATAACCCGTCTTACCTCGGGCACTCTGGAGACAATGGATACCGCACCGCCTACCTTCGGAGAGCGAATGCCTTCAGTCACATCGATATCATCGACGAATATTCTTTCCTCGATCCCCTCCTTTGGTCTGACGAAGCGAATCTTCACTTGCTTTGCCAAAGCCACTAAGGCTTCCTCATCAAAAATATCAATCCTTTCCTGGAGAGCCTTCCAGGTTAGAGCACGATACATGGCTCCGGTATCTATATACCTGAGCCCAAGTTTTTGAGCAATTCGCTTGGCCACAGAGCTCTTTCCAGATGCAGCCGGACCATCAATGGCTATGATCATCTCACTCCCTCGCCTCAATTATATAGCCGCTCATGGGACGTGTCATCGGAAAACCATGGCGCATCTGGGTATCGGTGATGAGAGAGATTGCATTGAGATTAATCGGCTTTGTGGTCAAGGGTTAGCAAATTAAATCCCTCAGGGCTTTTTCAAAGCCAGGGAAGGAGATATCGATGCACTCTGAACCTTCAATGATGGTGGTGCCTTCAGCGACCAAACCAGCTATACTCAAAGCCATAGCCATCCTATGATCACCATAACTCCCGCATAGAGTCCCTTTAAGCTTCGTGGGTCCCTTGATGATGAATCCGTCATCAAGCTCTTCAATATCCGCTCCCAGCTTCCTTAAGTTTGTGCAAGTGGCTGAGATCCTATCGGTCTCCTTTACTCGCAACTCCTTCGCACCTTTAACCACGGTTATACCCTCAGCTTGTGTTGCAGCCACTGCTAGAACCGGGAGTTCATCTATAAGTCTGGGAATTATCTCTCCACCTATGGTTACCCCCGAGAGTTTACTGGATCTAACCAGGATATCAGCACGAGGTTCATTACTCTTCACGCAAAATTCCTTTAGCTCAATGTGCGCCCCCATCTTTTTTAACATCTCTAACGCTCCAGTTCGAGTGGGATTAACTCCCACACCCTGGATTATCAACTCAGATTGAGGAGTGATTAGGGCACCCACGGTCAAGAAAGCGGCGGATGATACATCCCCAGGGATATCGATCTCACCGGACTCAAGAGAGCTCTGACCTATAATTGAGTAAGTTGTACCATGAACATCAATATCGGCTCCCAGGAATTTTAACATTCGCTCCGTGTGATCCCTCGATTGGTGAAGCTCTGTAATAATGGTTTTCCCTTCAGCGAGAAGACCAGCGAGTAAGAGGCAGGTCTTAACCTGGGCGCTTGGAATGGGCATGGTATAAGTAATCCCGTGAAGGGACTGACCTAAAATAGCAATGGGAGCATAACCACCATTTCTCGCCCATATTTGGGCACCCATTTGGCGCAGAGGATCCATCACCCTATCCATGGGTCTTCTTCTTATCGATTGATCTCCAGTAAGCACCGAAAAGAAATTTTGACCAGCTAGAACACCCGGGAGAACACGCAATGTTGTGCCGGAGTTTCCTACATTCAGGACATCCTGAGGCTCTCTTAAACCGTGAAGACCCACTCCATGAATGATTAGACTGCCTGGTTTGAGAATCTCCACCCTAACATCGAGAGCTTGGATGCAAGCTAGTGTGGAGAGACAATCAGCGGCTGAAAGGAAATTGAGGATGGAGGTCTTTCCCGAGGTCAAAGAGCCAATTATAAGAGCTCGATGAGAGATGGATTTGTCTCCGGGTACCTTAATTACCCCTCGAAGACTGCTTACCTTTGCTATTTTTAACTCCATTGCTACCTCTTAAGTTCAGCTATAAGCTCAAGCCCTAAAATGTATTAATCGCAGACATTGGCTACACTCTCTTGAGAATTTCATCAGTAATTTGGGGTTATCCTGGAGAGTGCATCTTAAGAGAACCGTTAAGCCCCGACAAGTCGGGGAACAGCGGCGGCACCCGTACGGGTCGCCCTGAGAGAGCCGTGGCCCGTACGGGCAGCAGCTAGCACTCGGAGGGATGCCCCAAACAATATAAGCGTTACCAATGTGCGTGAACATTACATCTAAGAATTAAGCTAACCTTTCCATAATCCTGAATCATATATCCTAACGCACTTCCCTATTATAAAGGCTTCTTATTGAAACCTCGTAGCCTTTCGAATGGAGAGCTTCAGCAACCTTTGAGGAATTTTCATCCCCGGCGATGACCAATTTTAAAATCCCCGAATATTCGGTAGAGGGAACGATTTCAATGTTTTCAATGTTTATACCCATGCCACCGATGGTCACCGTAATATCACTTATCACTCCCGGCTTGTCGATCACGGGTATGGATAACTCGCGAAGTTGCGCAAGGTCCTTGTATACAAAGGAGGGAAGTCCCAGCCTGGTTTTACGGGCTTCCTCAAGCTTTTTAACCAGACCATCGCGATCCCTCTTTTTGATGAACCTTGAGAAATCCTCGATTTCCCGCTGGAATTCCTCTAAGGCTTCAAGAATTGCGGCATCATTTTCCAAACAAATATCGGACCAAATCTCTGGGCTACTCGCAGCGATTCGGGTCATATCCCGAAAGCCCCCTGCGGCTAGTAGAAGAGGATTTTCCGTCTCGGTGGTCTGCTTAAGAGCAAAATCCACTAAGGTCGCTGAGAGAATATGTGGTAAGTGACTGATGGTTGCCAATATTTTATCGTGTTTATCGGGATCTATGGCCAAAATCAAGGCACCTATTTTTGTTAACAGGGAATGCAGGTGTTGAAAGGCGTTCATATTCGTGCGAGGAGTGGGGGTTAAAAGATAGTAGGCATTCTTGAATAAAGAAGCGCTGGCAGCTTGAACTCCCGTCCTTTCGGAACCCGTCATGGGATGACCGCCGATAAAATGAAGATACTTGGGGAGAAATGCTTCCACACCGTGAACGATGTTCGCTTTAGTGCTCCCCACATCCGTTATGATGGTCCCCGATTCAAGATGGGGATAAATCTTTCGAACGATGTCCACAATGGATCCCACAGGCGTGGCTATGAAGATGATATTTGCATTCTTTACGCCTTCGATGTAGGAAGTCGCGCCCTTATCTATGGCTCCAACCTCAAGAGCTCGCGTTATCGTTTCCTTGTGTCGCGCAACTCCTACAATTAGGGGTGGTTCAGAAAGATTTTTAAAGGCTAAACCGAGGGAGCCCCCGATTAAACCCACACCGATGATGGTAATTTGCTTAAAATCATTCACCCTCAATCAGACCTTCATCTTTTTTCCCAAAATCTTGGCTAAAGGCTTAATTTTCCTCATCATGTTGTTAAAGGCATCAAGGGTTAGAGATTGGGGTCCGTCACACAATGCTTCCTCCGGATGGGGATGGACTTCAACCATGATCCCATCGGCACCCACGGATAAAGCCGCCAGGCTTAAGGGTTCTATTAAATCGCTTCTTCCAGTGGCGTGACATGGATCTACCACTACGGGTAAGTGGCTTAAATTTTTAACGACGGGGACCGCGCTCAAATCTAGGGTATTCCTAGTATAGGTCTCAAAAGTTCTTATTCCTCTCTCGCAGAGGATGACATCCTCGTTACCCGCTTTGACAATGTATTCCGCAGCCATGAGAAGTTCCTCAATGGTATTGCTAAAACCTCTTTTAAGCAAAATGGGTTTGGGCTGTTCACCAACGGCTTTGAGGAGGAGGAAATTTTGCATATTGCGTGCACCTATTTGCAGAATATCCGCATATTCGGCCACTAAATCTATATCTCTGGTGTCCATGACTTCGGTAACTATGGGGAGACCGGTCTCACCCCGAGCTTTGGCCAAAATTTTTAACCCTTCTTCGCCTAGTCCCTGAAAGCTGTAAGGAGATGTGCGAGGTTTAAAGGCTCCCCCCCTGAGGATGGAAGCCCCTGCCCTCTTGACAGCTTTTGCCGTGATGAGCACCTGTTCCTCACTCTCCACCGAGCAAGGACCGGCGATGACCGTAAAAGACCCCCCACCCATGCTGACTTCGTCTATTCTAACGATGGTGTCCTCAGGCTGAAACTCTCTACTCACCAGTTTGAAAGGCTTAAGTACGGGCATAACTTTGTCGACACCCGGAAAAGCGGTGAGTGGTAGAAGAGCAACCTGATCCTCCTCGCCAATTACGCCAATGACCGTCCTGTACTTACCTCGAGAAATATCCGTCTCCACACCCACGCTCTTCAACTTCTCCACCACGTGATCGATTTGTTCCTGAGTTGCCCCCTTCTTCATGACCACTATCATATATGTCACCACCCTTATGTTTTATTCGATATTGATAAACCCTTAACCCATAACCCTTCAACCTTCAACCTTGAACCTTCAACGATTCTTTAACACTTCCTTAAGAGCTGCAATAAACTCCTCATTCTCCCTCTGGGTTCCAATGGTCACCCTGAGGTAAGTATCATAGCCAAAAATATCTCCAGTTCTTATGATCGCTCCATGCGCAAGCAATTTCTTAAAAATCTCTTGAGAATCCCGCTCCACATTTACCCATATAAAATTGGCTTCGGTTGGAACGTATTCCAAGCCCAGTCTTTCAAATTCCCCATAAAGATATCTTTTGCCTTGGGCGTTCAAGCGCTTTCTTCTACTCACTTCATCCTGGCAATCGAGGCTGGCTAGAGCCGCAGCCTGTGCCAAGGCATTCACATTAAAGGGCTCCCTGATCTTGCTCACCGCCTCCACCAGAAAATCGGGAGCCACACCATAACCTATACGAAAACCAGCCAAACTATATATCTTGGAAAAGGTGCGTAAAACGGCGACTAACTTCCCTTGGCGGAAATAATCAATTCCATTGGGATATCTTTCATCCTCAACATATTCAGAATAAGCTTCGTCGAATACGACCACTACCCCTTCCCGAATTTTCTCCAAAAATTCACTCACTTCGTCTTCAAATACTATGGTTCCCGTGGGATTGTTGGGATTGCAGATTATGATCATTTTAGTCTTTTTAGTCACGGCTTTGAGCATTGCAGGTAGGTCGTGTCTGAAATCTTTAAGGGGAATCTCCCTACAAATACCCCTCATCATCTTGGTCACCGTTGGATAAACGATGAACGAGGGTTTAGCGAATATCACTTCCTCGTCCGGATTTAATACGGCATTGGCGATTAGTCTGACGAGCTCGTTTGACCCATTGCCTATCATGATATTTGGCTCGGGGACATCAAGAAAAGAGGCCAACCTTTCCTTAAGAGCAGTGCAATTGGCATCGGGATATCTATTCAGACCCCTGAGTATCCTTTCCACCGCAGCTATAGCTGGAGGAAATGGTGGATATGGAGACTCATTGGACGCTAATTTAACCACTTTCTTAAGCTTTAGTTCACGTTGAACTTCGGAAATTGGTTTTCCGGGTTTATATGGTTTTAACGCATCTAATTCAGGACGGCAAATATCATTCAATTTTATCTCCTCATATCGAAAAAGCCACCAAATTGTAGGAAAATTTTAGCATAAGCCGATTCAACCTCTCAAGAAGAGGCCAAACTAATCCCACCCCAAATGGCAGGTGTCATTAAGCAATGAAATTATGCCCTTCCCATCATAAAAATCAATAACATTGAGAGCGGCGCTATCCTGTTTTATCTTCCAAAAATTAGAAAAATCCAAACCCAGAATCTCGCAAATTATGACTCTGATCGGACCAGCGTGGGTGACCATAACGACTTTTCCCTTCATATTTTCAATAACTAGTTGCAAGCCTTCACTCACACGGCTTTTAAAGGAAGGTAATGACTCTCCTCCTGGAGGAAGACCTTCCTCGCCCGCAGCCCATCTCTCCATAAATTGGGGGTAGTCCCTGTTTATCTCATTGTAAGTGAGTCCCTCCCACTTCCCATAGTCGATCTCATTTAACTGAGGAAGCACCTTGATCTCCAATCCATGAATATCGGCGATGGCTTGAGCGGTGGTGAGGGCTCGTTTTGAAGAACTGGAATAGATTGAATTCAAGGATTCTCCCCTAAGTCTTCGGGCTAAAGCTAAAGTCTGGTGTTTCCCTCTCTCAGTCAACCCTAAATCCGTGGAACCGAGATACTTCGATTCCACATTCCACTGGGTCTCACCATGCCGAATGAGAAACAGCCATAACACCCGATTATCCCCTATTTGAGGTCGCTTGCTAGTGGCTAAATAATACCAAAATTGAAAGCAATATCCAAACCTCGGAAAGCTCCGTTATAGCCCCAAGCGTATCTCCGGTCATGCCCGAAATCCTTTTCGACATAAAGTGAGAGATGACCGTTGTGAACAACAACAGACTGGCGAAAATATGGATCGATCCATATCCGAAGCAGATTATGCCAATCAATAACGAGATTGATGAGGCAACGAAGAGCTCAAATGATTTGGTATTATCGATGAATATCTTCCCCAGACCATCCCCTCGAGCTGCGGGGTATAGAAAAGCGGCGTAAACCGTGGACCATCGCCCCAGCGAGGGCATGGTAATCAAAGCAAAGTTTTTGATCTCATTGGGGAGTGAGTCCAACAAAAGGAATTTAAGGAACAAGATGAGAAACAAGGCGGTTATCCCAAAGGTGCCTATCCGAGTATCCCTCATGATTTTCAGTATTTCGTCTTTCTGGCCGCCCACTAAAAAACCATCCGCACTGTCGGCCAATCCATCGAGATGAATCCCCCGAGTGAGGATGATTAATGAAATTACTAAGAGAAAATTTACCACTCGGTGCGGCAGAAAGTAGGAAAGGAGAAAATTGAATGCGACCAAAATTAAACCCAAAAGCAATCCAACCAATGGGAAAAATGTTGTGGATCTTCCCAGGCTTTTAAGATCCTGCCCTTTAGGCTCGGGAATTGGAAATATGGTTAAAAACTTCAAAGCATGAAAGAATGAATTAATCATCGATTGATTCCGATACCCCAGCTTCACCGAAGGTGGCCATCTCGGACAAAATCTTACAGGCGGCCTCGACAATGCTTATCCCCAGGGCAGCTCCCGTTCCCTCACCCAAACGCATATCCATATAGAGCATGGGTTTTAAGCCCAATACATCGAGCATTATCTTGTGTCCCGGTTCCGCCGATACATGGGAGGCGATCATATATCCCACGGATTTTGGAGCAATTCTGCTGGCTATCAAAGCCGCAGCCCCGGAGATAAACCCGTCGATTACCACGGGTATCTTAAGAGCGGCTGCACCGAGGATACAACCGGCGAGTCCTCCAATCTCTAAGCCTCCTACCTTGGTCAAGACATCTAAGGGATCCTCGGAGTCGGGTTGATTTACCTCCAAGGCCTCCTCAATGGCCTTGATCTTCAAACCCAATCTATGGTCATCAATGCCGGTACCTCTGCCAACGACTTTTTCCATAGGAAGACCGGTGAAAGCCGCCAATATAGCACTACTGGGGGTGGTGTTGCCTATTCCCATATCCCCGGTACCGAGGATACTAACGCCTTTCTCCACTTCATCCTGGACGATTCTTATTCCCGCCTCAATGGAGGCGATTGCCTCACCCTTCAACATCGCGGGTCCTTGGGCAATATTCGCTGTACCAGCTCTTATCTTTTGCGAGATGACTTGAGGGTTATTGATGCTACTTGCTACCCCAATGTCCACGACGACTACCCTGGCACCGACGTGTCTAGCTAGGACATTGATACCAGCCCCTCCTCCGATGAAATTGTAGACCATTTGTGCGGTTACCTCTTGAGGGTAAGCGCTCACTCCCCCTTCCACCACCCCGTGGTCTCCGGCCATAACCACGATGACCTTATCAGCAATTTTTGGTGATGGACCCATTATACCCGCAATTTTAATTGATATTTCTTCTAAAGCTCCCAAACTGCCCCTTGGTTTGGTCAATTGATCCTGCCTTTCCCTGGCCAGACGCATTGCCTCCTTATCCAAATCACCGATTGCTTCAAGCGCCCGCTTTAATCTGTACATTTGACCCCCTTAATGCCAATTAACATCCCACTTATCACCTACGCGGTGATAAGTGACGGTGATAAGTGACCGATCTTCATGAACTTAATATCTCCTTGAGAGCATCGATTAATTTTTCGTTCTCCTCGCGAGTTCGAATCGCCAAGCGGATAAACCTGTTGTTTAAGCCCCGGAAGGATTCACAATCGCGGATTAAAAGGCGCCTCCTCGCCAACTCATTTTGAAGTTTCTTTGAATTCCAAGCCCAATGCTTGATCTCCACCAGTATAAAATTTGCCTGCGAGGGATAGGGTTTAAGACCATTTATCCCGGACAAAGCCGTGAACAGATGGCGCCCATTCTCCCGAATCTTGATCCTACTTCGCTTCATGAATTCGATATCTCTAAGAGCGGAAACGCCGGCCACCTGAGCAAAACAGTTTATATTCCACGGATTTTTGATGAAATTCAATTCACCCACGAACCTGGAATTCGCCACGGCATATCCCACTCTCAAGCCAGCCAAAGCAAAAAACTTCGTTAACGAACCCAGCACAAAAATGTTCTCTCTCTTTTCTACTTCCCTGATCAGAGAGAATCTCTCTCTTTCCTCGACGAAGTCCATATAAGCTTCATCCAAGATGAGTACGACTTTGAGTTCATCTGCTCTTTCCAAAATCTGGAGTAAATCCTCCTTCGCAAATAGATTTCCCGTGGGATTGTTGGGATTACAAAGGAAAACCATTTGCACCCTCGGAAGAACTTCCAAAATCTCGTCTGTGGGAATGGTAAAACCGTCTTTCTTCTCAAGCTGAATATGGATTACCTCCCCACCTACAGCTTTGATAGCTAATTCGTACTCGCAGAATGTGGGAGCGGCGATTAATGCCACTCGGGGACGAAAATAATTGGTCAAAAGGTAAATCAGTTCCACAGATCCGTTACCCAAAATTATGCTACTAGGCTTGACCGAAAGGTACTCCGCCAAAGCCTCCTTCAACCCCCTGGACTCGTGATCCGGATAATGAGCAACCTCAGATAAATTCTCTCTAATGCTCTCAAAGACTGAAGGCGGAGGACCAAAGGGATTGATATTGGCACTGAAATCGATTAATTGGTCAAGCGAGTGACCATGAGCCCAAGCGACTTCCAATCTGTTTCCACCATGTTCCCTCTTAAATCCCTTCATCGAAACCTCCAAAACATTGCACTGCCACTACCCAACGGCCAAATAAATGACTGCTCCCAATAATAGTGAAAGGAAGGTAACCATATATAGGATCGCCGTTGCCTCGCGTATATGCTTAAGCGAAATTTCCACTTTTGCATTCCCCATAAAGGGACGAAAATTGGATATACCTTGATAAAAGTTCACTCCACCCAGCCGGACGCCGAGGGCCCCCGCCATAGCCGCTTCTGGGATGCCAGCATTCGGACTCAAATGCTTTCTCGAATCTCGAAGCATTATCAAGGTGCAGGATCGAGCATCCTTACCCAAAAGCAGACAGGCGATGGGAAATAAAAATCCGGTTATTCGAGCGGGAATGAAATTTGCCAGATCATCAAGCCTAGCTGAAAACCAACCAAATCTGCGATAGTCATCGCTTCCATAACCCACCATGGAATCCAAGGTATTTATCGCTTTATAGGCGATGGCCAAGGCAGGACCCCCCAGAAATGCATAAAATAACGGAGCTACAACCCCATCGGTGATATTTTCGGCCACGCTTTCAACCGTGGCCCGAAGGATCTCCTTCTCACCGAGGTTTTCCGTATCCCTCCCCACGAGGTGAGATAGACGCTTCCGAGCAGCGTCCAAATCCTTTGATAATAACAAATGACTCACACAAATCGCCTCTCTGGATAAATCCTTGGTGGCCAACACCGTGTAAAGCAGGTAAATTTCCATGATCACCTTTAGCCAGTTTGAAATCTGATTGGTCAAAATGAGAACTAGAAGAGCAACCACGTAAGCAATTGAAATAACGGTGAAGGTGAGGACAAAACCCGCAAGGTACTCCCCCTTGCCTCGAGCAAACTTCCGCAACAATCCTTCAAGCGAGGTGATTAGCCTCCCCATCGCCTTGACTGGATGTGGCACTCTGGGAGGATCGCCCAAAAGTAAATCCAAAAGAAAAGCCAAAATTATCTTTCCAACCATTCATCATCAACCCCGTGCTCGCTAAAAGTGGACTATTAACGAGTCAGGTTGCATTTTACAGATCCGAGGGAGGGGTAAGTGCTTAAGAAAGTGTCGGAGCCTCGCTTATGAAAAGTTCTTAAGCATACTCACAGTTTTGTAGCGAGGCGAGACCCGAGCGGCCCCGAAGGACTCGTTTCACTCGCC
>DDKQ01000016.1 GCA_002339355.1 Candidatus Subteraquimicrobium carltonvillense | reverse complement strand
AACGCTCCCAAATTTTTTAATGAATTTTTTATGGGTTAAGAACGGTTTGTGTCCTGGTACCAGCTCCCAATGGTTTCTACGGCAATAGGTGAACCTGGAGGAAAAGTCTCCTATTTGTTTGCACCCATTCTACTATGGTGCGGTGCTATAGCGCTTTCATATAATCAATGACAGGTGAGGAATCTCGCTCCTCTCAATGACAGGGAGTAGCTTGACAAATCCTTCAAATAAAAATATATTTGTAATACTTAGTAATATAAAAGGAGTGTTCATGTTGGGTAGAACGACAAAGATTTTAACCTTGTCCCTTTCTCCAGAGATGCTGAAGGAGCTTGAAGAGATAGCTAAAGTGGAAAATCGGACTAAAAGCGAGCTTCTAAGGGAAGCTTTGCGGCAATATGTGAGTAGACGCCGATGGAGAGAAATTCAAAAGTACGGTGCTGAACAGGCAAGGAAAAAAGGGATAACCGAAGCAGATATAGAACAAATAATCGAGGAATTCCGTCAAGAGGCAAAGTAATGGTCAAGAGGCAAAGTAATGGTCAAAGTTGTCATCGATACGAATATCCTGGTTTCAGCAACAGTATTCGGTGGAGTTCCCGATAAGATATTGGATTTAGCCAGAGAGGGAGAGTTTGAGCTTCTGATATCGCCTTCCATCATAGAAGAGTTTGCTAGGATTCTCAAAGAAAAGTTTGATTTCACACCGGAGAAGGTGGTTGAAGCTTTACTCGAAATACGGACTATTTCCACGCTTATAAATCCAAAACACAAGCTGAATGTGATCGAAGAAGATGAACCCGATAACCGCATTCTTGAGTGTGCTATGGAGGGTGAGGCTGATTACCTCGTTACGGGGGATACTAAACATCTACAGCCACTAAAGGAATATCAGGGAATAAAAATTCTCAGTCCCATCAATTTTCTAAGGCTTGGGTAGGGATAAACCATCCTATATATGAATAACCTAAGTTATCACTTACGCGGTGCAAAGGCGGTTCATGTGCAAGCAAAAACAAAAATTTGTAGTGCGGGGGCTTGTCCCCCCGTAACAAAATGATTACTTCTTCTCGTACTTCTCGATGAATTCTTCGTAGTTGAGATGCTCGATTCCGAGCTCCTTGGCAGCTTCACGGAGGGGCTCGTGTTCTGCTAATATGCGAGATCTAAACAGACCTCCCCTAGCCATAGCCAGAAGTGCTGCGGACTCCTCATCGAGTTTGAAGCGTTCCTCAAAGCTCTTAGCCACATCCACATTATATTTCCCTACCCTTAAGACATCCTCCATCTTGATTTCACCCCTACCGGCGGGCAGCTCTTGCCGATAATCCTTGAACCTCTCATAGGTACTTTCGACCACGTAGACCTTTCTTATCCTCCTTTGTATCAAATCGAGTTTGCGATTCTCCACGATTTTCGCTAAGAATTCCTCGCGGGTGGGGAACTTCCGCTTCTTAAGCAACCACCACAATGGCAACAGCAACAGTGGAAGTAGGCAACACCAGGGGAATTTGAACGGTGGTGGCTTGATGGGAACGGCAACCTCAATGGGCCAGGCCCATACCTCAACCCTACTGTTTCCATAGTCCGTCACATAAATCCAGCGCCCCATGGTATCGAGACTCTGTGGGAAATAAAATTGCCCAATTTCTATCCCTAACTCACCGAAGGTACAAAGGGGTGTCCCCTTTTGGGAGAGGACAAGAACATTGTGAGCCATAACATCGACCACATGGATGCGGTTTTTGTAACCAATGTCTATTCCGCGAGGCAACCCCCCCGTGGGAATGAAATACAAGAATTTACCTTTAGGGCTGAAAACCTGTATCCGTCGGTTGTTGCTGTCAGCCACGAAAATCTTGCTGGTTTTGTCCACGACGATGCCATTCGGGAAGGCGAATTCCCCCGGTTTTTCCCCTTCCCTCAAAGCCTGTCCCGTGGTTCCAAATTCAAGCTTCAAAAGTCCATAGGGGTCGAAGACCAAAACCCTATGGATCTTTTGGATGTCGGTCACATAGAGATTGCCTTTTCGATCGAAGGTTAAAGCCGTGGGTTGCCAGTCAAATTTTGGATCGTTATTGGGAATGAATTTCCTTACGAAATCACCCCTGGGGGTGAAAATATAAATTCCTTCAAGCCTTCTATCGGTGACGTAGACATCGCCGTGCTTATCGAAGGCTATGTAAAGGGGTTTCTTGAGCTTGCCTTCCTTGCCCACATCGCTGAAGGAGAAAAGATACGTTCCCCTTTTTGTAAACACGGAAACGCGACCATTGTAAGTATCAGCAACATAGGCCCTTTCGGTCTTGGGGTGGACGGCGACTCCAACGGGCTTTTTCATGGGAGCCTTTGGGGTTCCATCGAAGAGGAAAAGAAATCTAGGGGGAGGAACTACCCTCTCATCGGGAGCAACGACTCTGGGAATGGGGGCTTCTCTGGTTAAAAGATAATAAACCAGGGCGAAAATGAGGGCAGCCAAAAGAAAAAGAAGAACAATTAATAATATGGTCTTCTTTCTCCGTCGTCTTTTTTCCTCTGGAGTTAACTCCCGCGGTTCCCGCGCTTCAGCACCAGCTTCTTCCGCCAATTACTTCACCCTTCTTCAAGCTGTAAGATGTAAGGATTAAGAATTAAGCTTTTTGATTAAGCCATTGAGCATTCTTCCAACTTCTTCGCTTAAACGTATTAGCTCTTCAAAATCTTCAGAGTTAAGATAGTTTAAATCTTTGGCTAAAATCAGATAGTATTTCGTTTCTTCCAGTGAACCTTCGGCTACGTTTAAAAAACGTCCGTAATCCTTATCATTTTTCCTTTTGAAACCCTCAACGATATTGGCAGTGACTGAAATTGCTGATCTCCTTATCTGAGAAATCAATCCAAATTTTTCTTCTTTTGGAAAATTGCGAGTGAGCCTGTAAATCTCTAAAACTATCTGGTGTGATTTTTGCCAAACCTTTAAATCCTGAAAGCTTTGCACTAATGACCCCTTACCTAATTCTTAATTTTGTTCCTGCATTATTGGAGTCTATTCAGGGCTCGTTTAGCTTCTTTGAAATCTTGTCCTTCCTCTTTGGCAACTTCTATAGCCTTTTTATATGCAGCGATGGCTTCGTCCTTCAGCTCCTTTTTCTCGTAAGCGAGACCCATACCATAATGGGCATCGGCAAATTTTGGATCGAATCTCAAACACTGCCGAAATTCGGTGATGGCGTCGTCATAAGCACCCTTCTCTAAAAAGATTCTACCCAAAAGGAAGTGGCTATCAGCATCGGTTCGCCTGATCCCCAAAGCCTTTCTCACGTAGATGACAGCATCGTCGTACTTTTTCTGTTTAAAGAGAATTACTCCCTTGTTGTAATAAGCTTGCTCAAGCCATCTGTTCTCCTTGGCAAATCCCGCTTTTTCGTAGAGTCTAATCTCCGTTTCAAACTGCTTTAGGGCTTTATCATAATCGCCCTTTCCCATATAGGCGATGCCCATAAAAACGATTGCCCCCTGATGCTCCTCATCTATCTTCAAAGCCTCCTTGAACTGATCAATGGCTTTATCATACAAACCTCTGGCCAAATAACTCCGTCCCAGTGCCACCCGAGCTTCTATATCCAGTGGATTTTTGCGAACCTGCTCGGCTAACTTTTCACCCGCTTCGTATACCACTGTCTTTTTAGCCATGCGATATCGAGAGGCAAGATAAAAAGCCCCGAAGACGGCTGCGGTAATGAGGATGAGCGCCACCATCACCCAGATAGCTCTATCCAGCCATCGCTCCCCAGGGATAAATAGCCTGGCAAATTTCCGTATAGGGATTGCAGGTCTCATACGGTATCTCCTTTCAAAACTATAAACTATAAGTGGACGGGCACGAGACCCGCCCCTACCTTGCTTTCCTTCCGTTTCCAACCAAGATTAACAAACTTTTAACAGATATAGCTGAGACAAGACCGGTAAGTAGGCAGCTTATCCCCCAATTGTTTTGTTGGGGATGAACCCCACCCTCGGTTTCGAGGTCTGACCCCGTTATCGTTATCGGGGACCGAGGTGGCACTTGTAGCAGAGCTCAGTTCCGCCCCATTTGGCTATGAGCTTGCCCAACCTCATCTTGCCGTGGCAAGTATAACAGAGCTCAAAGCTGAAGCATCCTGTACCCTTTGGGTATTTCTTCTCATGACATTCTGGGCACTCATAGGGCTCAGTCTGAGTCATCTCGCAATGGGCTATGTGTACCATGAACGCCTTCCGCTTATCGGGTGGTATTGGCAATCTCCTGACTTCCAAGAGTGGTACCCTGTACTCTGGATGACACGCGATGCAGTTATCTCGAATCAGTATGGCTTTGGCTACCGTGGTGTGGTGGCACTCTTGACAGAATTCCCGCTCTCTATGGCACATTCTACAGTTCCCGATGGCATCGGGGGGAGCATCCTTATGCACACCCATCCACACGAGGGAATGAGGAATGGGTGTCTTATGACAATCATCGCAATATTTCTGCCTGTGACAGACCACGCATCCCTCGACACCAGCTTTCTGTTTGCCATGCTCAGTTCGCCAGACCTCTGGTTTTTCGGTGTGATCCAAGGGTTTCACGCCCTTCGCAGTGTGACAAGCGTTGCAGAAATTGACATTGTGGCACATGAGACAGGGATCCATATCCCTTCTAGCATCATCCTTATGCGTCTTGGTGCGGAATCCAATGGTATGAGTCGTTGGGACCAAATTGAATTCCCTCGGATGGCAAACACCGCATTCTTCGGAAGCTACCAATCCCTGCTTGCTATGGCGAAGGCTGTGGCAGTTATAACAGGGATCCATGGGTGGTCGAAGGGTTATATCGGGGAGATGGGGAAATTGCGAATGGCAAACCTCACATCTAATTGCCCTTTCAAGGTGCACATCGTGATCGAAGATTAAAGCGGGATTCTTAAACGCATCGAGGTTGCGATGGCAAGGAGCACATTTGGCAGAGGTTATGGGCAAACCAAGTTGAACTTCATAACCCTTCGTTATCGTCGGTTCGGGCAAGATGGTCTCGTAGGTATAAGTTTCAGCTGGAAGAGGACGGATACCCCTTTTGGCGTGACATCCCTCACAAGAACTTGCACTATGGCACATCATGCAACGGCGAAAGCTGGGTTCATTCTTATGGGTCGATGCCCGCCATTGGGGTGTATGAAATGCGGGTACTAAATTGAACCACCCTGGATGGCAAACGCGGCAGTCTTTCTTGCCTATTAGACCTCGACGAGAATGTCGAAGACCATGGCAACTATAGCACAATTCCATGGTGGGCTTGATCGTTTTCCAAGGCTGATGTGGAAACTCAATGTGGCAGCCTTGACATTCCACAAGGAGATGATAGGCGTGCTTGAAAATTATGTTTGGATTCTTAAAGGCATCGAAATCACGATGACAGGGAGTACACTTGGATGCATAAACTGGGGAGCTGGTATCCATCAATGGGACTACGGTTGGGACCTGACTCCGGGCTGGAAAAATCACAAAAAATGCCACTAATATGCTTAAGAAGGCCAAAAATACTATAAAAGCCAAAATTTTTAAGCGCTTTGGAATTATCCTCAAGATATCAAGGACCTCCTTGCTCCAAATCCATCATAACCATTATCACCTACGCGGTGATAAATCGGTGATAAGTACAATCCTCTTCTATTCTCCAATGATCACGCGCTTGGCAAAGGAGATAACGGCGTAAATTATCTTCAACACCAGGTTCTGCTCCCTTACCTCGGTATCCTTATGGATCATCCGAGCATAGCCCGCAAAGCTTTCATTTGATCCCTTGTGACATATTCCACAGGTCTTAGCGATATTCTTCCCAGATACCTTCGCTACATCCGATTCAGTTGGCTGAACATCGTGGGCACCGTGGCAATCCCAACAGGTTGGAGCATCAACTGCTCCCACCTTATAGGCTCTCCCATGGTAGTAGTCATTGTAACTCTCGTAACCATCCTTATGACACCCACCGCAAGACTCCTTGCATCCAGCGCGGAACTTTAATCGCTGTTCCTCCACCCTCAAACTGCGGATATCATGGGATCCGTGACACTCACCGCAGGTTGCTCCCTTCTTCGGATCTCCCGCCAAGGCGAGCTTCCCATGAATACTTTCTCTATAAACTTTGTACTGCTTATCATGACATCTTATACACGCCAGACCAGCCACTCGTTGATATTCTTCAGCTGTAGGAACAGGATGAACTTCGTAAGTAAAATCGCGGTGGCAGCTCGTGCAAAGAATATCCTTATGGGGAGATTTTCCAAACTCTGCGGGACTGACATATAAGGAGATTCTTTTGCCATCAACTATTTTTGTAAGATGTTTATCAGAGTGGCATACTAAACAACCAGAGCGACCCCTCACACCCAGAGTGAAAGGTATGGGAGCCTCAGCGGCGGGTAATTTTGCCTCGGGCTCCTTTACGGTAACCACCATTCGCAGAGCTGTTTTTCGTGCTGGGGTGCAGGAGGTACAAAGTACGGTTACTAGGAGTAAAGATAAGAGAACGAAAATAAGCTTATAACCGTTGCAAGAAAATTTCTCTTTCAAATTTTCACTCCTTTCTACTCAATCTCGTGATGTTCACTTTTTATCTCATGCCCCTTTAAGTGACCTTCCGTGTGCCCATGCTCCGCGTGGGGTACATGCTCCACATGGGTTACGGGCACAACGCCGAAGAAATCCAGGAAACTGGTCAAACCCTCAGTAACCGAGAGATAGACGTGTATCAAGGTAAACATTATGAGCAACATGCACAGACAGTAGTGAATAACCCTCGTCCAAGCGAGAGCCGTGGCTTCTCCTACGAAGGGCGTTGCCCAAAAGAGCAAAGGAGTGGGAAATAACATCGCAAATCCGGTATAGACCATGAAGGCTAATGGTATTGGGAATAGAATAAAATAGGTCATCTTCTGCAAAGGATTGTACTTGGCGAGATGGGGTTTCTCAGATTTGATGAATAAATAGTACATGAGAACGACGGGCATAGCTTTAATCTCTTGCCACCTGAGGATGAATTCATTCTTGTCCACATTGAATGCGTAAACCACACGGGAGACGAAATTGATGGTGACTATCACCCCACAGGTGTAATGGAGATATCTCATGGCATCCCGCAGTCCGTAAACGAAGGGGAAACGGATATACAGTCCGGAAAGTGCGAGACAGATCATTCCCACCACATGGATGCCGTGCATGATTTTTGGTGTAGGGGGAATTACCTCCTCATGGGGTGGCCATTCCCATTTAACGAATCTTTTATAAGCCCTACCCGTCAGCCAGTTCCCAGCGAAGTGAATTACATACCAGAAAAGGAACATGATTAAAAGTAGAGCAAACCAAATTACATCCAGCCAAACATTAATTTCGGGTAAATATTTTGAAATTTTTAACACCTCTTTTTAACACC
>DDKQ01000090.1:12692-13333 GCA_002339355.1 Candidatus Subteraquimicrobium carltonvillense | reverse complement strand
CAAAACATTGTCCTTAAGCACAAGGAGTGGTTTTAAATTCTAAGCACAAAGCACCAAATTCTAAACAATATTAAATGACCAAACATGTCCTGAGCAAAGTCGAAGGAATCCAAAGGTTCAAAACAAAATGAAATAAGATTTAGGATTTGAACCACCTTTCTGGAATTATGTCCAGGGCATAATCAGTTGTATTGTTTTCAATTTTTAAAATATGATAGGATACTACTGTTTTGTTGCGTGAAAGGGGAACTTTCGGTGGCGAAAAGTGATTTAGAAAAGGCACTCGAAAGGGAAATAAATCGAATTGCCGAGCAAGTAATCAAAAGGTATAAACCAGAGAGGATCATTCTCTTCGGATCCGCGGCTCGTGGAGAATTTAGTGAAAATAGTGATATAGATATGCTCATAATCAAAAAACTAGGAAAAAGCGGTTAATCGATCGCATTGGCGAGGTATTAAAATTGTGTGATTATAATGTTCCATTTGAGCCACTTGTTTATACTCCTCAAGAATTAAAGAAAATGCGCAAGTACAATAATCCTTTTATTGAGGAGATAATGAGTCAAGGGAAAGTAATCTATGAGCGAAAATAGGCCGGATATCACTGTTTGGTTATGTCAATCAGAATATGATTTGAAAGC
>DDKQ01000090.1:11355-12357 GCA_002339355.1 Candidatus Subteraquimicrobium carltonvillense | reverse complement strand
AAGCAATTAAAATCGCAGAATGGGTCATTGATTTTGTGAGAGGAAAGATTTTGGCTTGGGGATGAGAAAGTGAGAATGAGGCTGAACTGTGTTAAAATAGTGGTAAAATGCGACAAAATCTAAATTTGAAGGTGTGTGTACATGTTTAATTTAATTCATAAGGTACTCCGTTTCGGAGAAGGGAAAAAGCTAAAAGCTCTTCAGGAGAGAGAAGCGGCTGTAAATGTATTGGAGCCCGAGATCAGTCGTCTTCCCGATGAGGAACTGAGGGCGAAGGCCCTCAAGTTTAAGCGCTTCGTCCAGGAAAGATCAAAAGAATATGAGGAGGAGTTAAAGCGCTTAGAAGAGGAGATTAAAGGTGCTCTGCCTGAGGAGAGGATTAAGCTAAGGGAAAAGTTGAAGCAGGTCAGAAACAAGATTTTGGATCCAATTCTACCTGAAGTTTACGCGGTTGTTAGAGAGGTCGCCAAACGAACGATAAATATGCGCCATTTCGATGTCCAAATCATGGGTGGGGTTGTCCTTCATGAGGGTAAAATCGCTGAGATGAAGACCGGTGAAGGAAAAACCTTAGTCGCAACCCTCCCTGTTTATCTCAATGCTCTGTTTGGGAAGGGTGTCCACGTGGTCACCGTGAATGATTATTTGGCCAAGCGTGATACCCAATGGATGGGTCCCGTCTACCATTTTCTGGGCATTTCCGTTGGAGTTCTTCAGCACGATGCGGCGTATCTATTTGACCCTAATTATCCCGCCGAGGATGAACGCTTGAAGAACCTCCGTCCCATTGAGCGGCGAGAAGCATACGAAGCCGATGTCACCTATGGTACGAATACCGAATTTGGCTTCGATTATTTAAGGGATAATATGGTAACTTCACTAGATGAGCGAGTTCAACGTGGTCATCACTATGCCATAGTCGACGAAGTGGACAGCATCTTAATCGATGAAGCGAGGACTCCTCTGATCATTTCTGGTTCTGCTGAGGATAGGAGTAGAATT
>DDKQ01000090.1:10993-11181 GCA_002339355.1 Candidatus Subteraquimicrobium carltonvillense | reverse complement strand
ACCGAATTTGGCTTCGATTATTTGAGGGATAATATGGTAAGTTCACTAGATGAGCGAGTTCAGCGTGGTCATCACTATGCCATCGTCGACGAAGTGGACAGCATCTTAATCGATGAAGCAAGGACTCCTCTGATCATTTCTGGTTCTGCCGAGGATAGGAGTAGAATTTGCAGAAAGGTTAACCAAGA
>DDKQ01000090.1:1883-10584 GCA_002339355.1 Candidatus Subteraquimicrobium carltonvillense | reverse complement strand
AAGCATGAATATAAGTATGATTTCGTCGCCAATGAGAAGGAGCAAACCATAAAGATAACTCGTAGAGGAGAACAGAGGGTTGCCAAAGCATTGGATATCAGTGTCGATGATTTGGTGGATTTAACCCAATCCCCCTATGGTGTACCTATAATTGAGTGGCTGAATCGATACAAACAAAGCATGAAGGCTTATTCTCTGTTTAAGAGGGATCAGGATTATGTAGTGAAAGATAGCCAGGTGATTATCGTTGATGAGTTCACGGGACGTTTGATGTTTGGAAGAAGGTACAGCGATGGTCTTCATGAAGCCATCGAGGCGAAGGAAAGGGTGGCGATAAAGGAGGAGAATCAAACCCTAGCCACTATTACTTTGCAGAATTATTTCAGGATGTATGAGAAGCTCGCGGGAATGACTGGAACGGCAGCCACAGAAGCCGATGAATTCATGCACATTTATGGCTTGGAGACGGTGGTTATTCCCACCAATAAGCCAATGATCCGAAAGGATTTATCCGATGTGATTTATAAAACTGAAGAAGCTAAGTTTAAAGCCGTAGTCGACGATATCGTCGAGAGGCATAAAAGAGGTCAACCGGTGTTGGTGGGCACGATCTTCATTGAAAAATCCGAACGCCTAAGTAAGATGCTCAAGCGACGGGGTATCCTCCACCAGGTTCTCAACGCTAAATATCATGAGATGGAAGCCCAGATCATTGCCCAAGCAGGAAAAAAGCACACAGTGACCATTGCTACCAACATGGCTGGTCGCGGTGTGGACATCATTTTGGGTGGTAATCCTCCCGATCCCCAAATGGCTGAGGAAGTCAAACAACTGGGTGGGTTACATGTCATCGGCACCGAGCGCCACGAGGCCAGGCGAATCGATAATCAGCTTAGGGGTCGTTCCGGACGCCAAGGTGATCCAGGCTCATCTCAATTTTATATTTCATTGGAAGATGACTTAATGAGGCTTTTTGGTTCGGATAGGGTCGGTAAACTGATGGAGAGAATGGGCATACCCGATGATATGCCCATTGAACACTCGATGATCACCAAATCCATTGAGACCGCTCAACGCCAGGTTGAATCCCAAAACTTTGAGATCAGAAAGCATGTTTTGGAATATGACGATGTCATGAATAAGCAGCGAGAGGTGATTTACGAGCAAAGAGCCAAGTGTCTATCGGGTGATAATCTCCATGAGGAAGTGCAGAATATCATCGAAGATGTGATAAGGGAAGCCATTGAGACTTTCACCAATAGAAATACCCATCCCGAGCAGTGGGATTTACATGGATTATTTGATTATATTAAGGGTCTTTACCCCCTTCCTTGGGGTAAAGATGTCATTGACCTGCAAAGTCTAACACAAGATCAATTATTTGAAGAGCTTCTGGAATCCGCTAAGGAGATTTATAAGAAGAGAGAAGAAGATCTAGGAGCGGAGACGATGCGCGAGCTGGAGCGGATGATCATGCTTCAGGTGATAGACAATAAGTGGGGAGAACACCTCTACGAGATGGATTATTTAAAGGAGGGCATCGGTTTAAGGGCTATCGGTCAAAGGGATCCCTTAATTGAGTATAAAAACGAAGCCTTTGAGATGTTTCAGAACTTGACCCAGAGCATAAAGGAGGATTTCATCAGATATATCTTCCATGTCCAGGTAGTTCGAGAACCAGTTATGCCGGCTATGCCCAAGGCCGTTGGAGATGATTATAGAGCAACTCCAACTCAGCCCGTGAAGAAGAGAAAGATAGGAAGGAATGAACCTTGCCCTTGTGGTAGCGGCAAGAAATACAAGAAGTGTTGTGGCAGATAAACCAAGGTGTCTAGTCAATTAGGAAGCTTAATTTGTTATATGAAAGAGGTGGGATTGCAATGTTTATTGACTACTCTGACGAACTCCAAAGGCTTGGTGAAAGAATAGAAAAAATCGGGGATTACCTTTGACATTGAGGGGAAGAGAGAGAGAATTAAAAAGCTCGAATCGGAGGCGGCTAAACCGGGATTTTGGGATGATACTCGAAGGGCACAGAGGATCATGTCGAGCTTAAGCGATTTGAAGGATGACCTGTCCTCCTGGGAAAGAATGAATGAAGAATATAACGACCTCTGTCTTTTAAATGAGCTTGCTATATCCGAAGGTGACATAGCTCTCAGCAAGGATGTGGGTAAATCCCTTAGGAAACTTAAGCAAAAGGTCGAGTATCTTGAAATTCGCAGTTGGTTTAAGGAGAAATTTGATTCACTGGATGCCATAGTGAGTATCCATCCCGGTGCTGGTGGTATCGAGTCCCAGGATTGGGCGGAAATACTTTTGAGGATGTATCTTCGCTGGACGGAGCGAAAGGGATTTAAGGTGGAAGTAAATGAGGTCTCTCCCGGGGAAGAAGCTGGGATAAAGGATGCCACCTTTACCGTACATGGAAAGTATGCCTACGGACTCCTCAAGGCTGAAAAGGGTATCCATAGATTGGTCAGAATTTCCCCCTACGATTTTCAGAAGAGAAGACATACCTCCTTCGCTTCTGTGGACGTTATCCCATTGATAGATGAAGAAATAGAGGTAAGCATCGATCCCAAGGATCTCAGAGTGGAAACCTACAGGGCCACGGGACCCGGTGGTCAATATGTTAATGTGACGGATTCCGCCGTCCGAATCACCCATCTTCCCAGCGGTATTGTAGCCCAGTGTCAGAGTGAACGTTCTCAATTTCAAAACAAAGAAACGGCAATGAAGATTTTACGAGCCAGGCTATATGAGAGGATGCGAAAGGAGAGGCGGAGGAAGATAGAGGAACTTCGAGGTGAGAGGAAGGAGATTGCCTGGGGAAGTCAGATCAGGTCATATATCCTACATCCCTATACTCTGGTGAAGGATCATCGAACTGATCTCGAAACTGGCAATGTTCAAGAGGTTTTGGACGGAAACCTCGATGATTTCATCAGCGCTTTCCATAGACGAAGTAGGTGATGAGAGACGAATGACGAGGGACGAGATTTTAGAGGGAGACATGAAACTAGTAGCAGATCTTCATATACATACGGTTGCCAGTGGTCATGCATATAGCACCATCGATGAGATAGCGAAGGCTGCAGCCCTTAAGGGTCTAAAGCTCATTGCCATTACCGATCATGGTCCTGGTTTGCCCGGGGGAGCACATGCTTACCATTTCTGGAATTTAAGGGTAGTACCCAGGGAGTTGTATGGAGTACGGATTTTGAAGGGGGTCGAAGCCAACATCGTGGATTCGGAAGGGAATCTTGATTTGCCCCAGGATCTCCTCAAGACTCTGGATATAGTTCACGTCGGCTTCCACCCTCGCTGCGGTTATGAGGGGAAAACTACGAGGGAGAATACGAGAGCACTATTGGGTGCAATCAGAAACCCCTTTGTAGATGTGATCGTTCACCCGGGAAATCCAAATTTTCCTATCGATGCCCAAGAGGTGGTAGCTGCAGCCGCAGCCCACGATGCTTTATTTGAAATCAATAATAGTTCATTTTTGACCAGTACCAGTCGAGTGGGTAGTTATGCATACGACCTGGAGATTGCCAAGGTTGCACGAAGGCATAATTTGGACATCATTATCAGCAGCGATGCTCATTTAGCCCAGGGAGTTGGCGAGTTTGGAGAAGCAATTAAACTCGCCCTTGAAGCGGGGTATCTTAAGGAGAATATATTAAATTGCTCGTTAGAACGGGTCTTAAATTTTGTGGAAAGGAAGAAAGAAATAAAATCCAGGTGAACCTTTTGGATCGCGAAAAACTGAGAGCTTTTTTAGAAGAAAAGGTACGCACTCTTCGATGGAATGTTATAAGGATGATTGGAGAAGCAGGCTCCGGTCATCCAGGAGGTTCTCTCTCTGCAGCGGATATTGTTGCTACTCTCTATTTTCATCACATGCGACACCGCCCCGAAGACCCCAAGTGGCCTGACCGCGATAGATTTGTATTGAGTAAAGGTCATGCATGTCCCCTCCTTTACGCCGCTTTAGCCGAATGTGGTTACTTTCCCGTCGATATTTTATGGACCTTAAGAAAGTTGGGAAGCATTTTACAGGGACATCCGGATATGAAAAAGGTCTCGGGTGTGGAGATATCCACCGGAGCTTTGGCTCACGGATTTGCGGCTGCAACTGGAATGGCTTTAGCTGGGAAGATGGACGCGAGAGATTACCATGTCTATGTCCTTATAGGCGATGGGGAAAGCCAGGAGGGTGAAGTTTGGGAGACGGCAATGTTCGCTTCCCATTATAAATTGGACAACCTGGTCGCCATCCTCGATTACAACGGCTTACAAATAGATGGACCGGTGAGCGAGGTCATGGAGATTCAACCCATCGCCGATAAGTGGTCTGCCTTTGGATGGCGTGTGCTCGAAGTGAATGGGCACAATGTTTTGGATATCGTGGATACCCTCGTTGAGGCCGATAAAACCAAGGGGAAGCCATGTATAATTATCGCTCATACCCTCAAGGGTAAGGGAGTCTCCTTCATGGAAGGCGGGGTGGAGTGGCATGGTAAGGCTCCCAGCAAGGAGCAAATGGAGAAAGCGCTCAGAGAACTGGAGAAAGATGGTTAAAGGTAAAAGTGTAATGTTCACTCAATATAATTACTGTGAACCGTGAACGGTGAACCATGTAAGGGTGTACCATTGTCTGCGATTAGTACAATAGGTTCAAGGTTGGAGGACTGAACCCCGAACGCTGAACCTGAATAACTGAAATGGAGGATGAAAGGTGGAGAAGAAGGCAACTAGAGAGGCATATGGGGATGCTCTGCTAGAACTTGGAGCAAAATATCCAAATGTTGTTGTCCTCGATGCAGATCTAGCTAAATCCACGACCAGCATTAAGTTCGCCAATGCTTATCCGGAGCGGTTTGTCGAATGTGGGATCGCCGAGCAAAACATGATGGATATTGCAGCTGGAATCTCCACCTGTGGTAAGGTTTGTTACACGGGATCTTTTGCCATCTTTGCCACTGGGCGTGCTTTTGAGCAGGTGAGAAACACTATTGCCTACTCAAATCTTAATGTTAAACTCTGTCCAACTCATGCTGGGATTTCCGTGGGGGCGGATGGTTCTTCTCACCAATCCGTCGAAGATATCGCAGTCATGCGGGCTGTTCCAAACATGAAGGTGGTTGTACCGGCGGATTACTTTGAGGCGCGGGAGGCAGTAAAGGCAGCCTATCACATCGAAGGTCCAGTATTCATCAGGCTGGGTCGTGAACCCGCTCCCATTATATTCGATGTGAATTACAGGTTTAAATTCGGTGAGATTTTAAAATTGAGGAAAGGATCGGACGTTACGATTTTCGCCGTCGGCATTATGGTCAATGAAGCGCTCGAAGCCGCGGAGAAGCTGAGGGAGAAGGGAATAAGCGTTGAGGTCATCAACGTGGCCACCATAAAGCCCTTGGATGCCGAAGGCATTTTAGAATCCGTTGAGAAGACGAAAGCTGTGGTTACCGCCGAGGAACATACCATAATAGGGGGACTTGGGAGCGCCATAGCTGAATTGCTCGCGGAGACAACGCCCACTCCTATAGCTAGGGTGGGCATCAGGGATGAGTTCGGTCAATCCGGTTCGGCTGCAGAGCTTCTCAAGCATTATGGACTCACCAGCGAGGATATCGTGGAAGCTGTAGGAAAAGTATTGAGTAGAAAAGGGGAGTGAACCAAAGATGATGATTCAAATGAAGGATGTCACAAAGATTTATGAAGGGAGTAAACCCGCGCTACAGGATGTAAATATCACCGTACAAAAAGGGGAATTCGTGTTCATAGTCGGTCCCACAGGTTCTGGGAAAACCACCATCATTAGGCTCCTCTTGAGGGAAATATTGCCAACCAAGGGGGAGGTATATATAGCAGGGCAGGACATTGTGCACCTCCGTTCATGGAGGGTTCCATACTTAAGGAGAAATATAGGTTGTGTATTCCAGGATTTTAAATTGCTTCCCAATAAAACCGTCTATGAGAATGTAGCCTTTGCTCTTGAGGTTATTGGTCGTCCATTTTATGCAATAAAGATCCAGGTTCCTGAGGTTCTCAGATTGGTGGGTCTCGATGACAAGATCGATAATTATCCTGATGAGCTTTCCGGCGGGGAACAACAAAGGGTTTCGATTGCCCGAGCTTTTGTCAATCGTCCTCCCCTTCTCCTTGCCGATGAACCCACGGGAAACATAGATCCGGCAACATCCATGGATATCGTGTCGCTTTTAAGCCGAATTAATCGCACGGGGACCACTGTGCTAATGGCAACCCACGACCGGGAAATAGTAAATAATTTCAGGAAGCGGGTCATCGCTCTGGAAGAAGGCAGAGTGATTCGAGACCAGCTCCGGGGAGTATATGGATATGAGGATTAAATACACTTTGTCCACAGATACCATGCTGATAATTTACGAGGGGGTTCCTCAAGGGGGAGCCTGCTCCCCCTTGATAAAGCTTCGGGGAGTATATGGATATGAGGATTAGAATCTTCTACTTCATCAGAGAAGCCCTGACCAGTTTCAAGAGAAATTGGGTGATGAGTATCGCTGCGGCGAGTACCGTGGCAGTCTGTCTCATTCTAGTGGGAGCTGTGGTGATATTGGCGCTAATTGTAGGGAATATCATTAGGGGCTTGGAATCTAAAGTGGAGATTCAAGTATTTTTAAAGGATTCGACTCCCACCAGTGAGGTTAAAACCCTCCAAAATGAAATTCTTTCATGGTCTGAGGTGTCGAAGGTTTATTACATTTCCAAGGAAGAGGCTTGGGAGCGATTGAAGAAGGATCTCAAAGACCAACCCGAGCTGTTGGAAGCGGTCTCTGGAAATCCCCTCCCCGCCTCTCTTGAGATAAGGCTGGGGAATCCCCGTTTGGTCGCTTCAACGGTGAAAAAAATAAAGCAACGATCGGGTATCCACAACCTCGTCGATGATTTGGAGAGGGATATAAAATACGGGCAGAAGGTTATCCCCAAGTTTTTTAAAGTTACTTGGATTATCCGTGTAGTAGGGGGTATCATTATAGCTGTACTTTGCTTTGCCTCATTGGTTTTAATCGCCAACACAATACGCCTAGCCATCTTCGCCAGGCGTAAAGAGATTGCCATAATGAAATTGGTGGGGGCCTCTAATTGGTTTATCCGCTGGCCCTTTCTATTAGAGGGGATTTTGCAGGGGCTAATTGGTTCAGTTGCCGCCATTTTGGTCTTGTATGTAGCTAAGCTCTCCCTCATAAGTAAGGCTAAAGAAGCATTGCCCTTCCTACCCATATCCTTCAGTGAAGTCATTTTCTGGAAGCTCATGCTGATTCTCACTTTAGCTGGAATCCTCATAGGAGTTACTGGGAGTGCTATAGCGCTGAGGAAGTTTTTGAGAGTGTAGTGGAATTGAGGTGTGAAGATTGTTCAAAAGGATTATCCTAGTAGCAGCGGGAGTTTTCCTGCTGTTGATGTTTCTTGGGGCTTGCTTTACCGGTGGTTTCCTCCTGGGAAGGCAAATAGGGGCGGAGGAGGAAAGAGCCAGAAATCCTTTGGGGTTGGTCCAAGAGGCCATGGAGGAGATTCAACGTACCTATTTGGAGAAAATCCCCACCCGTAGGCTGATCAAGGGAGCAATAGAGGGCATGGTGGAGTCCTTAAACGATCCCTATACCAGGTATCTTGATCGTTCCCATTTTAAGATGTTCAAAGAGGAAACGGCGGGTCGCTTTGAAGGGGTGGGGATAATGATAGGAATTGAGGATAATCAACTCACCGTGATCTCGCCCTTGGAGGATACACCCGCTGCCAGAGCGGGAATCCAAGCCGGAGATAAGATCATCAAGATAGATGACAAATCCACCAAAAATATGGTTTTGGACAAAGCCGTCCAACTGATAAGGGGGAAGATGGGAACCATTGTAGTGTTGACCATCTCCCGAGAGGGAGTCGATCAACCCTTAAAGTTCGAGTTACGAAGGGAAAAGATAAACATCCCAAATGTTTCTTCAAAGATGTTGGAGGATAAATTGGGTTACATACGCATCCATTACTTTACTGGGAAAACGAGTCCTAATTTGAAGAATACATTGAATAAGCTTAAAGGAAATGGGGCATTGGGCGTTATCCTCGATTTGAGGAATAATCCTGGAGGGCTCCTTGACGAATCCATAAACGTTGCAAGTGTCTTCATCGAATCAGGACCCATCGTGAAAGTAAAGAGCAGAACCGGAGAGCTTGAAACGCACGATGCAAAAGGGGGAGCCGATGAGGAAATCCCACTCGTGGTTTTGGTCAACAGGGGAAGCGCCAGCGCTTCGGAGATAGTAGCGGGAGCCATAAAGGAGCGCAAGCGGGGGGTTATAGTCGGCGAAAAAACCTTTGGGAAAGGTTCAGTTCAGACCATAGTCACCCTCTCCGATGGTTCAGGTCTGGTCATAACCACGGCCACTTATCTTACCCCCGGTGGAGTGTCAATCCATAAGGAAGGAATAAAACCTGATGTTGAAGTCGTGGTACCCATGGAGAGGGGAAAACTCCTCACTGAGGAGGACAAGCAGCTGGAGAAGGCAAAAGAGATACTCAAATCCATCATTTCTGGTAAGGATGTAAGGAAGGCTGCCTAGAGGTGTTTGGCATCTGTTATTCGTCGGTAGTGAGGATTTTACCGATCCTCGCTACCGAATTTTTATTGAGTCCATTTAAAATCCGTAAACCG
>DDKQ01000090.1:863-1490 GCA_002339355.1 Candidatus Subteraquimicrobium carltonvillense | reverse complement strand
AATCGACATCCGCACGGCTCAAGTCAATTTGCCGCAGCTGCTCGAATTGCGCTCCCCGTACGGGTCACACTTGCTCTGCAAGCAGCCCTTAATGGCAGTTTTTTAACTGTAAGCAATATAAAGCGTAAACGGTGGTAGATATGAAGATTGAAGAACAGGTACTGAAGGTAGTAAAGAAGTCTCACCCCTTGAGCTTTGGCAAATTGGCTAAAGCCATTGGAGGTATAGGATCAAAAGCTGAATTGAAAAAGATCCTCCAGAAGTTGGAGCAGGAAGGGACACTTGTTAAGGTCGGAAAAGCTGGATATGGATTGCCCGAGGATTTGAATTATACAACTGGTCGCCTGCAGGCTAATAAAAAAGGCTATGGATTTGTTAGAGGGGACAAAATCGATGTTTATATAAGTCCCTTTGCCATGAATGGAGCCATGCATAATGATAAGGTCTTAGTGAGGTTATCTAAAAGGAAAAGAAGGGGTGGCAGCATCGAAGGAGAAGTCGTTAAAATCCTCGAAAGAGCCAATCCAACAGTTGTGGGGAAGCTCGAAAGAAAAGGGAGGGATTTCTTCCTTACTCCGTCGGATGCAAGAATTTTTTATAAAATCCACATTCCTCCAAAGTTTTCCC
>DDKQ01000090.1:0-436 GCA_002339355.1 Candidatus Subteraquimicrobium carltonvillense | reverse complement strand
TTGGGGGAAGAGACCTCAATGGGTGTAGAAATAGAGGTAATCATAAGGGAACATCGATTACCCATGATTTTTCCCTCCGCTGTACTTGCTGAATGCCAAGAGATACCGGATGAGGTAACCCTTAAAGATTTAGTTAGTCGCAAGGATTACAGAGATGAATTTACGGTTACCATCGATGGTTTGGATGCAAAGGACTTCGACGACGCGGTATCCATCAAGAAGGATGAATTGGGCAATTTTTTGTTGAAGGTTCACATCGCTGACGTCTCCCACTATGTGAATGTGAATGGTGCTTTAGATGCGGAGGCTGCCAGTAGGGGATTTAGCACCTACCTTGTTGATAGAGTGATCCCCATGCTTCCATCAAAGCTTTCTAACGAAATTTGCAGTTTCAATCCCCAGGTCATAGGCTTTCACTTTCCGTGGAGATGTTCGT
>DDKQ01000046.1 GCA_002339355.1 Candidatus Subteraquimicrobium carltonvillense | reverse complement strand
GAGTTTCGTAGCGAGGCGAGACCCGAGCGGCCCCGAAGGACTCGTTTCACTTGCCAACGGGGTAAACGGCCGCAACTGCGCCTGCCCCGTAGACGCGACAGCGTTCTTCGGGGTGTTTTCGGAGCACTTCACCCCGACCATAGTGTTAACCCATCTTGTTAATAATACAGGTAATCCTAAGATTATAAATGGTCACCGCTGCGTAAAAGAGTTAGCACTTTGTTTACATCCTCTGGGAGTTTATCTTCGAAGGATATACTCTCTCCCGTTCCGGGATGGGTAAACTGCAAACGATGGGCATGTAAAAATTGTCGATTTAAACCCAATTCTTTTCTAGCCTTTCGATAGCCATACTCCGGATCTCCAACTACCGGATGTTTAATGTAGGACATGTGAACCCGGATTTGATGAGTCCTTCCCGTTTGTAAATCAACTTCCAAGAGGGTATAATCTTTAAATCTCTCTTTGACCTTAAAGTTGGTCACGGCATGTCGACCGGCGCTGATGACCATCATTTTCTTCCGCAGGTGAGGGCTCCGACCGATGGGAGCTTCAATTGTTCCGGAATCAATATCGAAGGTTCCGTGCACCAAAGCCAAATATATTCTTCGTAGTTTCCTTTTTTTAACCTGCTTCGCCAAACTCAAATGGGCCTGGTCATTTTTGGCCACTACCATGAGTCCGGAAGTATCCTTATCGAGTCGATGTACAATCCCTGGGCGTTTGACCCCACCGATTCCGGAGAGATCCTTGGTATGAGCCAAAAGAGCATTCACTAGAGTCCCCGTGGTATGCCCATAGGCTGGATGAACTACCATACCCGCTGGTTTAGAGAGTACAATTATGTCCTCGTCTTCGTAAATGATGTTCAGGGGTATGAGCTCGGGTAAAATCTTGGGTTCCTCGGGAGGGGGAATCGTAAGTGAAATCGTCTCTCCTTTTTTTAAGCGATGGTGTTTAGTCACGATTTTACCATTAACCTGAACTAAACCTTGAGAGATCAAATTTTGGGCAAATGAACGGGATGGGATTTTGCGCCTTTTAGCGAGAAAGGCATCGAGGCGTTGCCCCACGTCACTGGCTTTGACCACTACTTTGTAAACTTCCCTTTTGTCATCAGGCATTTTAACCTCAAATAATTGAGTCATAATTTCAGAATTTGCTACATGATTGTCTAAAGAAAAATATTCGGGATTTATGACCCACTTATAATTTCAAGTATCATGGCAATTTTCTGCGGGTGAAATAGTCAGTTGCTAAAGCAGCGACGGCTAAAATAAAGATCCCTATGCTGGTAAATTGAGAGGCTGTGAGCCCCACAGCTGCCCTTGGACTCTCCCTCAAAAACTCTACGCCAAAACGAGCTGCAGAATACATGAGCACGTATAGCCAGAAAAGAATCCCGGGACGAGCTATCTTCGCTCTCAAAGACCATAAAATGCCAAAGATAATCAAGCTGTAAAGGGAGCTGTAAATTTGTGTAGGATGGCGTGGGACATCAAAAAAGTTCACTCCCCAGGGAAGATTAGTCGGGCGACCATAACAACACCCGTTCAAAAAGCATCCTATGCGTCCGATGGCATATCCTAGGGCAAGACATGGTGCAATCGTATCCCCAATCTCCCAAAGAGGAAGCTCTCTCAGCCAAATAAAGAGGATTACAGCGAGGGTGCCGCCGACGAGCCCTCCGTAGAAAACCAATCCCCCCTCCCATATGGCAAAAATTCTCAAGGGCGTCATCAAAAATTCCCTTAAATGACCGATAACATAGACGAGTCTGGCTCCCGCTATTCCACCAATGGCCGCGTAAAGGACCAGATCGAAGACGAGGTCAGGATTTAGCCCCTTACGCCTCGCTTCCCGGCGTGCCAAAAGTATACCCACTACGAAGGCAAGAGCGAGCATGAATCCATAAGATTTAATGGTTATTGGTCCTATGCGGAATAAAATTGGATACATCTATCTTCCTAAAATCCGTTCTCGGGACTCGTTACTCGGAACTTGATGCCCGTTTTTGCCTTTTTTCCAACAGCAAAGTCAGAACCAAGAGGATGAGACCAATCACGATAGCCGAATCGGCTACATTAAATACGGGCCAAATGCGAAAATCTAGAAAATCTGTGACCAAACCGTAAGCCGTGCGATCGATGAAATTCCCTGCGGCACCTCCCAATTCCATACCCAAAGCCACCTGCATGAGCATTTCTCGCGGTCGGATGCGGCCATAATAAAAAAATATAAGTATGACGGTAATGAATGTCACCAGGAGGAGGAAAAGATGATGATTGGGTAGAAGACCAAAGGCGGAACCTGGATTGTTAACATATGTAATATGAAAAATACCATTTATGATATGGATTGATTGTCCAGGAGAAAGAATTTGACGCACGAGGCTCTTTGTCAACTGATCCAGTATAATTACAACCCCTGCAATGATCAGAAAAATCAATAAAACCTCCGTCGAAATTCATCGACGATTGAAATTAAACTCCATTTTACCAACTTTCCTCTTCCTTCTTCTTGCAGGTAATACATAAATCGGCATAAGGGAGGGCTTTCAGGCGAGCCATGTCTATCTCCTTGCCACAAGAGGCGCAAATACCATAAGTTCCCTTTTCAATCTTTGCCAAGGACATATTTACTCTCTGGAGGATATCCTTAATATTCCTTTCTAGGGAAAGATCTCTTTCTCGCTCAAAAGTAGCTGTAGCACTATCGGCGAAGTGGTCTTCATAGGAATTTTCCCCGAAAAGTTCGGATTGAGACTGACCTAATATACCAGTATCGATTGCCTTGAGCTCACGCTCCAAGCGAGATTTTTCCTTCAATAATATTTTCTTGAAATAAGCTAGCCTTTTTTGATCCACAATAACCTCCAACTTTGTGCGTCTACTTAGAATCTCACTTAAAGTCTTCGAAAGTAAAAAGGTTGAGGCAATATTAACCGCTTTGATTATATACATTTTGCCAAGGAAAGAAAAGACTATACTCTCAACCGGTGAAACTTTTCACCACTTCAACGCAGCGAGCACAAAGTCTTTTATGCTTGGCATCCCTTCCCACACTTTCACTGAAATTCCAACATCGTTCACACTTTTCCCCCACAGCTTTTGAAATCAAGATGGAAACGTCCCTCAATCTCTCACTTCTGAAGGCTTTGCCTGGAGCCTCCGTTGAGGGAGATAAGTTAACTTGTGAAACGATGAAGATAGTGGGTAGCATATCTTTATACCCGTCGAGAAAGCCATATAAATCGGAAGGAGCATGGATGGTCACCGCCGCTTCCAGAGAGTTGCCTACGAGCTTTTCATCGCGTGCAATCTCCAAAGCTCTCAATACTTCATCTCGAACCTCAAGCAACCTATCCCATTTTTCCTTAAGATATCGGTCTAAATATTCCTCCTGCACTTCCGGCCAGGGACAGAGCTGCACGCTTATTTTCTCTCTGTATTCTTCGGGGATATTTTGCCAAATCTCCTCGGATGTAAAGGCCAAAATGGGTGAAAGAATCTTCGCTAAATTAACCAAAATCTCAAATAAAACCGTCTGAGCCGAACGGCGTTTCGGAGAATCCACTTTTGATATGTATAGTCTGTCTTTCAGAACATCCAGATAGAAAGCACTCATATCCGTCACGCAAAAATTGTAAATGGCATGGTAAACAAGGTGAAATTTATATTCTTCGTAAGCCTTAGTCACTTTGAGCAAAAGTTTATGGAGCCTGAGTAGAGCCCACTTGTCTATCTCCTCTAAATCCTCATAGCAGAGGGCGTCTTTCCTGGGATCAAAATCATAAAGGTTCCCCAAGAGATACCGAGCCGTATTTCTAAGGCGACGATAGGCCTCGGAGATTCGCTCCAATATCTCCCGGGATACGGCGATATCGGTAGTGTAATCCGCCGAAGCAACCCACAACCGCAAAATATCCGCACCTGACTCCTTTATTACCTCTAGAGGATCGATGACATTTCCCAAAGACTTGGACATTTTCCTCCCCAACTGATCTACCAAGAAACCATGGGTTAAAACCGCCTTATAAGGGGCTTTATCTTCGACCCCAACTGAGGTTAAGAGAGAGGACTGGAACCAACCTCGATGTTGATCGCTTCCCTCGAGATAAAGGTCAGCGGGCCATACAAGCTCAGAGCGGTTTTTAAGCACTGCAGCGTGGCT
>DDKQ01000075.1 GCA_002339355.1 Candidatus Subteraquimicrobium carltonvillense | reverse complement strand
AACCTTATATCATAACCATACTTAGGCTCACTATAAAACTCTCCCGCCCAAAATGGATAGGAATTTAGTACGATTAAAATCACTAAAATATACCCAATATTATTTTTGTATCTACTTAATTTAAATGTATTAAATGATAACTTATCTTCCCTGCGAATCAATGCATCAATCGTCATGGCGATGAGCACTGAGTAAGACAAGGCACTAAAAATTGAAAACCGTTTCCAGTCTCTTATTACATTTGAAAAGGGGATATTGAAAAATATTTCTCTAGCAAGGTAAAAGACCACAGGCAAAAATGGTAATAGTACGAAAAATCCAACATTCCTTTCCTTAGGTCTAAGGATTAAAGAAGAATAAGCCGCAAGAGGCAATACTAAAGAAATAATTTGTAAGGAAAAAGGGGAAGACAACTCAAAAGGACTATTAAAGTTACTTCCCCAAAGGCGCAAGAAATTAATGGCAGTTGGTTGAATTGTAAAGAGAAGACTGGGATCGGATGGCGAAACAGCCTGGCTAATCACTGGGCTAAGATAAAGCAACGAAGGAATCAGCCATGATATATTCATTAAAAAGAAAATTAAAGAAATAATGGTTAATGATTTTACAGCCCATATAATTTCTTTCCTGGAATTAGCTATGAAAAGCGAAAGTAAAATAAAAATAAGTGGATACCAAACTAAGGATTGCGATTGCATTGCAGCAAGCCAAAATAGCAATCCTGTTATTAAGGTATAGCTAACTTTTTGCTCCTTTATCGATTTTGTAAATGTTATAAGGGCAAAAGGCAGTAAAACAAGAGATAAAAGTACAAGTTGCCATCCCATTATTGCATAGTTAAAAAAAAGAGGAGTGGTGATAAAGAAGAAACCACCTAAAATTGATGGGAGCTCATTAAGTTTTAAGAAGCGGCAGTAAGAGTACATTGAAAAGCCTGCTAATGTAAATAAAAATATCAATAAGAATCTAGTGAATATTTCACCATTTATTCCTATAGTTGGTAGCAAGCCGACAAGTGAACGAAAGGGATAATCATTTAAGTTAGTGCCTTGGGCACCAAATAAAGACTCAGTATAGCGCCAAAGTGATAATCCTTGGGTAGCATAAACACGCATCTGGCTTGAAGTTTCAGGCAAACCCCAGTCGCCACCAATGATTAACCCTGGCGAGGTAAGAATTCCGCGGAAGAAGAATAAAGAAACAAGGAGATAAAATGCAACTACCAAAATTTTGTTCCTCATTTTTTATTCACCGACGAGAGCACTTCGTTGTATAGCTCGATAGTTCTATTTACAATTATAGACAGAGCGTATTTTTGGTTAACTAAAGTAACCGCATTATGGCCCAGTGATGCCGCCAAGTCTTGATCGATAAGAACTCGCTCTACAGCCTCTGCAAGTTTTTCCTTTATCGGTTCCACTATAAGTGCCTGTTTACCATTTTCACAAATATACTGTATCTCTCCTACCTTAGTGGTGATAATTGGCTTGCCCATAGCCATTACCTCAAGAAGATATCTTGAAGTGGTAGCTGCATAAGTGAAAGGCAAAACAATCAAATCTGCTGCAGCAATATATTTTGGAATTTGTGTAAATGGAGTTGGCGGCATAAATTCAACACAATCATCAATGCTAAGGTCTCTAGCTAGGTTCTGGATTTCTCTTTTGTATTTTCCTGAGCCGATTATTAGTTTTATCTTAATTCTTCGTTTCAATAGAGCTACACCTTGAACTAAGATTTTGGCTGATTCTACGTTAGGGTAGTATAAAGGCTTGGCAAAAACGATTAATGGACAATTAGGCGCGTATTTTTCTTTTATGTCATCTCCATCAACCGCAGGGTTATAGATTTCAGTATCAACCCCACCTGGAATAATTGCTACCTTCTCCTTAGGAATTCCCCACTGTTTCAGATGTTTTTCCCAATAGTAGTTTGACCAGCAGATAAATTTGTCGACGGGCACTTTTTTCATTAAGAAACGAACGACCTCGTAGTAAATGTTATTCACCAAAGAACCTTTTTCATTAAGCATTTCAATTGTACAAACAATAGGAATTCCATAGACTTTTTTCAGGTACCAGCCTGCTAAAAGACCTCTGGGACCAATTGTGTTAACTAAATCCACTTTATGCAGATCCCTCGTAAACACCACTCTAAGTAATGCAGCTAACATAAAAAATGCATCTTCAACAAATCTTATATCGAATGATGGAACCCAAGAAATTCTAAGATTCGCTGGTTTTTTGAAAATGCTCTTAGGAGGATAGTAAATAGCAATTAAATATATCTGTCTTACTCGCCCGGCAAGCTTATTCAAAAATTCTTGAAAGTAGAAACCACCAGGATAAAGTGGATACCTAAAGTATATGAAAAGTACTTTTCTCATTTTGAGCACCAATAGCTTTTCTTATTTTTGAGCAACGATAATTATATGTAGTGCAAATAAAGACGGGAATACTTTAGCTAGTGGCTTTAAGAACCAAAACCTTTTTCTAACGATACTTACTCCGTATAGCTTTTTCACTCTATAACCTACTTCTTCAAAAAGAAGTTTTGCGGTTTTAAAACTAAAAAACCTCAAATGGTCTTCATCCATAAGTCCTCCTTCTTTATCATACGAAAAATCACCGCATAGGAATTTAATGCGCAGAGATATAAATGCAGCGTTTGGGATAGAAGCTATAACAATTCCGTCGTTCTCTAGATACCGCCTCAGTGTGTACAAGAATACGCCAGGACATTTTAAATGCTCTAATACATCCCCTAAAGCTACTGCATCAAACAATTCTCCTGCAAGAATCGTATTGAATTTTGCTAAATCATCCAAGTCACATCTGAAAACCTTATCACAATGACGCGATGCCTCTTTTAAGGAGTTCTCATCTATATCAATACCTACCACTCGACATCTTTTATTCTCAACCAGGATTCGGGCTAAAGTTCCTGTTGAACAGCCCACGTCTAACACTCGTGTTCCAGGTGGTACTAAAGAAAAAATCTCACCACTATACCCTCCATACTTTTCTTTGTTATGTCTAAAGTTTTCTTCGATTTTAAACATACCCATAAACCCAACAAATTAGCTTTGCTTTAACTATTAAACTCGTCCAAACGTTGGTCATGTAATTCTGATCTCCACCAGTTTATCAATCATCTTTAACTACATTCTCTTTTCGTTTCCCCTTTTTCTTTTCACATAAAATTCTTCAAATGCAATTTTCGGAAAATAATAAGTTATCGCCTGCGTGAGTTCAGAAACTATCAACCAAAAAAGTCGAGGGCGAAATCTTATAGTGGAAAATACACTCTCCTGTGACCCATTAATAATTTTTTCTCGCCTTAAAAACTTCCATCCCGCCATTCCATAGACCTTATATCCACGATTTTTCACCTCTTCAATGGTCCATCCTGAGCGATGAACTTGATAGGGATTCCCACTCGTTTCACTCTGGGGCAAATAGCCATTCGGCATGGTAATGACAATTTTCTTCTTAGCCCAATTTTCGACTTTTTCCAAGAGCGCTCTTCCTTCCTCTTTAGCCAGATGTTCTAAGACTTCAATTAAAACAACGGCATCAAATGAATCAGGTTCAAAACTTAAATCAGTGATATCAGCTAGTACATATTCATTGTGGACTTTTTTATCTTTACTAGCCTCGATGTAAGGCTCAAAAGCGTCAACGCCAATACTATAAGAAACATTGCAATATTTGATAGGAGAGTCAGGTCCACAGCCCAGGTCCAATACAGAATGACAATCCCTTAGCTCTCTTTTCAAACAATAAACTGAGGTGTGAAAAAGGAGGCCTACTAGTTTATTGTGGTATAGCTTTTCGATCAATCTTTCCATATTTCCACCCTGCTCTAGATTTTGATAGGGGTGTTTTTTAATCTTCTTGAAAGAATTTTTCTTTTATAATTATCTGCCAACCATCTCAATGTTGCTCTAGGTATAAGTATCGCTCCCAAGGAGAAAAACCAAAATCTTACGTTTAAAAGATTATTTGGCCGGAGTCTAAGTAAAATTAAAATCTCTCTAAGTAGATTTTTTAGAGTGCTGTGAGTTTTCAATTGAATTAAACCTAGAAAATTAGTGCTAACCTGTTCCATGCCGATCTCCCTAATTTTTTTATATTTATCTTCTTCGTAAACGCTTCTAAACATTTTAACCCAGCTCTCTGTAGGGGAGATATCATAAATGCTAGACTTAAATCTCGTTTGGCTTGAAGGTATACGAACCGCGACTGTATAATCCTTAAGAAAAACTATCTTGTGTTTTTTAGCGATAGAAGCAAATGGATAAATATGGGCAGGGAAAGTGTCTTCATGAAAATCAATGTCAATATATTCTCTTCTATAAGCCAAACCCGATAGTTGTCCAGCAGACTCAAAAATCTTTTTGACTTCTCTCTCACCATCAAAAATTGAAATTATCGAGTCTTCATTACCATTATAGGGTTTTACGGCCCTTACAGGCTTTCTTACATCCTCGCTAAACCAATAATAAGGCCTTGTTACTGCCCCGATTTCTGCGCCCAACAAAAATGCATTATAAGTTTTCAAAAGAGCATCCTTGAGAAGAATATCATCCTGGCCCATTAAAAAAAGAATATCTCCACTCGCCAATCTTTTCAAAACTTGAAGGTTTTTACCATAGCCCAAATTTTTCTCATTCTTAAAAATCTTAATCCTTTTATCATAAAAACTCTTTATTATTTCTAATGTATTATCTATGGAGTTATCATCGGAAATAGTGATGTCATAATTCTGAAAACTCTGAGAAAGGATACTTTGTAAAGTTTCTTTAATCCAAAAGGCACCGTTATAAGTTGGTATGCAAATACTAAATTTTAGATCGTTCATTTCACCGCCTCAACAAACCAGCATTGCGCCATCGGGGTTAATACCTTTGGAAATCTCGTTAACCCACTATCTATGATTTTCAATCGCAATCCTACCCATGTTGGATATATATATCCTTAAAGCCTGCTTTCTGAAATCGGTCTTCTAACTCTTCTTTTGTGTACTCTCTGATGTGAATACAATCATCTCCAAGTACGAGAGGGTATTGGGCTGGCTTACCAACCAGTTTTATGAGTTTATGACTCAATCTTTCACGGTTAGGCGTTTCTAAGAGGATTCTACCTCTCTTTTTAACCACTCTATATGCTTCAGCCAAAAAAGCTTCGTCGTCTTCTACATGTTCTATAACATCAAAAGAGATCACTAAATCAAAACTCTCATTCGGGAAAGGTAAATCTTTAGCATTTCCTTTAACGAATTCAAATTTTTTATATTCTGGTTTGACATAATTCTTAAGATCCAAACCTATAACTTCATTTCCATTTTTACAAAACAAAGAGGTATATTCGCCGTCTCCACAGCCAATATCTAAAATTTTGGCATTTTTGACACCCATAGCTATTTTTTCTATTTGGCCTTTAACAGCATCCTTGCAAGACGAAATCATAGATTTATGACTTTCTCCATCAATCCACATTCTCTTTCAGCAACTTCATCCCAATCATATGAAGCAGCATTATTTATTGCTTCTTCAGAAATTTCATTATAAAATTTTTTATTATCTAATAAATTTAAAACCTCATCTGCAAATTTTTTTATATTTCCCATTTCAACTTTTATCATCCCTTTTGGGAAAACTTCTTGATAAACTGGCAAATCATATGCAACTACAGGCAAACCACAGGCCATCGCTTCCAATATTGCGATTCCAAATCCTTCTTCGTGGCTTGGAAATATGAATACTTTGCTTGACTTCACAATCCCAAATGCTTCATTACTTTCCAGATAATCCAGAACGTTGACATTATGCTCTAATTTGGTCCTCTCTATTTTTTTCTTCAATTCTTCCTTGGTCGTCTCATTTCCACTCCCAATGATTGCCAATTTAGCCTTAGGTTTCTTCACACAAACAAGCTTCCATATTTCTACTAAATCAAAGATGCCTTTTGAAGGATGGAGCCTTCCAAGAAAAGTTGCTTCACTGCTTTTGTCCTCAACTGCTTTTATACTCTTAAAGTAGCTCGCATCAATCCCAGGGTAGTTCACTTCAATCCTATCACCATCAAATCCTTGACGGACGAGATCTTCTTTTAATAAACAATTATCCGCAATAATCAAATCTGCAAAAAGTTTAATCAAGAAGAAACTGGCTTTCTGAGCATGATGGGGAATGAGCCTATTGGAAGGAATCAGATGGAATATTTTTTGAATCCAGTAGACTTTTTTGTTCCTCATTTTTTGGCAAAATGCAGGGAGAACGTCAGGTAAAAAATCGGAAGTGGAATATAGAATATCTTCGTTCTCAATTTTCAGCTTCAATAAAAATGCCTTAATAATTCGTTTAAAATAAGTAGGGATAACATTTTTGAAATTTTGTTCTTTCGTCGTGATTAAGTAATCGGCTTTTAATCCCTTTGTTTCACACAGCTCCTTACCTAGCAAAGAGGTTACCACAGTCTTGTCAAATTTGTTTATCTTTTTAGCCACTTCAATAAAACAAATATCTCCTCCACTTTTTCCTTGAGAATATGAATTCATGAAAGCAAATAATCTTCTTCTCTTCCCAGGTTCTACTGACTCCATCCTGCTCTTCCCAGCTCCTTAACAGCAAAAAATCCCCAAATTCTTTCCCGGCCATATTCCCAGAGTGTAATCCAGCAGGCAATAGGGTGAAAAAACCACGCCTTATCTGGTTTCCTAATAAAACCAATCAAGCTCTGGCCAATTAAGGGAAATACCAGTAGGCAGTACACAACAAACTTGACTACCCCCAGCTTGCTCTGCCTTCCCCACGGATATTGCCGAACGCCCAGCTTGTTATAGTAGAGATAATCCCTAATGCGACGCCTCTGCTTGCGTTTAAATGTAGCTACATTGCCGGAGAAAAGATGAATTATTCCAGTTTTGACCTTAGCGAATTTATTTCTGCTTAGAGCAGCTAACTCAGCAATGACATCAATATCAAAGAGATAATCTTTGTTCCTATATTCATCGAGTAATTTTCTTCGCAGGATAGTACCATTGGCACCAATGGTGGGCAGCCTCTGACTGTCAAGAGTAACTTTGAGATAAACTCCCTTGTCCTCCTCAACCACGGGCATCTGAGTCCACCTTCGGGTAATCTGGTTATAGCGATCGTAATTACCAAGGAATAGGCATAGAGGGTCATTCATGCCCATTAAAGCACAGTACCGAGTAATATATCCATCTCCCTTTCGATAAGTATATTCTATGGGTTCACTACCAACTATATCTGGTTCCTCCAGTGGCTTAATCATCTGCTTCAGCCAATTTTTTATAGGCAAGATATTGTCGGAATCAATAAAAGCGACGATCTCATTCTTTGCATATCTCAACCCCACTGCTTTCCCTGCTTCGCTAGTCTTTAAAGGATTGGGAAGGATTCTATCCACATCATATTTCTTAGCTATATCGAGAGTCGAATCGGTTGATCCTCCATCAGCAATGATTATCTCAATTTTTTCCTTAGAATAGTCAAGTGCTTCTATTGACTCCAAACAATCTTCCAAAACCTTCTCTGAATTCAAAGTTGGAATTATGATTGATACGGAAGGAAGTGAATTTTTAATCTCCATAACTTTTATCTCCATTGCTAATCTAATCAGCAATAAATAGCAAACTTTGCAAACTCAGAACTTGCATAATACGCGATAAGGTAAAGGGTCTCATATTTAAACTCCCTTTTAGGAAGAGCCGAAAATCTCTTGGCTTCCTTCAAAGCCGCTTCCCGCAGGTTCTTCTTCTGAAGCTCTCTTTCCCTTAACAAAGCAATATATCTCATTTCTCCACTCGCTCCAGCACCTAAGCCATGAGATTCTTTAAGACGACAATTATTAACTTTAGTTCGCATTATTCTAGTAGCAGAGCTTGTTGCCAGAAGTACACGTAGACTGCTCCTTGGCTTCAGCATCTTTTGCTCTGACTATTCTTGAAATCCAGTAAATGACCACCAACTTTTAAGAAGGCTCTACCTAAAAATTTTATATCCTCAAAACTTCTCACATTTAAAATCCTTCGAACGACAAACTCTGGATGGAATGCAACCTTATATAAGCTTTGGACAGCCTCTTTTATCTTCTCATCACCTACTGGTGTCTTCATCACAGGCTCTCTCATATCATAACGAGTCCACTCCACTGTTTTCAACCATCCGTTTTTTTTGCATTCTTCGAACAGAGATGTCCCTGGATATGGAATTACAATTGTTGCTTGAAGAGTGCTTGCGTAACCTTTGCGCATTAAGTATCTTGCAAAGTCTACCGTTTTTTTCACCTTTTCATCGGTTTCCCAAGGATAGCCAAACATCACTGTTATATGAGGATCAAGTCCAGCCTCACTGGCTAATTTGCAAGACTCTTCAATCTGCTCAAGAGTCAATCCTTTGTTTACTTTATTCAATGTTTCCTGATTACCTGACTCGAGACCAAAAAGAAGAAGCCTAAAGCTTGCCTTCTTCATTAACTTATACTCTTCATAGGATAAGGCTCCAAACCGCATGTTACAATCTATCACAACTTTCTTATTATATCCTCGCTCAATCATGCCCTGACAGAATTTCTCGAGCCAGGGTCCGGTCGGAAAAGTGCCTGTGTCATCCATTATCTCCCGAATTTTATATCTTTCTATAAATTGCCCGATCTCATCTAAGACATTATCTACTTTTCTTACTCGAAATTTTGGGTAAAGCAAAGTCCAAGCACAAAAAGTGCATCCGCCCTTTTCTCTGTGCCAGCAATCGCGCCCACTCATAATATAAGTGCCAGGAGTTCGCTTATAATTACCATTTTTATAAGCGTAAAGACGCCATTTGGTTAAATCTCGATCAATGAATGGCAGGGAGTTCAAGTCGTGGTTTAACTCAAAATGACCAGTATTTCTGATCTGGCCATTGTAGCGGTACCAGATACCAGGTTCTAAAGAGCAAGTTGGGGGTTGGGAGTTGGGAGTTAACAGATTCTTAGTTGACGGTTGGCAGTTGACAGTTAACAAATTTCTTGCTGATAGCGATGAAGAGGATAAATAATTGCAGAGGTTGAGGAGGAGAAAATCATAGTCGCCGCCGGTAAGAACAAAATCAACTTTGGAGTTCCGCATTGATTCTTCAGGAAGAGCAGTTACGTGGTCGCCGAAGAGAACAGTTAACGGTTGGTAATTGACAGTTGACAGTTGTTTGAGATCAGAGATGATGTGCCAGTGTTGTTTAACAACAGGGGTTTTGGTTTCCATAGCAATTAAATCTGGTTTTTCCTGCCTAACGTGCTCTAAGAACTCCTCATAGGTCCAGTCCTCAGCTATCCCGTCGCTCCAAACAACCTCATAACCATTTTCTTTAAGCAGAGTAGCAGCACTAGCAGGTACCATAGGATAAATATAGGTGGGACTGTGAAACCACTGGAACTGACGGTTCTGGCCTAAAAGTGGCGTGCCCTTCTCGCTTTTAAGAGGAGGATAAGCAATCATTACTTTCATTCGCTGAGAAACTCCTTTCTCAAGTATGGAGCTTAGACTTTTCAGCTTGGAGCTTAGAGCCAAGAGCTTAGAAACCTTTTGTCTCTACACTCTTTGACCCAGCCTCTACGCTTTTTTGCGATTCTTTAGCCCAGCGAAAAATCCCTAGACTCTTCACTCAAAGCGAGCCCTTTACTTAAATTTTTCTTGTTCATAGATTCAATCAAGGCTATTCCTTCGACAAGCTCAGGACAGGTTTCTTTCTTCTTAACAGCCTTAATTTGCTTTTCTCTGGCAATCGCACTTTTCACATTATTCGTCGTTTCAAAGTAAATAAGCACAGACTCTTCACTTCGTTCAGAGTGACACGCTATCTCTTTGCTCTCTGCTCTTTGCTGTAGACTAGATTTTTTCTTCCTTCAGTCTTCTAGAAAACAAGCCCTTTAAAAATCCAAGTCCATAGCAGATATGGGTCACTACAATACCCAAAGATACCGCTAAGACTATCCTGGGGTTTCTGCCTTGCAAGCCTGCTAACAGAGCAGAAAATAGGTAGATAGCTAATACAGCAATGCAAAGAATCCTAGATATAGGATTAAACCAGGCAGCAATTAAGCCAAAGATTAAACCAAGGACAAATAATGTTGGGATAAAATAGGTAACCCTTAAAGAAGTTTGAGGAAACTTCTTAGCAAAATAGCCCCTATGTAAAGCGTACCTCCAAACCTGCTTCAAATGTGGTGCGAAAAGGGGGCGACGATGATGGTAAACGAGTACATCGGGAGCATAGATAATCTTCTGCCGAAGATCATTCGTTATTTGGAGACAGAGTTTGGTATCTTCCCCTGGCCAGAAATTGGTATCAAACCCCCCGATTTCCTCCAGGATGGATTTACGAACAATCAAGTTGCAGCTGGGATAATCGTCCACCTCGCGCTGTTTCTTTGGAACATATCTGAAGGCGAGATTCCCGCTACATAGTGATGATGAATAAACCAAACCACTGGCTTTCTGCATTAGGCCATCTGTCTCAGGGGTTACAGCAGGTCCCCCAACAGCAGCTACTTTAGAATCCTGGAAATACTTAATGGCATTTCGAAGCCAATCATTGGCGGGATAAGCATCATCGTCTATGAAAGCAAGGACTTCCCCTTTGCAATATGAAAGTGCTATATCCCTCTTCTCAGCAGGTCTGGCAAGTCCTGTTGGAATTACCTTCACCTTTGGATGAGGCGCATTAAAGGAAGAATCGGGTAAAACTATAATCTCAAAATCTGGGTAGTCCAAATCAAGACAATGCTTAAGGCACTCCTTAAGATTCTTATTGAATGATTTCGCTGGAATTACAATTGAGACTTTCGGCTTATCCATTGCACTCAGAGAGCCGCACGTTCTTAATCTTTTATAGCTTTTTGCAAGAAATCTATAAAAACATTCAGATCCCTTTCTATATATCTCCAATCGGTAAGAATCTTCTGTTTAAGATCTTTTACTCTATCTGGAGCGAGTTCATAGTCATATGAGTGTCTGAAGATATGTCTAAACCCCCTAAGCTCATCCAGGATAAGATAACTTTCTTTGGAGAGGAGTCTTGGTCTTATCCCTGGCATATTCAATTGCATACGTTTAAGGAGCTCCCTATGGTATTTAGATAGATCTTCAATACGATTTTCAAAGGTCTTAGCTATTTCCTGAAAGAGATCTTCCATTGCACAATACAGATTGTGAAGGAGGTATCCGAGGTGGCTTGTTTCCTCTCTATCAGAGGGTTGGGTAACCTTAATCTCTTTCAACAT
>DDKQ01000080.1 GCA_002339355.1 Candidatus Subteraquimicrobium carltonvillense | reverse complement strand
TATGGAGGCAACCAAAACTCCTTCCTTTTCAAGTAGATTTTTATTTGAGGCAACGATACAATCTCAGATAGATTTTAGGTGAGGCAATTCGCAACCTTGACATTTGAACATATTTAATTCAGTATATTATTAACACTTATATAGTTTGATGATATTGGGAGGTTTATTAAATGCGCAAAAAACTCAGCACAATGCAGGCAAGAGAAAGATTTGGTCAGCTTTTGGATCAAGCTTACTACCGAGGCGATGAGTTTATCATCGAGAGGAGGGGCAAACCCTTGGCTGTAATTGTTCCCTTTGAGGAGTATCAAAAGTGGCAGCGCCGCCGGGAAGAAGGCTTCAAAGTCTATGAGCGCCTCTGGGAAGCCCACAAGGAATTCTCCGCGGAAGAGGTAGAGAAAGATGTTTCTAGGGCTGTGCAGGCAGTTCGGCAAGCGAAGCGATGATTCGAGCTGTTCTAGATACTAACACTCATATTTCAGCAGCGATAGTTCCCCACGGTTATCCGGCCAAGATTATTCAAGCTTGGCGGGAAGGAAGGTTCACCTTGATTATCTGCCAAGCTATTCTGAAAGAGGTAGTGGAAGTTCTTAAACGCTCTCATATCCAGAAAAAATATAGGGGATTAACAGAGAAAGCAATCCACGCCCTGATTGAGTATTTAGCAGAGTTTGCAACCTTCACCCCAGGACAGCTCAAGATAGAAGCTGTGCCCGATGATCCTGATGATAATGAGATCATCGCCTGTGCTATTGAGGGAGAAGCAGAGTATATCGTTACTGGTGATCCTCACCTAAAAGACCTTAAAGCTTATCGAGATATTCAAATTGTCAGCCCCAAGGAATTCTGGAATATTTTAGAAAAGAAGGATTGAGATACAAGAAAGGAGTTAGAGATGTCCTATCGGACTCAGTTCTATCTTACTGATGAATCTTACTGATGAGCAAAAAAAGCAAATTGATGAGATACGCAAACGCAATCATATTTCTCTTGCTCAGCTTATTCGGGAGGCTGTGGACAAATACCTTGTGGAGAAAAAACAACGGCTGAGCCTTAAAGAGGCTTTAGAAATCTCAGCCGGTGCCTGGGAGCATCGAAAGGACATAAAATCTGGTTCAAAATATACCAGAAAAATCCGTCGGGAAGCTGAGGAGAGACTGAAGCGGTATGGTCAAGAGTAATTGCTACATGGGAAGGAGCCTGGTAAAGTGGGTAGGCTACTAGATTTTAGGTCAAAGGAGTAAGCCTGTTGAAATTTTCCACTTATTTATTGGATAAAGTGATTGAGGACAAGAAAAGAGAGAAGGAGAATTTAAGGTTGCGACTCGTCGAGGCGGCTTTTCATGCCTTGGACAGACTTTCGAGAGAGATACACTTTGAAGAAGCCTACCTTTTTGGTTCAATAACAAAGCCTTATAGATTTTCGACAGAGTCAGATATCGATATTGGTTTTGTGGGTTTAAGAGATGGAGATTTCTTCAGGGCCATGGCTTTCATCTCAAGAGAGATTGGTTTCGATGTAGATGTTATTCAACTGGAGGGACATAAGCTTGAGCAAAAGGTCAAAAAGGAAGGGATGAAATGGAAAAGGAAAGGTTAGCCATCTTAAAAGCAGATATGCAAGCTCAGATAGAGGAGATTGATAAGTTGTACGCTAAAGTTGAAGAGCGAAGTCGAGAAACAGGCAAAGCAGGTATCGAGAGTACTGCTTATCAATTGCACAATCTTTATTGCGCTTTTGAGGACCTTTTTAAGGTTATTGCCGATACTTTTGAAAACCATATTCAAGATGAGAGTCGGTATCACACGGAGCTTCTTAAACGTATGACTATATCCATAGAGGGAGTAAGGCCCTCTTTTCTGTCAGCAGAGAGCTATCAACTTTTAGATACGCTAAGAGCATTTAGACATTTTTTTAGACATGCGTATACCTATGAACTTGATGAGAGAAAGGTGCGAATAGTTTTAGAAGATGCGTTACAGTTAAGGGAATTATATAAGCAAGATATTAAAAGGTTTTTAGAGTCCCTTTCGGACGTATCGGTCTAGCGAATTTCGTTGTGAGAAGGATTAAGAAAACCGGGATTTTTGAGACCGAATATGGAAAGATATTTGGTTACATTCGCAAGAAAAGAGAGGAGTCCGACTATAGCTTTAAGATAAAAATCGAACACAGGAAAGAAGTTTTTATTGATGTGGCATGTTAAAAAAGGATAAGGAGGTCAGTTGAGAAAGTTATCACTTTACACAAGATTCATATTCGATAGATTAATCCCGGAACAATACCGCTCCTCTCCCGAAAGGACTTTAACTCTTCTGAAATGGTTTCTCTTGGGCTTGCTTATTCGATTAACCCTAATGCCTTTTGCAGCTCATGCTGACCTATTAGCAATATATTGGAGAGCCCATGACATCGTTTACCACCACAATTTAACCCGTGCAGCCATCAATGTTGGTGCTCATTTCATTCATGCATTCTTCCTTTATATTTTCACTCCACTCATGCCTTATTATGAGCAAATATGGACTCATCCTTGGTGGTGGGGAGCCAAGAGTTGGGAATCTCCACTGGTGTGGCAGACCTTTTTCAAGTTTTGCAATCACCAAAATATCTTTCGAACGCTCTTTCTCCTCAAATTTCCTTATCTATTATTCGATATCGCCTGTGCAATCTTACTCTTGTATCTTTTTAAGAAAGTGCCTCAAGGTTTAAGAGCCTTTAAATTCTGGATGGTGAACCCAATCTGCATTTTTGGCACATATATTTTTGGTAGATACGGAGTATTAGTAGCCTTTTTCATTTTCCTCTTTTTATATTTACTGCAACGGGAGCGCTTATGCCTTGCCATGATCATACTGGGGCTAAGTGTTACTATCCGAGCCTTTCCTTTACTATTTATAATTCCCTTTGCATTTATGTTTGGGCAAACCATCCTTTCCCGAATGAAGATTGTTACGTGGGCACTTTCACCTTTAATTGTTCTGGCGGTTGCATATAGGCTTTTCATAGGTTATTTTGGTGAGATTAGCACGTGGCTAAAAATGCCAGAGACTAGATATTTTTATAGCATGAGTTTTTTCCTTGGTTATCATGATTACCTTTATATTTTTGTTGTTTGCTACACACTCATCCTCATATATTGCTTTTATTTTTCAAAGGGCAGGTTTGTGGATGCCTGGGGATATCCCCTCTTAATTCTTTTACTATTCTTTTCCATATCTCGATTCCATCCCCAATATTTAAGCTGGTTGACGTTCTTCCTAGTGTTTGCAATTGCCGAGGACATTAAATACTTGAAACTCCATCTCATCCAGATTGTCTGTTTTGTGGTCTACACCTTCCAATGGGGAAGAGCCCTTGCTGGTTATTTATTATGTCCCATTCATCCAAGTTTTTTTGCCAGTCTGCTCAGCCCTTCGGAAATTATCTCAAGGTTTTACCCCATTGATAATTTCATCGGGATATTTAGAAGCGTTTTTACAGCAGTTTCAATTTGGATGATGTATTTGGTATTCATGAGTTTAAAGAAATCGCAGGGCACAGAGATTCGAATTGGAACTTCCATATCGATAAATGAAGTTAACTCATGAACTATCAAATAAAGAATGGGAGGATTTAAAGCTTTCTCTGCAGAATAATAATTTAGATGTTTAACCGAGGTTGATCGACTTGAATGAAATCTCCATAGTCATTCCGGTTTACAATGAGAGCCAGAGTCTTGAACAACTCCACAAACAGCTTACAAACACATTATCCAAACTTGGGAAAAGCTATGAGATAGTATTCGTTGATGATGGGAGCGAAGATGGTTCTATATCTTCCCTTGAGAAGTTGTACGCCAAGGATAAAGTGGTAAAGATTATTCAGTTGCGGCGTAATTTTGGAAAAGCTGCTGCCCTTTCCGCCGGATTCAAATACTCAGATGGTAAAATAATCATCACCATGGATGCCGATCTTCAAGACGACCCGGCGGAGATTCCCAAGTTCCTCTCAAAAATCGAGGAGGGATACGACCTCGTCTCGGGCTGGAGATATCCTCGGCACGACTCTCTCTCAAAAAGACTCCTTTCAAAGCTCTTCAATCAAGTCACCTCCTTAATGAGTGGAGTAAAGCTCCACGATTTTAATTGTGGATTTAAAGCGTATAGGCGAGAGGCAGCCAAAAGCATAAAGCTTTACGGGGAGCTACATAGGCATCTTCCCGTCCTTATTCATGGAAAGGGCTTCAAAGTCGGAGAAGTCAAAATAAACCACAGACCAAGGCAATCGGGGCAATCCAAATACGGGGGGATGCGCTACATCAGAGGCTTTCTCGACCTACTCACCGTGATGTTTTTAACCGACTACTGCTTAAAACCTTTACACCTTTTCGGTCTACTGGGACTTACCATGTTAATTTTGGGATTTATCATCAATGCTTATCTATCCGTACTTTGGTTTATGGGTCAGGGAATTGGTCACAGACCCCTTTTATTTCTGGGTATTCTCCTAATGATAGTGGGAATTCAATTTATTACTTTAGGGTTGCTGGGAGAAATGATTCAGTTCAA
>DDKQ01000077.1:5086-11370 GCA_002339355.1 Candidatus Subteraquimicrobium carltonvillense | reverse complement strand
ACCTTAACTTGCCTTCCCACCGGAGGCAGTGGCTTTAGCGCCGAGTAAAAGCGTGTTAAGGCTTTTTCGTGGGTCACAGTGGCGGGTCCGTGCCGGACTTCCCACCCGCCTCGTCCGTGGACACAGCGGGCAGGTCACCGGTCTTCCCTATTCTCCCCAACGCAGATATCCCAACTGGTGGTTGATAACTATCCGCGCGGGGCACCTATAGGTGGCTATTCAGTTTTGTTGTATTATATCCAAGCCGAATTTATAAGTCAAATATTATGAAATTTACAGATACTTATAATTCAAAGACTTGATAGATGCTAGAAAGAGGGCGATTTTCAGCTTCAGCTAACTTTTTTAGCCTATCATAAAGAGCTTCGTCTAGCCTGAGAGTAACAATCTTGGACATACTGTTCATCACCACCTGGAATACTTTGTATGCAATGTGCGCTGGAAACTCGCATATTAAAGTTTTTTGTAAGCCCCACCCCGCGGTAGAATATCCACGATAAAAACACGGGAATCTGAAAAGCTCACCGCAAAAATTATGCGAAAATCCCCCACCCTTTTTCTGAAAGCTTCGTAACCCCTTAATTTGACCACATCTCCTTGGAGGGGACCTTCGGCCATCTCATCGATGGCTTTTTTCAGCCGATTGATGGTCTTCCTGTCCAGTTTCTTTAGATTCTTGAGGGCACCCTTGGAAATCTCTATTTCAAAGGGCACTTTTTATCCTTTCCCAGTTTAGCAAATCACCCTCAAGAATCTCCCTTTGTCCGCGCTTAAGCGCGCTCACCTCATCGGGGAGAGGCTCCTCAACGGGAAGGGATTTGACTCTAGCATCAAACACAAGCTCTCTTATGAGTCTTTTGATTAAACCCTGTTTGGCATAACCCCGCTCTTTGCACAGTCGATCAAATTCCTGGAAAAGTTTGTCATCAAGTCTCACAATAACCGATTTCATCTTTCCCACCTCTGATATATTATAGATTCATTTGATATATTTTGCAATACATCACTACCTATAAATCAAATGTATCATTGACTCATTTTGAATATATTTTACATCATCCATTCATGCAGAGGGGAAAAGCGCCCAACGGCAAGCGCATCAGCCACCTGCAAAGCGAGCGGGCTTAGCTTCGCCATGCTGAACCAGATAAAGCCTCATCGAACAGCCGCTTTCGCCTTCAGATGTCGGAGGAACCAATCGGTTGCCAGGCTGGCAACCTCCTCAAGCGCCCCCGGTTCCTCGAAGAGATGGGTAGCCCTGGGAACAATTGCCAGCTCCTTTTCCGTCTTGAGCTCCTCATAAGCCCGCTGGTTAAGCTCAATCACCACTTCGTCATATTCACCAACGACAAGAAGTGTTGGAGATTTAACCTTCGGAAGATAGGGCATCACCAAGTCCGGACGCCCACCTCGAGAAACAATGGCAAAGATTGAAGGAATTTCGACTGCCGCTTGAAGAGCCGCAGCGGCTCCCGTGCTCGCCCCAAAGTAGCCAATCTGCAAACCTCTCGTTTCAGGTTGATTCTCAACCAATTTCGTGGCCAACAAAAGCCGTTCCGCAAGAAGGTCTATGTCGAAACGGTTTGAGTAATCCAGATCTTCCTCTTCGGTGAGGAGGTCAAAAAGAAGGGTTCCTATTCCCGCTTCCCGCAAGACACCCGCCACAAAATTGTTCCTGGGGCTGAGCCGGCTACTCCCGCTACCGTGAGCAAAGAGTACGATACCTTTAGTCTTTTGAGGAAGACCGAGTATGCCCTCGAGAAAATTCGGACCAGGGTAAAGGGCTGTCTCAATGGGAATTTTCACTAGTTTTCCCAACCCTTCTGTGGCTCTTTTCGCTTTCATTGCCAGCATCCCCTAAACTCGTCCTTAATAGCATCCTCAATTTAAGAATAAGTCCGCGCGCAAGCAAGTTCAATCTCTTGGCTTATCTTTTCTTATATTCTCCGCTAAGCAGGTGGGGCAATACCTTTTTATGAACATCAAGGTCTTTGTCGCTGTAAAGTACGAATCGAATCTTTTTAACCTGTTCCAGCTTGGGGATCATCTCTATAATTGTTCTAAATGCCACCTCAGCGGCCTCTTCCGTGGGATAACCAAATGCACCGGTGGAAATGGCAGGAAAGGCAACTGAATCTATTTTATACTCTTCGGCAAGAAGCAAGGCATTGCAATAGCAATTTGCCAAAAGCTCATCTTCTGGCTTGTCCACACCATAAACGGGTCCCAAGCAGTGGATGACATACCGATTCGGAAGATTATGCCCGCCAGTAATAACCGCTTCTCCGGGTTTAATGGGTGCCAATGGACGGCATTCCTCTTCAAGCCCAGGACCAGCAGCCCTATGAATTGCGCCCGCTACACCCCCTCCTCTCCTAAGCCAGGCATTTGCCGCATTTACCACAGCAGTGAATCCCTCCTGCGAGGCTATATCCCCTTTAACACACTCAACCGTGACACCGGATATTATCTCTCCCATAACTGACACCCCTCCTCTTTAACACAATTTTATGCAATTCTCAGTTTTTAAACTTGTTCGGTATGGACACCATGACCTTTTCACACGACAAAAATCAAAATAATCCACCAATTCTTCAAATTCTTTACCTAAAGCAATCCCTGCAAATTCAAAGGTAGTTGCATGATGTCCGGTGTCTCTGGCTCGGTAGCCCTCACAATGCATTATTATTGTCGCAGATTGCAAAACGGCATTGTAAGCAGTAGCAAATCTTCTATCAGTGGATAACTTTTCTATGGAAGCATCCGCTAAGTCCCGCTCAACAATGGTGAAAAGGTTTTTTATCTCCTTCGTGGAGGTTTTATGTCGCCTGATTTTCCCCTCATCGAGCAATCTTTTGTAAGTCACTCTCGCTGCCCTTTATAAAGATTTTAGCCGAATGCAAAACTTCGGATATAAAGTGATCTTTTGTTTGAACTCTCTTTTTGAACTCCTCTGGAGTATATAAGGCATAGTTAATCTCTCTACCACTAATTCCTTGGGCTTTTCTAATCAGCTTATGGAGATCCTTGCTCGAGATTTCACCGACTAGGAAAAGGTCGATATCGCTTGAGATAGTCTCCCGGTTTTGAGCATAAGAACCATGGATAAAGGCAACGAGAATATCTTCCTCGGCTTGTAGATTATCGCGCAAAATAGAACCCAAACCTGAGGTTTTTAGAACTATCCCTTTTAACTCAGGATAAAGGAAAAACTTCTCATTTACCTGGTAATAAACTCGATTCCCTTCTCTAGCTGTTTCTAAAAGGCCAAGTCTTTCCATCCTTACCAATTCTCGTTGTACAGCGCGAATGGGAAGATGAGTGAATTTAGCCACTTCCCGTTGATAAAACCTCCGCTTCGGGTTGGTGATAAAAAGAGTTAAAATCTTGACCCTTGCGGATGATGAAAATAACAATCCCAAATTCGCATCGATTGCATACATTATGTAGTCAATTATATACAAATTGTAGTCAATGTCAAGCGAGCAACCATTTCATCCTCGCCTACTTCTGCTGAGGACAAACTTCCTTTTGTTTCAGCAAGCTCAGCAGGAGCTATATCTTCTGTGAGGAAGATTTTATCGTCGAAGCGGGCTAGTTTCTTTGCGTGAAAGTTTGTAGACGATTTGGTCGATGGGCCAGCCAACTTGTCAAATTACTCAAGCCCTACAAACTACAGATCATCCCGGAAGCACGAATCCTGGCCATCGCTGCGATTATCATAAGCCATCGTGTCCTGGCTCGGCGAAAAGTTTTGCTTAGACAAGGCTTCTGATTTCGATATAATTAAACCGTCGATAAATCGTCACATACTGACCGAATGGAGGATCAATGAGCACCGCGGTCATCCATATTGAAGATTTGACCAAATTTTACGGTAAGCAGCGCGGCGTTATCGACCTCAATTTTGATATCGCCGAAGGCGAAATATTTGGCTATTTAGGACCGAATGGCGCTGGCAAAACCACCACTATTCGCCTGTTGCTCGGTTTGATCTTTCCCACTTCAGGACAGGCTAGAATTTTTGATCGTGACACTGTAGAGAATCGTTTCAAATACGACAAAAAGTAGGATACATTCCGGGAGAGGTCCATTTATATCCTAAAATGACCGGAAATGAACTTCTTGACTATTTTGCGCGGTTCCGTCCAGACAAACCACCAGTGCTCAAAGATGCGCTGGTAAAGAGACTCGATCTTGACCTGGCGCCGCGCGTCAAGGATTATTCCCACGGCACCAAGCAAAAACTGGCTCTAGTTCTTACTTTCATGCACGACCTTGATTTGCTGATACTTGATGAGGCAATCTTTCTTCTTACTGCTAATAGATATGCTTCCTCTGATTTGCTTCCGGGGACACCAAAGGCGGAAACAAAAACATTGGTATCGAAGACGACTCTTATCACTAGCGCCCCTCAAAAATTATCTTTTCGACATCTTCTTCGGTGAATACTCCCTTTTTTCCAAAAGTTTGGGCAACTTTTCCCTGAAGCTCGAAAAACTCCCTTTCCTCCTTCTCTTGCCGATAAAGACGGATCATTTCCCGAAAAAGCTCACTTCAATCGCATCATTTCGACTTTTGGGGTTTGACGATTCTTTCTGGGATGGCGAAATTAGGCTTTTGAGAATCATGCCATCTATCATCTTAAAGGTTTGGGTGGCATTTTTGGTGGTGCTGAAAGTTTGGATGTTTGAGGAAAAAAAGGGGGAAGCAGTACGCTTTTGAGCTTATCTGGGTTTGATTTCCACCTCTTCTTTAAGGTAATCGAATTTGACGACAAACTTATCGAAGAAACCGACTTGTCCGACGATCCCATGAGCATAAGGACCCATGTCAGATGAAAAGCCAACTTCAATTTTGTAAGACCAATTGCCAATTTTCATCTCAACGGGATGCATATACATAAACGCTCTATCTCCGGTGACACCTGCAAACTGTCTCCTTTCCCCCTTTGTTATAGGAAGGTTAAGGAGCTCAGCGATTTCGGCATCAAAGATGCAGAAATCTGCTCCGGAATCAATTAGAACTTCATAAGGAATAGAGATGTCTCGGTAAGAAAGTTCGATGGGAATAATTGGACGGATTATACCTGGTGCAACTCTCTTGTATGGAAATCTCATTGGCTCCCTACTTGGCCAATGTAAGGGACTATCTCCCTTGGAATCTTCATCAGGATGGGCTTCTCAAAACCCTTGGCTTTCGCTTTCTTGTAAGCAAGTAAGGCTGTTTTGCCACTACTAAGCACTGTTTGCTCATCTTTGGCAAGAGCTACCCACTTTCCCTTATATTTCTTGTAAACATCGGTCAGATCAATCGCTCCCATTCTATTCTCTCCCCCTTAATACAACACATTGAGATATCTTTATTGTATCCATTTTGCTTGGGAGAGCAAACAGTATTTATATTCTCTAGGTGGAATGGTGTCAAGAAGTAAAAACATTGGCGGGGGACGAGCCCCCGCGCTACAAGATCGCTAGTCAAGCCTCACTGATCGATTCACTATAGACCTCGAATATATCTCCCTTCGATGCTTTTATCGAATAAAGGATAACATCCATGAGTGGAGTTTACTTTTGGGGTCTGGCGATTCTTTCGGGGATGGCGAAATTTTCTCCGCCCAGGTGCATGAGGGGTTTTGCTTTGAGCAGATCAAATTCCCCTTCACGGAAGAACTCATCCTTTACCTCGGCATTTAACACTCTGCCAACCACGATCACGTGGTCTCCCGTCTCTTTTTCAAACTCCAATGCACATTCAAACCAACCAATGCACTGCTCAATACCAGGGGCTTTAACGATCTTTGGTTTTCTCTCGGTGAGACCGGATTCCTTGATCTCGCTCACCCCTTTGGGAAAAGACTTGCCACAAATCCATAGTTCTTCGAGGATTTCCTCTGAAGCGATATTGACCACGAATTCCCGAGTTTCTCTGATATTCGCCAAAGTGTGTCTTTGAGGTGCCAAGGCAAGAGCGATCAAGGGAGGAGTGCGTGAAACCGGCATCACGAAACTAAAGGGAGCGGCATTCGTCCTTCCCCGAGCATCGAGGGTTGAAATGAGCACCGCTGGTCTCGGTGCCAAAATCTTATAGAAATTTTCCAGTTCAAGTTTCATTATGCCTCCCTCCTAAATACCCTCATTTTAATTCCCAGTATCACCGCTTATCACCGCGTAGGTGATAATTATGGTTTTTATTACTTTAAACTAACGGTTTTACGAAGGGCTTTTATCTCAGATGGATGTAGAAAGCGGTAACGACCGGGGGGCAGATATCCCAACTCGATG
>DDKQ01000077.1:0-4940 GCA_002339355.1 Candidatus Subteraquimicrobium carltonvillense | reverse complement strand
CTCATTTTAATTCCCAGTATCACGCTTATCACCGCGTAGGTGATAATTATGGTTTTTATTACTTTAAACTAACGGTTTTACGAAGGGCTTTTATCTCAGATGGATGTAGAAAGCGGTAACGACCGAGGGGCAGATATCCCAACTCGATGGGACCAAGGGAAATCCTCCTTAGCCTTATGACCGGATGTCCCACCTTCTCAAACATCCTTCTGACCTGGCGCTTACGTCCTTCCCAAATCGTGATCTCCACCACCGTGCTCTCCCTCCCTCTCTCGAGGACATCGACTTTTGCCGAAGTGGTCAGCCCATCTTCCAAGACCACTCCCCTTCGCAACATCCGCAGGATAGTCTCCTCTGGATGACCTCTGACCTCAGCTAGATAGGTTTTTTCCACCTTATATCGGGGATGAGTTAGGCGATAAGCTAGCTCTCCATCGTTGGTGAGTAGGAGTAAACCCTCCGATTCCCTATCCAATCGACCGACGGGAAAAACTCGGGTCTCTTCCTCGATTAAGTCCACGATGGTCGGTCTATTGAAGGGATCCATCATCGTGGTGAGATAACCCGCCGGTTTATTGAGTAGGATATAGGCCCTTTCCGCTGTGAACTGGAGCGCCTTACCATTTACCTCGATTTTGTCCTCGCTGGGGTCGACCTTTGCCCCCAACGTTTGGACGACCTGACCGTTGACTTTGACGCGGCCTTCGAGGATAAGATGCTCACATTTCCGTCGGGAGGCTGCCCCCGCTTGAGCCATGACCTTATGAAGCCTCTCCAACCTCAATCGCTTTCACCCTCTTCTTTACTGGTTAACTTCTGTATTATTTCCTTTCTGGTCCTCTCATCGGGTTCAAACTCCTTTAAGGGAGGTAAATCGGAGAGATCCTTTAGACCAAATGTCTCCAGGAAAATCTGGGTTGTTCCATAGAGTATGGGTTGTCCCGGTGAATTTGCCCGACCCATCTCACGGATCAACCCCTTCTCAAGTAGTGAATTAAGCACGGTTCCGGCATCCACCCCTCGAATGGAGCTTATTTGGGCCTTAGTCACCGGCTGTTTATAGGCGATGATGGCCAGGGTCTCCAAAGATGCTTGAGTGAGCCGCCTCTGATCCCAGGAAAGGACGAGTTTCTCAACGTAAGGAGCATATCCGGGATGAGTATAAAGTCTGTAACCGCCGGCGATCTCTCGGAGTTGAAAACCCCGATCCTGCTCCCGATATTCCTCCGCGAGCTCATCGAGGATTTTCTTGATGGTGACTTCGTCAACCTCTACTATTTCACTCATCTTTCGCAGGGAAAGAGGTTCAGTGGTCACGAAGAGGAGTGATTCAATTATTCCCCTTAATTCCGTGAGTTCCATCATCTTTTACTTCTCCGAGGTCAAGCCTATCTCTATATCTCCAAAGGTTACAGCCTGGCCAAGGGATATCAATCCCCTTTTATAGAGTTCGAGCAAGGCGATAAAAACCGTGACGATTTCGATTTTATCCTCAAGCTCACTGGTCAAGGAGGCAAAGGTCTGGCTGCCTCTTCGATCCAGTTCCCCAAGCACAAAATCGATCTTTTCCTCCAGGTTTAAAATGATGGAGACAACAGGAGGCTCTTGCTCTTCTGCGATCTCGATGGTTTTTCTCGTCAATATGCCTCGCATCGCTTCGGTAAGATCTGCGAGCGTGACCCCTCTTAGATAATCCGGAAGAATCCGAGTAAATCTTTCCTCCAGATGCTCCCGACCGTAAAATCTTCTCTCAACCTGGGCTCTCGCGGCTAATTCAAGAGAGACGCTTTTAAATTTCTTGTATTCTAAGAGCCTGGCTATGAGAATATCCCGAGCCTGTTTGGGAGAGATTTCCTCCTCCCAATCCTCCTCCTCTGGGAGGAGATTCGATGCCTTTATTTCAAGCAAAGTCGCGGCGACGAGTAAAAACTCGCTGGCGACTTCCAGATCCACATCCCTCACATGTTGTAAATAGGCTAGGTATTCACGGGTAATTTTGGCGATGGGGATATCGCAAATATCTATTTCTTTCCGGGATATGAGATTGAGGAGTAAATCGAAAGGTCCCTCAAAAATCTCAAGCTTAACCTGATAACCCATATTAACACCACGGACTCAAACATTCATTCTTCGACGGACTTCTCGCAGGGTAGCTCCGGCGATTGGGCGCACCTTTTCAACTCCCCGCTCCAAAATTGTACCAACCAGACCCGGCTCCCTCTCCAACTGGGTCCTCTTCTCCCTAAATTCGGCATGGAAGTCGCTGATCCTTTCGGCCAGAAGATCCTTGCAATCGGTGCATCCCCTCACTGCTTTCTCGCATTTCTCCCTTATATCCCGAATTTCATGGGAACTGTACAGCTCATGCAGGGAAAAAACGAGGCAGATATCCGGATGTCCCAGATCGGTACGATAAATCCGCTGGGGATCGGTGATCGCCATCTTTATCTTCCTTCTGATTTCACTGGGCGAATCACTTAAATTGATGGCATTGTTATAACTCTTGCTCATCTTCCGCCCATCGATTCCCAATAGCTTTTTAATGGGAGAAAGAAGGGGCTGAGGTTCAGGAAAATAATCCCCGTATAAATTATTGAAGCGACGCACGATTTCCCGAGCGAGCTCGAGGTGGGGCAACTGATCCTCACCAACGGGAACAAATTCTCCATGATAAAGGATGATATCCGCCGTTTGAAGGACGGGATAACCCACAAATCCATGGGTTGCTATCTCCTTGCCTTTTAACTCACGTAGCTGTTCTTTGTAGGTTGGACAGCGCTCCAACCAAGCTAGAGGTGTGAGCATGGATAAATACAGACTTAACTCCGCCACTTCGGGAACACTCGATTGCTTGAAAATCACACACTTTTCTGGATTAAGCCCTGCGGCAACCCAGTCTATTATCATTTCGTTTATATCCTCTTGTAAGCCCGCAACGTCATCGTATCTCGTGGTCAGGGCGTGCCAGTCCGCCACGAAGAAAAAGCATTCATATTCATCCTGCATACGAATCCAATTGGTCAAGGTACCATGATAGTGACCCAAATGTAATTTCCCAGTGGGACGATAACCACTAACAACCCTGGCCACTTTCATTTCTCCTCTCTAATGCAATTCCCAGAAGTTCTATCCATGTACTACTTCAACATCTATTCTACAAGACCTTTCCCTTTCATCGCCAGGTAGCGCCGGGCAGGAAAAGCCCTAGAATGAGATCGATAATTGGAGTCAAAAAATAATCAAAAAGATAACGAGGAAAGACGAACATCAAAAGAACCAGGAGTAACACCCCATACCTCTCAAGCCACCTGTAAAAAGAAAATCTACCGCTGGGGATAAATGCCGCCATTATCCTCGATCCATCCAAGGGAGGAATGGGTATTAGATTAAATACCCCCAGGGCTACATTGATTAGAACTATATAGAAAAAGATCGAATAACCTAGACCACGGGGGATAAAACCCGATCTCACCAGGAAGCTGGCAACAAAAGCGGTGATAAAATTGGCCATCGGTCCAGCCAGTCCCACATACATCATATCCCTTTTAGGATTTTCAAAATATGCTGGGTTGACGGGTACCGGCTTTGCCCAGCCGATGTGGAATATGAGAAGCATGAGCGTTCCCAGGGGATCCAGATGGTGGATGGGATTCAAGGAAAGCCTTCCCGCATGGCGAGCGGTTGGATCGCCTAGCATTTCAGCCACTTTGCCATGAGCATATTCATGAACGGTAACGGCGATGAGCAAAGCTGGTACTACGAGTACGAGCTCCAGTAAACTTCCCAATTTCACACCTCAAAGAGTTCCGTGCTCAGATACTTCTCGCCACAGTCGGGGAAAATTACTACCAAAACACCACCATCCATCATCTCGGCCCGCCTCATTGCCTCAAACATGGCAGCTCCTGAAGACATACCCACAAAAAGTCCTTCCTCCTTGGCCAGTCGTCTTGCCGTGGCAAAAGCATCCTCGTCCGTAACTTTGGCTATGTCATCTATCATCTCGCTGTTAAATATGGCGGGAATGAATCCCTCACCCAGACATTTCAATCCCTGTATCTTCGATTTGCGATAGGGCTCAACGCCGATTATTTTTACCCTGGGGTTGCTTTCCCTCAATCTTTTGCCCGCACCCATTATGGTTCCGCTGGTGCCGATTCCGGCGACGAAGACATCCACGCGTCCCACCTGCTCGAGAATCTCTTTACCAGTCGTCTCGTAATGAGCTAATACATTGTTTGGATTGGCGAATTGATCGGGCATGAAATATTTTGGATCCTTAGCCAATTTTCCTGCCTCTTCGTAGGCTCCGGATACACCGCCTTCCCCTGGGGTCAGAATCAACTCCACACCATAAGCTCTTAAAACCTTCCTCCGTTCGATGCTCATGCTCTCGGGCATCACGATTTGAACCCTGTACCCCTTGATTCTCCCAACGATAGCCAGACCAATACCCGTATTTCCGCTTGTGGCTTCAACTATGATCTTGTCCTTGGTTAATTCGCCGGTTTCTTCCGCTTTCTCGATCATGTATTTGGCAATGCGATCTTTCACTGAACCGCCCGGATTAAAGCCCTCAAGCTTGGCATAAATCGTTACCTTGGGGTTCGGATTCATCCTATTGATCCTCACCACAGGGGTATTGCCGATCAATTCCAATACATTCCTTGCCACAGCAACCTCCTGGCAATCGATTTCAAGATCTTCAGTTTCCTGCTTTCTTTATTTATGAACTATTAACGAGTTAGGTTGACATTTTAGACATTCGGGAGGGGTAAGTGTTTAAGAAAACCTGCCCGTACGGGGCGGCGGCCGAGTATTACTTGCTTAAAACTAAAACCAGGCCGACCGCGTGGGCTCACGAGCACTTCACCCCGACCATAGTGTTAACCCATCTTGTTAATAATACAGTTTTATTATTATACCATAGCTGCTCTTTT
>DDKQ01000054.1 GCA_002339355.1 Candidatus Subteraquimicrobium carltonvillense | reverse complement strand
GTATTCATAATCCTGGAGTTTGCCAGCGAGGTAGTCGTCGTAGGCAGCGAGATCGAAATACCCATGACCCGTGAGGTTAATGAGGATATTCTCCGACTCACCACTCTTCTTGCACTTAATTGCTTCATCGATGGCTGCTTTGACTGCATGAGCAGTCTCAGGAGCGGGAACTATCCCCTCGGCTTGGGTAAAGGTGACCGCTGCCTCAAATACCGGATTCTGGTGATGGGCTTGAGCTTCTATTATACCTTGATCATAAAGTGCGCACATAAGCGGCGCATCACCATGGTAGCGAAGTCCACCAGCGTGTATCGGAGGTGGAACGAAGGTATGACCCAATGTGTACATCTTTGCTATGGGGGCCAGGTGTGCCGTATCACCATAGTCGTAGGTGTAAATACCCTTTGTGAGCGTTGGACACGCAGTGGGTTCAACCGCTACTACTCTTACCTTCTTTCCTTCCAGCTTGTCTTTCACGAAGGGTAGGCAAATTCCACCCAGGCTACTACCACCGCCGATGCAACCAAAAATAACGTCCGGATAATCATCTATTTTTTCAAATTGTTTTTTGCATTCTAACCCTATTATGGTTTGGTGAAGCAGAACGTGATTCAATACACTTCCCAGCGAATACAAGGTATCATCATGAGTACCCGCATCTTCGACCGCCTCGCTTATGGCGATTCCCAAACTACCAGGACACTCGGGGCCCTTCGCCAGTATCTCCCGCCCAGATTGAGTTTTTTCACTAGGACTTGGAATCACTTGAGCTCCCCAGGTCTCCATGAGAACCCTGCGGTAGGGTTTCTGGTGGTAACTCACTTTGACCATGTAAACCGTACAATCCAGACCCATTAACCTGCAAGCCATGGCCAAAGCACTACCCCATTGACCAGCCCCGGTCTCAGTGGTCAAACGCTTCACACCCTGTTCCTTGGCATAGTATGCTTGGGCAATAGCAGTGTTAGGCTTGTGACTTCCTGGTGGACTCCAACCCTCATATTTGTAATATATTTTAGCTGGCGTATCTAGTGCTGCCTCTAGCCTCCTTGCCCTGAAGAGAGGCGTTGGACGATACAATTTGTAGAAGTCTATTACTTTTCCAGGTATATCTATCCATCGCTCCATGCTCGACTCCTGCTTGCTGAGTTCCGCAGCAAACAGGGGTGGTGGGAGAGCAAGACCCGATGGTTCCTTCGTCTGCGGATTCAAATATGGCTCTAAGGGCTTTGGTAAATCGGGTAAGATGTTGTACCATGCTGCGGGCATCTCTCCTTCACTCAAAATGATTTTCGTCTCTTCCCACATGCATTTCCCTCCTTTTATTAATAATTCCTTCTTGAGCCGTAAGCTGTAAGGATTAAAGAATTAGCTTTTTGATAAAATATTTTAGTCTCTTAGAATAGGCACGAGACCTCCTACTTAACCTTAATCTTGTATCCTGTATCCTGTTTTCATCTACTTAATAATTCCCTGATTTTTGCTCCAATATCATCGCTTCTCATGAGCGCTTCTCCAACTAAAATTGCATTAACTCCCACCTCCTTCAAAAACTCAACATCTTGAGCGCTGTGGATACCACTTTCGCTCACAATGATCTTATCCTCAGGGATAAATTCAATGAGCTTTGGAGTGACCGAAATATCGACCTTAAAATCGCTGAGGTTCCTATTATTTATACCAATAATTTCCACATTTGTCTTTAACGCTTTCCTTAAATCCTTGCGATTGTGGACCTCCACGATAACATCCAAATCCAGCTTTCGAGCAAGGGAGAGAAGCTTCAATATCTCCTCAATGGAAAGGATATTCGCAATCAAGAGTATGGCGTCGGCACCACTTGCTCTAGACTCATAAACCTGAAACTCATCTATGATAAAATCCTTGCGTAAGATAGGGATTGAGGTCACAGCTCTAATGTCTTCCAAATGATGTAAACTTCCCTGGAAATACCGGTCTGTCAAAACAGAGATGGCAGCAGCGCCATTTTCCTCACAAACTTGAGCAATACCCGCAGGATTAAAATATTCTCTGATTAACCCAGCCGATGGAGATGCCCTCTTCACCTCCGCGATGAGACTAAGACCCGGTTTTTTAAGGGCAGCCTTAAAATCCCTCACAGGAGGCAAGGAAGATATCCGCTCCCGCAAGGTCTCAAGACCTACATTCTTTCTTCTTTGCTCTATCTCAAGTCTCTTGTCCCTAATTATCTCGTTTAGAATCATGAGCCACGCCCTCTTGACTTTAGACTCCTCACCCCTTCATTTTATTGGTGAATTCTATGAGTTTTTCGAGTTTTTTAAGAGCTGCTCCGCTATCAATTGATTCAGCCGCAAGTTTCAATCCATCCCCAATATCTTTAGCTCTGTCCGCTGCAACCAAAGCTGCTGCAGCATTTAAAAGCACGATGTCTCTTCGGGGTCCCCTTTCATCCGATAAGATGTTTCTCATAATCTGAGCATTTTGCTCAACGGTTCCGCCCCTGAGGTCATCTACTTTTACCCTGGGCAGATCGAATTGTTCGGGGGTTATTCTGTAATTTATTACCTTCCCATCTGCGAGCTCTGAGATGCAACTCTCGCCGGTATTGGTTAACTCATCTAGCCCGTCACCATGAACCACTAAAGCACGCTTTACCCCTAAATTCCCAAGTACTTCAGCGAGCATAGGAGCGAGGGAGGGATCGTAAACCCCTAAAATCTGAGCTGAAGCGAAGGCGGGATTGGTGAGGGGACCTAAGATATTGAAGACCGTCCTAATACCGATGCTTCGTCTGACGGGAGTGGCATATTTCATCGCCGGATGTAGCAGGGGGGCAAACAAAAAACCAATTCCCACCTCATTCAGGCAAGCCTCGACCGCTTCAGGAGGCAAATCAATTTTTACCCCCAGAGCTTCCATGACATCAGCGCTTCCACAGCGGCTGGAAACGGAACGATTTCCATGCTTGGCGATGTGTACACCAGCTCCCGAAGCCACAAAAGCAGTGACCGTGGAGATATTAAAGGTATGGGAAACATCTCCCCCCGTACCACAGGTGTCCACCAAATCCGCTACCTTTGGGCTGATTCGAACTGCATGAGCCCGCATCACCTTGGCAAAGCTTGAGATCTCATCTACGGTTTCTTCCTTCATCCGAAGAGCGGTGATGAAGGAAGCGATTTGAGCTTCATTTGCCTTACCGCTCATTATCTCCTCCATCACCGCTGCAGCCTCCTCAGAGGTTAAATTCTCTTGCTCAACTACTTTTCTAATGACCTCAACGATCACAAGTCACACCTCCTCTCTTTTCAACCTTCAAACAACTCCAAAAAATTCTTCAAAATTTTCTTACCCACCGCCGTCAAAATGGACTCTGGGTGGAATTGTACTCCCTCAATGGGGAATTTCTTATGTCTGATTCCCATGATGATTTTGTCCTCCGTCTCCGCAGATATCTCAAAACAATCGGGGAGGGTTTCTCTCTCCACTATCAGGGAATGATATCTGGTAGCAACGAAGGGGTTTTCGATTTCTCGGTATATGGTCTTTCCATCGTGATAAATTAGGGAAGTTTTCCCGTGAACTGGAACAAGAGCGCGGATGATCCTTCCTCCAAACACTTGGGCAATGGACTGATGCCCCAGACAAACCCCCAAAATGGGAATTTCCCCAGCAAAATATTTCACCACATTCATGGAAATGCCTGCCTCATTTGGGGTACATGGACCTGGGGAGATCACGATGTATGTGGGGTTTAATTTTTCAATCTGAGAGATAGTGATCTTATCATTGCGGAAAACGCGAATGCCATGCCTGCCAGCAGGCAGGTCCGCCCCAAGCTCCCCCAAGTATTGAACCAGATTATATGTAAATGAGTCATAGTTATCTATCATTAGTATCATTTGTAGCTCCCCAAACTATTCTCCGCCATATGAACCGCTGAAAGGAGTGCCTGAGCTTTATTCACGGATTCCTGAAATTCCCTCTCGGGGACAGAATCGTAAACTATTCCCGCTCCAGCTTGTACATATGCTTTATTTCCCACAACGATGATCGTCCTTATAGTTATGCACGAATCCAAATTTCCAGAATAACTGAAGTATCCTACAGCTCCCGCATACGGGCCCCTCAAAGTCGGTTCAAGCTCATCGATGATTTCCATAGCCCTTATTTTGGGAGCACCCGTGACGGTTCCCGCGGGGAAAGCCGCTCTTAAAACGTCGAAGGCATTTTTATCTTTCCTCAAAGTTCCACCGACGGTGGAGACGATGTGCATTACATGGGAATATCTTTCGATGAACATCAGTTCTTCCACCTTCACACTACCCGGCTTGCATACCCTGCCCAAATCATTCCGACCCAGATCCACGAGCATGATGTGTTCGGCCCGTTCCTTTTCGTCGCTCAACAGTTCGGTCTCGAGTTTTCTATCCTCCTCATCCGTTTCCCCCCGGGGGCGAGTGCCCGCGATGGGACGGGTAATTGCATAGGAGCCTTGGACCTTCACCAAGGGCTCAGGGGATGAGCCAATGAGCTTTAAATCTCCAAATTTCAAGTAATACATGTAGGGTGATGGATTTATCATCCTTAACGCCCGATAAATATCAAAGGGATCGGCCTTAATCTCGGTGGAGAATCTCTGCGATAATACGACTTGAAGAAAATCTCCAGCTCTAATATATCCCTTTGCCTCACTCACGGCTTCGATGAAATCCTCCTTTGACATGTTAGATTCCAGGTGAGGATGGGAGATACCTGCTGAGACATAGGAGTATTCCCGAAGGGGAGTATGAACAACGGGTTGTTTTAGCTTTTCGATTAGATCTTCTACTTTACAAATGGCTTGATCGTAAGCCTCATCGGCTTCGCCATCAATATGGGCGTTGGCTACCACCTTAATTTTGTGCTTTAGATGATCAAAGATGAGAATGGTATCCGTGAAGACAAAGATCATTTCGGGGAGGTGTAAATCATCCTGAGTGGTCCTAGGAATATCTTCGAAGTATCGGATGACATCATAGCCCAGATAGCCCACGGCTCCACCATAAAACGGTGGGGGCTCCTCCATTTGGGCGGGGCGATATTGGGAGATGATCTCTTCAATGATCTTCAAGGGATCGGGAATATTCGATATTTTTGTCAGCTTTTGTCCCTGCATGATCTGCAAGTTACCATCGTCGCAGGTGATAATGAGGTAAGGATTATTACCCAAAAAGGAATAACGCCCAAGCCTTTCTCCACCCTCGACGCTCTCCAAAAGAAAAGCATTAGTGCTCTCACCCAGCTTCTTAAAGGCCGAAACGGGTGTATCCGTATCGGCGACGATCTCTCGATACACCGGTATCAAATTATACTCCCTTGCCAAACGTTTAAACTCACTTCGACACGGACGATACATATTTCTTCCCCCTCGTCGCTCGGGATAAATCTTTTAGGGTCGAGCGTCGAGTCACAAGCAGCGATGATTCTAAACAAAAAGCCTCTCGTCAAGGGACGAGAGGCTTTTCTCGCGGTGCCACCCTAATTACCTATGGTCACTCTACGGGTACAGATAATACCCTCTTTCTTTTAACGGTGGAAGTTTCCGTCAGAACCTACTTACAGTCTTGGTCCACACCAACCAAGACCATTTTCGGTTTGCGTCTCAGAGGTCCATTCATTTAGAGACTCGCACCAGGTTTCAGCAAATCCCGGCTCTCTGTAGCTAAGCCCTCTAAACTACTAGTCCCCATCATCGACTTTATAATATATTTCAATTTTCATAAAGTTTAACATTAATACGTGATTCTTTGCAATATATATTCGCCAATCATCCAAAAATTCCTTCTTTTACGGGATTAAAAATCATAAATTACTCTTACTGCAATAACAATTTCCGCCGGCAAACCCACTAATCCCACTTTTTTCTTATATTCTATGTTAAATCCGGCTTCTTTTATCGATCGTTCAACATATATTGGTCTGCAGTCGATATATTTGGGAAATTTTTCATGTGCCCACTCACATAGTCTCATTAATAACGAATTTCCATTTTCTTTCGACATGCTGAAAACTCCGAGCCTTCCACCAGATCTTAAAACTCTCTTAATTTCGCCGAGAACTTTCGGGATTTCGGGTGTATCAAAAAGTTCAAGGGTAAGACTCATGAATACGGCATCGAATTTATTATATCCATAAGGCATTTTCAACGCATCTCCACAGCAGAGATCGACTCTATCCAAAAGTCCTGCTTTTTCGAGTCTCCGCTTGCTAACCTCCAGCATACCAGAGGAAATGTCGATACCATAAACCTGGCCATTCTCGCCTACCGACTGAGCCATTTGCTTCAAGCAATGTCCAGTTCCAAAACCGATCTCTAGAACGCTTTCCCCCTCTTTAATCTTTAACTGCTCTACCGCCATGTTTCTGAATTTTTTCTCAAATACTCCAGCAAAATAATCATAAAACCAACTGATTTTATCGTAACTCTCTTTTGTCTGAGCTTTGGTTCTATGTACTCGTAATATTTTGTCATCCTGTGAATCCATACCCGTCATTCCATCTAATGGCTAATTTTGCAACTCTAATGCAGAACTTTGAACATGAGTTTCTGGCGATTTAGTCCAGCTCATAATAATTTCTTAAGGGTTCGGTAGAAGCAGGTTCTATTGCCGGTGTGGCAGGCGACTCCGATTTGCTCCACCAAAACCAGTAATGTATCCTCATCACAATCGTAGCGGATTTCCTTTACTTTCTGGATATTTCCCGAACTTTCCCCTTTATGCCATAACTCCTGGCGGGAGCGGCTCCAAAACCAGGTCTCGCCACTCTCCAAGGTCCTCTTGAGGGATTCTTCATTCATATAGGCGAGCATCAGCACCTCGCCAGTTTTAAAATCTTGGACTATAGTAGGGATCAAACCCCTTTCATCGAATTTTAACTTTACCTCACTGAGTATATCCTTCTTCACGTGAACTCCTTCCCTTCCTATACTCAAGCAACACTAGAAACCTCAAATCATCGAACTGGGCAATTCCCCTAGAGTTCCTCTTGATATTTGTGGAATGTTTTGCTGCCCCTCTCACTACAAATTTAACCTCGGTAAAAATTTAAAATGCAAAGATCAAAAATCAAAATTACAGATCAAAATTCAAAAATTTATTTTGGTCTCAGGTTTTAATTTTGGGTTTTACTTTGTCATTTTGCATTTTGATTTCTAAATTTTGAATTTAAACTCACAATGGTGTTACTCATTAGACTTTTCCTTTTTTGGGGGCTCCTCTCTCCTCTCTTCATTGGATTTTGTGACCATCCTCACCAGGAGATAGCGAACAAGAACCATAATTGCGACACCGATGGCTAGTGGTATTACAACTATGACAAAGAATCTCATTTCACATTCCCTCTCCCCTGATTCTATTTACTCCATTACATTATAAAGAAAGGAGAAATTCCTTTGGAGAAATTATTTTAAGCCAAAAATATTTTTCATAGTCTTACGGAAATTCCGTGATCTCTTAAATACTCTTTTACCTCCCTGATTGTTAACTCTCCGTAATGGAAAAGAGAGGCGGCGAGCACGGCATCTGCATTCGCTTCAACGATGACTTCGAGGAAATGCTCCAACTTTCCAGCACCTCCCGAGGCGATGACGGGCATATTAATGGCGCTTGAGACGGCTCGAGTTAGCGCGATATCATACCCATTCTTTGTGCCATCCATATCCATGCTGGTAAGCAAGATTTCTCCCGCCCCAAGGCTCTCAACCTTCCTTGCCCATTCCACAGCATCCAAACCGGTGGGTGTTCTTCCCCCATTTATGTAAACTTCCCACTTTAGAGTTGGGAGTTGGGAGTTGGGAGTTGGGAGTCCCAAATTCTCTTCACCTTGAACTTTGAACCTTGAACCTTGAACTCTCTTCGCATCTATGGCAACCACGATGCACTGGCTTCCAAACTTCTTAGAAGCTTCCCTTACAATCTGCGGATTCTTCACCGCAGCGGTATTTAAAGAGACCTTGTCGGCACCAGCAGAAAGAAGATTTCTGATATCCTCCATGGTTCTGATGCCCCCGCCCACCGTATATGGGAAGAAAACCTCCTCCGCGGTGCGCCGGGCCACATCCACCATTATCCCTCGCTTCTCATAGGAGGCAGTGATGTCCAGAAAGACCAGTTCATCCGCACCTTCCCTGTCATAGACCGCTGCTAACTCTACGGGATCCCCCGCATCTCTGAGGTTCACAAATTTTACTCCCTTTACCACCCTGCCCTCTTTCACATCCAGGCAAGGAATGATCCGTTTAGTCAGCACTTCCTTCACCTACCGGTAGCACAACCCGCTGCAGCCATCGCTTCTTTAAGAGAAAATGTTCCCTCATATAGGGCTGTACCAACGATGACGCCCTCCACTCCTAAAGGCTCCAACCTTTTGAGATTTATGATATCTTCCAAACTGGATACTCCCCCGGAAACGATCAGAGAGATGTCAATCGTTTGAACCATGTCCCGCACAGCGTCAAAATTGATCCCACGCTGTGTTCCATCGGAGAGGATATCCGTGTAAATTAAACGCGAAATGCCAAGCATCTTCAACTCCCGAGCGACCTCCCATGCATCATATTCCGTACTCTCTCTCCAGCCGCTTATAGCTACCTTCCCACTTCGGGCATCGATGGCGGCTACGATTTTGGGTCCAAATTTCAGGCATGCTTCGGCAACAAACTCTGGAGCATTTATAACCGCGGTTCCCAAGACAGCTCTTCGAACTCCCAAATCCAATATCTTTTCCACAGTTTTAATATCTCTTATTCCTCCACCAACTTGGATGGGAATACCCACAGATTTGATGATTTTTTCGATGGCCGGTAAATTTTGAGGTTTACCAGAGGCGGCACCGTTAAGATCCACGACATGCAAGAATTGAGCGCCTTCATCCTCCCACCTCTTCGCCATCTCCGCAGGATCTCCGGAATAAACCTTCACGGTTTCAAATCTTCCCTGAAAAAGGCGTACACATTTTCCGCCCAGGATATCAACTGCGGGGTAGATGAGCATAGACCATACCTCCAAAATTCTTTAATATTTTTAATCCCAACTTGCTGCTTTTCTCCGGGTGAAATTGAACTGCAAAAATATTATCCTTCCAGATGCTGGAAGTGAACTCGATACCATATTCAGTAGTGGTGCAGACGATATCGCTGTCTTTTGGATCCACATAGTAGGAATGGACGAAATAGAAATAAGAACCATCGGAGATACCTTGAAGGATGGGCGCTTCGCACACCTTTTTTATCCGATTCCACCCCATATGCGGAACTTTAACTTCCGTTGGAAGACGCAAAACTCGACCCTTTATTATACCAAGACCCTTGTGCAAGCCATCCTCCTCACTCTCAGTAAAGAGGAGTTGTAGTCCCAAACAAATACCCAAAAAGGGCTTACTTTGAGAGAGAATTTCCAAAACAGCATCACCTAATCCAGAAGCCCGTAAATTGTGCATGGCATCAGCAAAGGCTCCTACCCCGGGAAGCACCACACCAGAAGATTTGCGAATCACCTCCGGATCGGAGGTTATGAAGGCTTCGTACCCAACTTTTTCAAAACCCTTTTGCACACTCCTTAAATTCCCCATTCCATAATCCACTATCACTATCATTGATTAATTCCCTGATTTCTTAATATCACGATTAATGCGCACCATACAGATCATCGTCGCTCGTCGATCGTCGCTCGAAATTCTTCGATTCGAGGGTCGAGTGACTAGATTAGAGTTGGCCCTTGGTGGAGGGTACTTCCTCCATTCTCCTAGGGTCGATCGCTGTAGCCATATCCAAAGCTGTGCCCAAGCTCTTGAATATTGCCTCGATGATATGATGGGTATTCTTACCAAACAAAACCTTGATATGGAGGGTGATGGCAGAGTGGTTCACAAAGGCATGAAAGAATTCATGAATCAGGCTCACATCGAAATTCCCGATGACTTCCATGGGGAGCCCCACATCGTAAAAAAGACGGGAGCGCCCACTTATATCCAAAGAAGTCAGAACAAGAGCTTCGTCCATGGGAACGATGCTAAAACCAAATCTTCTTATACCCTTTTTATCCCCCAAACACTGCCGAAATGCTTGACCCAAGCAAATGCCCACATCTTCTACAGTGTGGTGTGCATCGATATGTAAATTTCCCCTCGCTTCGATGGTCAAATCGAATAGACCATGCTTAGCAAATAGCTCAAGCATGTGATCGAGGAAGGGTATACCGGTATCGATTTTGGACAAACCCTTCCCATCGATATTCAAGGAAATGTCGATTAAAGTCTCTTTGGTCTCCCTTTTTACCGTGCTAGTTCGCTCCACTTTCCTCCCTCATTTCCTTTGAT
>DDKQ01000107.1:19436-41687 GCA_002339355.1 Candidatus Subteraquimicrobium carltonvillense | reverse complement strand
CAGTAGTCTATCTGTCCAATCTTATCCACGATCTCTCCACGAAGTCCCGTTTCCTCCTCCACCTCTCTGATCGCCGTCTCCTCTGGATTTTCCCTTTTTTCAATTAACCCCTTGGGCAGGCACCAGATTTTGCCCTCACCCCTTCGGGCAAGGGCGACTTGAATTTCCTTATTCACCCTTCGGAAGATAACCCCACCCGATGAAACGGCGCGTTTGGTTTTCATCTCCGTCAACCCCAATGAATTCTTCCGTCCAAAATTAAGACCAGGAAGCTCGCGACTAAGTAGCGTGTTTCCTCTCCGCTACCTCGCTGCCCACAATGTTGAGATCGGTTTCGCAGAACTGACATTTCCCATCTTGAATCTGATACTTTGTGATACTATAACCCCATCTCTCAATGACCAGTCTCCCACAACCGGGACAATAGGTATTCTCACCTGGATGACCCGGAACATTTCCCACGTAGATGAAGGAGAGCCCCTCTTCAAAACCTATTTCCCTGGCCCTTTCCAAAGTCTTTGTTGGCGTGGGGTACAGGTGAGAGAGTTCTAAGTAGGGGATGAATCGGGTCACATGCCACGGGGTATTGACTCCCAGGGAATTCTTTATCCATCTAGCGATTCCACGAAGTTGATTTTCGTCATCGTTGTATGTAGGAATTACATTCGTTACCGCCTCAACGTGCATGTTCCATCTCTTCCTGGCTCGGATTGCAGCTTCCAGGATCGGGGAAAAATCGGGAACATTGGATAGCTCTTTATAAAGTTCACTGGTAAAGCCCTTAATGTCCACCCGAAATACATCGAGATAGGGCCCGATCATATCCAGAGCTTCCTGAGTAATGTAACCATTGGTCACGTAAATGGTGTAAAGCCCACTTCCCCTGCACAATTTGGCCGAATCCAAGGTGTATTCAAACCAGATGATTGGTTCATTGTATGTCCAAGCAAGTCCCTGACAATCATATCTCTTCGCCAAGTCCACAGCGTACTCTGGGGACACTTCAGTTAGACCCGACCCCTTCTCGTCCGGACGTGCATGAGCAATTTGCCAATTTTGGCAATGCTTACACCTTAAATTGCAACCCAGTGTTCCGAAAGAAAGAACTTGGCTCCCTGGATAAAAATGAAAAACGGGTTTCTTTTCCACGGGATCTGCCGCGATCGAGGAACATTTGGCATAGATTAAGGTGTATAATGTGCCATCCTCATTTAGCCTCGTTCCGCAATAACCGCGCTTACCCAAAGGGATGGCACATCGCCTGGGACAGATGTTGCATCTTACCTTCTTGTCTGCCAATTTTTCATAAAGAAAAGCTTCCTTCAAAACATACGCCTTCTTCAAAATTTAAAATAATTTTTGGATTTTGACCTGTAATTTTGATTTTTGATCTTTGCATTTTGAATTCAAACTTATAAGGCATGGGATTTAGTCCGTGGAGTCCGAAGCGATATGGGCTCGATTCCGTCCACTTTCTTTCGCTTTATACATGGCTTTGTCCGCTTTCTCAACGAAAGTTGCGACATCCTTTATATCAGGGGTAAGAGAAGTAACACCCAAGCTGATGGTGATTCTATTCGGGTTACCATTTAAAATAAACTGGTGAGCTTCCACTTTTGTTCTCAATTTTTCAGCCACGGCAAAAGCCTCCGTTTTATCGGTCTCCGGCAAGATCAATGCAAATTCATCTCCACCATAGCGCGCAGCCAGGTCCGCTTCTCGGATATTCCTCTTTATGATCTGCGCCATAATTTTCAGTACCTCATCCCCTCTCACGTGACCGTATGTGTCATTTATGGGTTTGAAGAGATCTACATCGATCATAATAAGTGAGAGAGGTGAACCATAACGTAAGGTCCTTTTAAACTCCACCTTTAAGCGTTCCATGAAATTTTTATGGTTGGATAACCCAGTCAGACCATCGGTAATGGAGGTTTGCCTTAACTGTTCCACCACCTTCAAGAAGAGCCCTCGCTGAAAAGGAAAACACATTCCCCATTCCGCTAGGTCTTGGTAAATGGCAATGGCCTCTTCTCGGCAGGATTCATATCCACAGGCTCCACAATCGAGCTCATCCCGCTGATCATGCTTTTCCGCAGTAGCTAATATCGCCTTGAGTTCTTCCTCCGTGGGGAAGGGGAGTTTTACCTCCTTGCTGGTAAATTCTCGCCGCATTTCAATCCATGGCAGCCTGGGGAGAATTTGCTTGAAGTTCACCTTCCTCGGAGAGCTTTTACTTTTCTCCTTATAATATTGCTCAATGATGTTTTTACGAGCATAGATGCTCATATTGCTTCCCATTGCAGGTCCACCCACACACCCATCGCAGTCCAGAACGTCGATCAATTTTGGTCTTACCTCACCGCGAAGGATGGCATCGGCAAGCTTTTCAATGCCATAAATTCCTCGTATAACCCGAAAGTCCCTATCCAAAAGAGAATAACCGTCGATAGTTTCTCTTGGAAAACCGCCACTCAAAGAAAACATCCTCAAAAGTACGGGGCGAACGGCATCCAAATCGACTGGAGGGAGGGACTCTAAATTGATATCCGCCTCTTTGAACATCGATTTTAACTCGTCAAAGGTGAGCACAGCATCTATGGCATCGGCTACAGGGTCGTCCCTGGCCTCGGCTTTCGCCGCAATGCAGGGACCGATGTATACTGTGGCTACACCGGGATCGTACATCTCCTTAATTAAACGCCCTTGGGCGATTACGGGAGAGATGATCGGAGCCAAATAGGCCAAGAATTCAGGGTAATACTTCTCTAACCAGGTGACAACCGCCGGACACGTGGATCTAATTATGGGTTCACCTGCCCGTTCTTTAAAAAGCTTCGTATATTCATCGGCGACGAGTTCCTCGCCCAAAAGAGTATCTTCTACGGAGAAGAAACCGAGTTTCTCCAAGCCGGCGCTGAGTTGGGCAGGAGTTGCGGGATAAAATGAAGCCACACACTCCGAGGCAAGAATGACTACTACTTGACGGGAGGAGAGCAAACCCTTTACTAAATCTATTTCAGTCTTCGCTTGCTTCGCTCCTTGGGTACAAGCATTGATACATCGACCGCAGTAAATGCATTTCTCGTCGAGGACTTCTGCTTGTCCATCCCTAACCTTTATGGCCTTCACGGGGCAGATACGCACACAACCATAACATTCTTTACATCGTTCTTCAATACTTTCGATAACCCTCATCCCAATTCACTTCTTGAATTTTATGTCCCCTCCTCTGAACTCACCATTACAGATTAAAAACGCGGTGGATTCTAATCTCAACTTTAATCATTTACATCAACTATCTCACCTTGAGTGACTCCCTGCAAATCTTGGGATTTCATTTTTAACATGGCATTTATTTCCCCTCCACCTGTATACACAACTTCGACATCCATCACGCTTTTATCGATTAAAATCCGAATTTTATTTTCAAAACAAAATGGTGGAGTGGCTCCCACAACGTAACCGGTGAGCTCAACAACCTCTTCAGGGCTTGCCAATCTGACTCTGGAAGTCCCCAAAACTTTTTTTAACTTCTTATAACTCACCTTTTTATCCCCGCACGTCACCACGGCAACTGGTTCACTATCTACGAAAAATATCACGGTTTTAATAATTTCACATAAATTCAATCCTAAAAGAGCAGCGGCTCTTTCTGCAGTTCTGGTGGGGCTATTCAATAGAAAAATCTCATGGGGTATATCCCTTGATTGCAAATAATTGTGCACATCCACACTCGTCCTCATATAGCCTCTCCTTAAAAACCCATCATAAATAATTTACCCTAAAACTCTCCTTTTTACACAGCAATAAAGCAAAGAAGAAATAAGCATATTTTACTATAACATCTCGGAAGTTCGCTGACAATCACGCTGAATTAGTGGGCTAAAAGGAAGGCTTTTCCCACGGCTTCCTGGGGATTTTTTGCCGGAATTACAGCGTCGACCAGTTTTCCTTCCTTTTTGAGCTCCCATGTTCCGATGCCCACTACGGATTTTCCCATCTTGAGGGCCAATCCTATTTCGGAAAGGGTGCCGAACTCACCACCGATGGCTATAACCGCCTGTCCGGCTCGAACGACAAGGGCATTTCGGGCTTCACCCATGCCCGTGGGAATGGCTATATCAACGTAGGGATTGGCGTCTCTCTCCTCTGTGGGAAGGATGCCCACAGTCAGACCCCCTGCACTCTTCGCACCCTTGCAGGCGGCTTCCATGACCCCACCTAAGCCTCCACAAACCAAAATGGCGCCTCTTTGTGCAATGAGCCTACCAACCTCATAGGCAATCCCGTAGATTTTATCATCACACTGGCCCGCCCCTATCACACTAATGTACATAGATACCTCCCTGAATTAAGGGAAAAGGGATGGGTCTAGAGTCGCTCAAGCAGTTTCTTCAAAATCTTAATGGCTGCCTTTTTATCGAGGGGTTCGTTCCAATTCCCACACTTTGGGGATTGGATGCAAGATGGACAGCCCTCCCTGCACCCACAGTCCTTGATGGAGACCGATGTCGCCTTCAGGAGTCCCTCACAAAGTTCATATCCCGTGGCGGCGATGCCGATCCCACCTTCGAATCCGTCATAAATGAAAATCGTGGGCATTCCCGTGTGAAAATGAAGCTGGGTGGAGACTCCTCCGATATCCCATCTATCACACATGGCGTACACGGGAAGCAAAGCGATTGAGGCGTGCTCGATGGCATGAATCCCACCAGCCAACTGCAGATTATCCAGCTTTAGCTCATCCACAACATTGTTGGGTATCGTAAACCAGAAGGCCTCGGTTTTAAACCTTTGAGGGGGTAGATCCAACTCCTCCACACCTAGTATTTCACCCGTGAAAATCCTCCTTTTTTGGTAGGCGATTACGTGACTAGTCACATCGACCTCCCCGAAGGAAACAGAGGTGAAACCGCAGTCTTTTCTTCTGATTTCACTGAGGACCGTGAGGGTTGTCTCCTCCCGGGGCTGCGTATAATAATCGCCATAGGTGGGTTCGACGAAGGCAACCTTTTCGGCCAGGTCGAGCTCCACAACGAGATAGGAATCGCCCTGATGTAGATATATCGCCCCCGGATGAATGTAGATGAAGGCCGTTGCCGAATCTATCGTTTCCAGGAGAGTTCCCGATTCCATCTCAACGACGGAGTAGGTATCTTGGGAAGCTGAACGGATGTTCACGGATTGAGCGGGGAATTCACGTTTTATCCAGAACCACCTGGATTTCCTCTCCAGCAACTCACCTTCCTCCGCCAACGATTTCACCACGCTCAAGAAGAATTTCCCAAAGTATTCCTCATCTTCAGGGGATAAGGGTATCTCATAGGCGGCACAGAGCAAATGCTTGGAAAGAATATAGGGATTTTCAAAATCGATGATCGCCTGTTCATGGCTCCTTCCAAAAAAAGCGCTGGGATATCTCATATAGTATTGATCCAAGGGATCGTCTTGGGCAACCAAAATGGCTAAGGAGGCATCTTGCTTCCGCCCAGCTCTTCCCACTTGCTGCCAGGTGGAGGCAATGGTTCCAGGGAAACCATTAATCACACAGGCATCCAGAGTTCCAATATCGATGCCCAACTCTAAGGCATTGGTTGAACTTACTCCCAAAAGCTCCCCTGAAAATAGCCTTTGCTCTATCGCGCGCCGCTCCGGAGCGAGGTAACCGGCCCTATAGGAGCTCGTCTTGGATAAAACATCCGGTCTATCTTTGAGCTCATCCCTAGCATATTTGAACAGCAACTCCGCCGTGCGTCGAGATTTGCTGAAGGTGATGTTTCTGATGGCATTTTTCGCCAGTTGGACGAAGAGGTAAGTTGCCTCGGAGTTGGAACTCTTTCGCCTTTCCTTGCTCTGATCCAAGTACGGGAGATTCCAGAATAAGAAGAATTTTTCACCGCAAGGGGAACAATCCCTGTCCACGACCTCAACCTTGACACCGATGAGATTTTCGGCTAACTCTTTGGGATTTGCCACAGTAGCTGAGGATAAAATGAATTGCGGCTTTGAACCATAATGGGTACAGACTCTCCTCAAGCGCCGAATGATATTGGCCACGTTGGAACCAAAAACCCCTCTTAAAATATGGACTTCATCGATGACCACGTATTTTAAATTGAGGAAGAAATTCGCCCACATCTTATGGTGAGACAAGATTCCATAGTGAAGCATATCCGGATTGGTGAGGACTATATTTGCGTTGCTCCTTATCCAGGCTCTTTCATCGATGGGCGTGTCGCCATCGTAAGTGGCGGGAACCTGACCCGGCAATTTAAACTGGTGAAGGATCCTTAATTGATCCTGAGCCAGTGCCTTTGTGGGAAAAAGATAGAGAGCGGTATTCCTCCGTTTCTTCAAGATCGCTTCGAGCACGGGGATGTTATAGCATAAACTCTTGCCGCTAGCCGTCCCCGTGACTATGATCACGTTTTCCCCTTGCCTTACGAGATCGATGGCCTGTACTTGATGATGATAGAGCTTGGTTATCCCGAGCTTGCGCAAACTCTCTTCCAAAATTTTGGGCAGGGGTTGCTTAAGAACACCAAAGGTCGCTTCCCTAGGTGGAATTCTTTTCGAATAAACGATCTGCCCCCGGTAGTTCTCGTCCTTTTTTAAAATCTCGATGAATTCAGGGGTCTCCATTTTTGTCTTCAGGAAATAAGATTGCCTCCGATTTATAGCTTAAAGCCACAAGGTGATGTGGTCAATGAAGAATGTAGAGCGACCCTTTTAGGGTCGCTTTTAATCATTCAATCAGATGTTCCGGGGTGCCCATGGGGAGGATGGCGTTTATATGGATTGACGTGTACCATCACATCGGCCACATTATCCATCTCCCCCATGATTTTATGCCTGACTTCGCTGGCGATGGTGTGTCCCGTGGCCACCGTGATTTTTGGATCGACCTCTAATTTTAAATCAACAAGCAGGTACTGTCCCATACGTCGGGCTTTGATCTCGTGGACGTGCTCGACTCCTTCTACCTCCTCAGCTATGCCGGTAATTCTCCTTAAGATGTTTTCCCCCGGAGCCGTATCCATGATATGATGGAATGACTCTACGGTAATATCGTATCCCATCTTGATGATGAACAGAGAAACGCCCGCTCCCGCCAACGGATCTAGGATTGGATAGCCCAGCCTGGCACCGCCGATGCCGACCAGTGCCGCCACCGAAGAGAGAGCATCAGACCTATGATGCCAAGCACTGGCCATAACCGCTGGGCTATGGAGCTTCCTGCCAACCCGCGCAGTATATTGAAACATCCCTTCCTTGACAACGATAGAAGTTATGGCTGCCACAAGAGCAATTGCCCCAGGAATGCGAGATACTCCCACCGAGATCGATCGGATGGCGGAGAGCAAAATGGCAACGCCCGCTGCACCAAGAAGAGAACCCACGAGTCCAGCTGCTATTGCCTCTATTTTCCCGTGACCATAGGGATGAGTTTCATCTACAGGTTTCTTTGAAATCTTCAGACTGAGGAGTACGAACGTGGTAGTGGCGATATCTGAAAGGGAATGAGTAGCATCAGCTACCATAGCTTGGCTCCTACCCAGAATGCCGGCTAAAGCCTTGAAAATGGTCAAAGCCACATTTCCCCATATTCCCATCCAGCTAACACGTTCTCCCTTGCGAAACCGTTCTTCTCTATCCACGGTAGACCTGAGATTCACTTGAATCTCGTGTTTCCTTGTCCTCAAACGGAACACCTCGATAAAGATAAGTTGTATTATTAACAAGATGGGCTAAATGTAAACCTAACTCGTTAATAGTTATCATAAATTTAAAACCTGTGGTTATAAGGTCCCACAGGTTAAACCCGCTGCCTTTGGCCCGGTGAGGCGTACTATTTCCCCATCTGACCTCGTATTTACAACTGGGCGAACTTTCTTCCAATTTCTTATTATAGGCCGATACAAAGCTTAAGACAAATCCTGAAACGCCATTTCCTTACCCGAACACTTGGTATCAGCGAACGTGGCAAACCCCCAAAGCTAAGATGATTAAGATTGCTTTATCAAAAGTTCAGCTATCTGCACGGCGTTAAGGGCGGCTCCCTTCCGCAAATTATCGGAGACGATCCACAGATTAAGTCCGCATCTTACGGATTCATCCTCTCGAATTCGACCCACATAGCATGCGTCCTTTCCCGCAGCGAAAATGGGCATGGGGTAAGCCAAGTTCTCCGGATCGTCGATGACCACCACTCCAGGTGCATTCTCAAGGATTCGATGGGCTTCAGAGGCTGAAATCTTCCTTTCGGTTTCGATGTTTACCGCCTCCGAATGGGTGACGAAGACGGGGACGCGAACACAGGTTGCGGTGATTTTCATCTCGGGTTCGCCAAATATCTTCCGGGTCTCATCGACCATCTTCATTTCTTCCTTGGTGTAGCCATTTTCCAGGAATACATCGATGTGTGGCAGAAGATTGAAGACTATCTGATGAGGATAAACCCCCGAAATAATCTCCTCCCCCGCAAGATAGGCTTTCGCTTGATCCAAGAGCTCTTGAACAGCTTTCTTCCCCGTACCGGAGACAGCTTGATAGGTGGAAACCACGATCCTTCTTATCCTCGCTCGATCATGAATGGGCTTTAAGACCACAACCATCTGAATGGTTGAACAATTCGGATTGGCGATGATGCCCTTATGATCCTTTAAGGCTTCAGGATTAACCTCGGGAACCACCAGGGGAACATCCTCTTTCATACGAAAAGCGCTGCTATTATCGATGACTATAGCTCCCGCCTTCACAGCAAGGGGGGCGAATTCCTCGCTTATGGAAGCTCCAGCGGAAAATAGGGCGATATCCACACCTTCGAAGGAATCGGGAGAAAGTTGCTCAACGGCTACCCCCGTTCTCCTAAAGGTAAGCCTCCGACCGACGGATCTTTCGGAGGCAAGCAATCTCAGATTGGCAACGGGAAAATCTCTCTCCTCCAAGATATTTCGCATTTCCTCACCGACGGCACCCGTTGCCCCCACTATGGCGACATTATACTCCTTCACAAATTACTGCCTCCTTACCGAGATTAAATTTCTTATGGACGGCCTTCACCGCTCTCTCAACCTCCTTGGCATCGACTACGCAAGAGATTTTGATGGAAGAAGTGCTGATCATTTGAATATTGATATTTTCCTCAGCAAGAGCGCTGAACATATCGGCGGCTACTCCCGGGTGAGTCTTCATTCCCGCTCCCACCAGGGAAACCTTGGCGATATTCTCATCGTAATAAGGACCTCGGGCCTTGAGTTCCTCGACTATGGATTCCAAAGCCCGCCCAACCCTCGTTAAATCCTCCTTGACCACGGTGAAGGAAATATCGGTGAAACCCTTTTCGCTCACGTTTTGAATGATCATATCCACGTTGATATTAGCATCCGCCAAAGCCTTAAAAACCTTGGCAGCGATTCCAGGTCTGTCGGGGACATCTCGGATGGTGACTTTGGCTTCTCCGATGTCACAAGCGACTCCGCTGATTATAGCCCTCTCCATCATTTGGTCTACCTCCCTTACCAAAGTTCCCGCTTCATCTGAAAAGCTGGATCGAACATGGATCAAGACACCATAATTTCTACCGTACTCAACCGCCCGAAGCTGCAGCACTTTAGCACCACTCGCCGCCAGTTCGAGCATCTCTTCGTAGGAGATGACGGGGAGCTTTCGGGCATCGGGCACCAACCAAGGGTCGGCGGTATACACACCATCCACGTCCGTGCAAATCTCACACACATCCGCCTTGAGCCTGGCGGCTAAAGCTACGGCTGTGGTATCCGATCCACCCCTTCCCAAGGTGGTGATATCTTGATCCACGGTGACACCCTGAAAGCCTGCGACGATGACAATCCTTCCCTTTTTTATCTCGTCGAGGATGCGTTCGGTTCTTATGTCCATTATTTTAGCCTTGGTGTGAGTCGTATCCGTGAGGATCCCAACTTGAGGACCGGTGAATGAGATGGCATCGTACCCTAGAGCGTTAATGGCCATGCTTAAAAGGGCAATGGAGACTTGTTCCCCCGTGGCCAAGAGCATGTCCAATTCTCGCTCGGGAGGGGTGGGAGTGATCTCATAGGCCATTTTCAGGAGTTCGTCCGTGGTTCCACCCAAAGCAGATACCACAACTACAACCGCATTCCCCCGCTCCTTTGTTTTGACTATGCGATTGGCTACATTTTTAAGACGTTCGGTATCGGCAACCGAAGTTCCACCGTATTTTTGCACAATGATGCCCAACTTCATCCCTCCATTAAGTTCACAGCTATTTTAGCAATCGGAGGGCGGTAGAGCAAGGAAGGTGTTATTCGATTTGGCATCTCTTCAGCAAGCTATTCCAATCCTCGTCGACTTTAGTTTGAAATTCCTCGATGACGTGCTGATTTTCTGGTTTAAATAAATGTTTGAATCTGCCTTGGGGTTTGAGCCATTCCACGAGAGGTTTCTTCTCCCTGGGTTTATGCGTCAACCTCCAGTTGCCATTTTCTACTTCATAAAGGGGCCAGAAGCAGGTTTCCACGGCGAGTCTAGCCATCCTTATCGTCTGATTCGTGGGATATCGCCAGCCTCGAGGACAGGGAGCCAAGATATTCAAAAAAGCGGGTCCTTGGGCATTGAAAGCCTTCTCAGCCTTGGTGACCAAATCCCGCCAGTGACTGGGGGAAGCCTGCGCCACATAGGGAATGTTATGTGCGGCTACACAGGCTGTCAGATCCTTCCGGTTTTGCGTCTTGCCCGGTATCACCTTGCCCACAGGAGAGGTTGTGGTCCATGCTCCCAAAGGTGTGGCGCTTGAGCGTTGTATTCCAGTATTGTGGACTACAATTCCATCGGCAATGAAATTATGCTCATCCTCTACTCTTAAATCTAAAGTAGGCTCACATCCTGCTAATCTTATATTTTTTATTTTTTCAGTGTCAAAATATTTATTTTCTATGCCTTTCTTTTTCTTTTGCCAGTGAATTTTCCCAACTCTAAAGCCTGTAGTTTGAAGCAGCAATCTTAAGGTTCTAAGAAGTTCCCCACTTGCAGAAACGTATCGGAAACTTCCTCCTATTTTGTAGCCATCTGATAGCATTAATCCCCGAACAAAATTCTCCTTTTCTTCTTTTGGTAAAGTAAATACCCATCCGGGTATTTTCTTATTTTTTGCCCCTTGACCAAAGCCTAAACAGCCAATAAATCTTGCAAGGTTTACAGAGTCTACATAAACATATGCATCATCGCTTCTTATTTTACTTCCAAAAATCTTTGAATGCAGATTAACTAAGGTCTTTCTTGCCTTAGAATTCTTAGGTAGTGCAAATCCTGTCTCTTTCTTTTCAGTCCTTACCCAGCCATCACCAACATATATACCTAAATATTTCATCAAGTCGGGGCTAGAATATTCTGGTATATTAATCTCATTTACCCGATTTACCTTATAATCTCCTTTTTCGGTCTTTCTAAAATTAAATTTAAACGGTTTGCCTCCATGTAAATTTTTTAAAACGACAACTTCATCTCCGACCTTGATTTCTGCCAATGTTTTCCAGACAAAGGTATTTCTTCTACCTCTACCATTTCTTTTTAAAACTAAAAAGGGATGATTTGCAGTTGCTTTTATTGAATGGTGTAAGGTTTCAACTTCATAAACCTCCCTTATTCCGTTATCAAATACACCAGTGCATCTTCTCAAAACTAACTGATGGGTCTTTTGGTCAAAAGCATGTATTTTATCTCCCTCTTTTACCTCGGTTATTCTCTTAAGCCCATTTTCAGTCATTATTAAACAAGAGGTGCTCAGACAATTCATATACGCTTGATTGTCATAGCAGACATAAACAAGTCGATGTCCTCTCTCAAGGACTCCTGAGAGAGCTTGGAGACCGATGTCGTAGGTGCCACCATCTCCACCGAAAACAGCGAATCTTATATCCTTTTTATCTATCTTTCCTCTTCTCATTAGGACCCTATAAGCCGATTCGGCACCGCTTAAGGTCGCCGCGGCGTTCTCGAAAGCATTGTGAATATAGGGAACTCCCCAAGCGGTTGAAGGATAGATCGTCGTGGAAACTTCAAGGCAGCCCGTGGGACAGCAGACGACCACGGGTTTTTCGGTGGCCATTAGCACCTGTCTAACAACGATCGTGGCTCCACAGCCGGCGCAAAGCCTATGCCCAGAGGTGAACCTCTCCTCCCTTAAGGACAATTCCTTGATGCTCATGAGATCACCTCCACTTCTTTGAGCCCTAGGTAATCAAGGGGCTTCTCCACCTTCCCTTTCTTGGATATCTCAAGAAGAGCTTCAAAGGCACATCTTATGTGCTCGGGTTTAAATTCTCTGCCACCCAAACCGTAGATGAAATTGACCACTAGCGGTCGTTTTCCCAGATCATAAAGGGCCGCTTTCACCTCACCAAAGAGAGGACCGGTGGTACCAGGTGAGGTCGCTCGATCCAGCACCGCTACAGCCCTGAGATGCCGCAAAGCCTCACAGAGTTCCCGGGTGGGGAAGGGTCTAAAGATGCGCAACTTAAGAACACCAACCGGATGACCTTCTCTTCTCATCATGTCTACGGTATGCTTGCTCGTTCCCGCCGCCGAATTCAAGACAATCACTGCGACCTCAGCATCATCTAATCTGTACTTCTCAAAGAATCCATACTCCCTACCAGAAAGGGCTCCGAATTCCCTGCCAATCCTCAAAATGACCTCCCTAGAGCGCTCCATGGCCTCGATTTGAGCCAGCTTATGCTCGAAATAAAAACCACCGAGACCATCAAAGGGTCCAAAGGTTACGGGATGCTCAACATCGAGTAAAGAGAAAGATGGTTTGTACTCCCCAACGAAGTTTTTCACACTCTCGTCCTCGAGAAGTTCAACGCGCTCAATGCTGTGGCTGACGATGAAGCCATCCATATTCACCATGACCGGGAGGCGCACCTTCTCATCCTCACCAATTCGAACGGCTTGAATTATATTGTCATATGCCTCCTGAGCGCTTTCAGAATAGATCTGAATCCAGCCGGAATCCCTGGCTCCCATACTGTCTGAGTGGTCGCAATGGATATTTATGGGGGCGCTCAAGCAACGGTTGACATTGGTCATGACTATGGGGAATCTCATGCCAGAGGCGATATAAAGGATTTCCCACATCAAGGCCAAGCCTTGAGATGAAGTTGCCGTCATGACCCTGGCTCCCGCGGCCGCGGCTCCCAGGCAAGCGCTCATAGCCGAATGCTCACTTTCAACCGCAATATACTCCGTATCCACCAACCCATCAGCCACGAAAGTGGCGAACTCCTCAGCGATATCGGTCTGGGGTGTAATGGGATAAGCCGCCACGACGTCGGGATTTATCTGCCTCATCCCTTGAGCAACGGCGGCATTCCCGGTGATGGCTACAATCTTTCCAGTAATTTTAGCCATCTGGCTCACCGCCTTCCGCCATCTTTATGGCCTCTGGTGGGCATTCAACCTCGCAAATTCCACAGCCCTTGCAATAATCATAGTCTATCCCAATCACCTTTCCCTCCTTAACCTTGATCGCTCCATCGGGACAGTAAATCCAACAGATGAGACATTGTTTGCAGGTCTCCTCGTTCCATACTGGGTGCTCCGAACGCCAACTTCCCGTTTTATACCATCGAGCCGTTCCACCTAAGGGGATTAGCGCACCGGGCATCAGCTTCTCCGCGCGCCATTCTTTCATCCGCTCTTCACCTCCTCAAAAGCTCGCCGAATGGCTTTGACGTTCCCCTCGATGACTTTCGGCGAGAACTTATCCGCAAATACCTCCTGGAAATGCTCCGTTGCGCTCCGGAGATCCAGAACTTCGGTGGCCTTGATGAGGGCACCGATCATGGGGCTGTTCGGGATGGGTCTTCCCAATTCCTCATGAGCGATGGTCAAAGCGTCGACGGTGTAAACTTTCGCTTTTTCTAAACCGAGTCTTTCCTTGACCTTGGAAGGTGGTTCAGGCGTGTTCACTATGAGGACGCCGTCCTCGACCAATCCTTGAGCAACGTCAATGACATTGAGAAGGGTAGGATCTAAAACAACCACAACTTTCGGATTTTCTATGCTGCAGTAAGTGCGGATGGGATCCGAAGAGAGACGAGTGAAAGCCTGAATGGGTGCACCCATCCTCTCCGGTCCATATTCGGGGAAAGCCTGGACGTATTTCCCTTCGGCTAAAGCCGCTTCGGCTAGAAATTTGGCTGCAGTAACCGCTCCTTGACCTCCCCTCCCATGCCACCTTATCTCCACAAGTCTCTCCACATCCTATCACCTCCAAAGATAAATCCTCTAACAGCCTTTCACAAAATTCGTTCCAGGCTATTGATTACACAGATCTTTAAAATGATTACACCGATTTATCAAGGTAGTTTAATCTGTGTAATCTTGTTTTGAAATCTGTGAAATCAAGGGCTTAGTTTTGTGAAGCCCTATAAATTCTCTAAAGCATCCAGACTAAATAAAAAAATATACCCAATAATACAAAAAAGCATTTAGATTTAAGTGAGCGGTTGGTTTGAGCAGCCAGTGGCTTGAACTCAAGGATATCCGACAGTATCTACATTTCCCTTCTTCCTTCGAGAGCCTTACCCAAGGTAACCTCGTCGGCGTATTCCAGGTCTCCCCCCACGGGCAGCCCACTGGCTATTCGGGTTACCTTCACTCCCAGGGGTTTAATTAATTTTGCGAGATACATGGCTGTAGCCTCGCCCTCGATGTTGGGATTAGTGGCGATGACTACCTCCTTTACTTCCTGACCCTTTAGTCGCTTGAGAAGTTCTCCAATCTTTATATCCTCAGGACTGATGCCTTCAATGGGAGAGATCGCTCCGTGTAGCACATGATAGAGCCCTTTAAACTCCCCCGTTTTTTCCAGTGCTACGATGTCTCTTGGCTCTTCGACCACACAGATGATTGAACGGTCTCGCGGGGTATCTCGACAATATTGGCAGATATCTTCGTCCGTGACATTGAAACAAATTTTGCAGAATTTTATCTTTTCCTTCACCTTGAGTATGGCTTCAGCGAGCTTTTTCACATCTGCAGGAGGTGCCTTGAGCATATAAAAGGCGAGTCTTTGAGCCGATTTTGGTCCGATTCCCGGAAGCTTAGACAGCTCTTCGATTAAATTCGCCACGGGTGTGACATAGTACGTCATCTGATCACCTTTGATAATTTGCTCGAGTTACGAGATTAGAAGAGTCCAGGGATGCTCAGTCCCCCGGTTAGCCGACTCATTTTCTCCGTCGCTAAATCCCGAGATTGGCGGAGGGCTTGATTGACTGCAGCCAATATCATTTCCTCCAGTATTTCAACATCATTGGGATCCACTGCAGCCGGATTTATCCTTATTCCCAATATCTCTTGCTGACCATTGACTACCGCAGTGACCATCCCGCCACCAGCACTTACTTCCAGTCTCTCCTTTGCCAATTCCTCTTGTATCTTGGCAATTTCCTCCCGCATTTTCTGAATTTGCTTGAGCATCGTACTATAATTTCCCTTCACCTTGGCACCTCTTTTCATTATGTTTCTTTAAATTCATCTATGACCTCGGCATCGAAACTATCCTGAACCAATTTCACTATCGAGGATTCAGAGGGTTCTTCCGCATCCGAATCATCCCGTAAGCCATCCATCAACGAATCCTTTTGATCGATTTCGTCCTTAAGCGTGGAAACCTTCTCCTTTCTCTCCTCTAACATACAGAGAATCTCGACATCGACTTCCAAGATTTCCTTCAGTGATTGCTGCACAATTGCTAAATTAGGGGGTTTTTCCACTTCATTCTTATGGAAATTCGCTCCCTCACTGAACTCTAAGATTATTGCTTCACCCTCAACTTTGGATGGCTTACATTCCAAAAGTAAAGCGTAGGTTGGAATTTTCTTCTTTTTGACCCGTTCCAAAATTACCGGCCAAGCTCTTTTCACCTTCTCTATGTCCACCTTCCTGCCTTCAGCCCCAGGTTGTTTAATATTGGGTTTGACCTCCTTTTTCACAATAGTTCTACTTTCACTGGCTCCGGCAACATCTTCTTGTTGAGGTTTTAAATCCTTGATCTTGCCAATCTCGCCTTTGTTCTCTTGGTGTCTAACTCCAGGCAATTTCGCATTCTGTATTTTGTATCCTGTATCCTGTATCCTTTTCTCAAGTTCCTCAATTCTATAAAGCAAACCTTCCAAGGACAGACCGACATCAAGTTTTATCGTTTTCACCAGTGCCATCTCCAAGAGCAATCGGGCATTGGGGTTCCACCGCATCTCATTATGAGCTTGAGACAATATCTCCATGAATCTTACTACCTCAAAGGGCTGAAAGTGATGTACCTGGGCCTGCATTCTGGCGAAGGACTCGGGTGTGGTATTTATGATCTCATCGGGGTCATGGGCATTTTGAATCAAGAAAAGGTTTCGAAAATACTCCGTGAGTTCCTTTGTAAACTGCCTGATGTCTCTTCCGCTCTCCAGCAGCCTATCTACAAAGAAAAGGGCATCCGTAATATCTCGTCTGGATATGATATCCGTAATTTCAAATAGAAGGTCTAGATCGATTAGTCCCAAAAGTGTGGTCACATCATCCATTTTCACACTCTTCCCCGTGAAGGAGGAAAGTTGATCAAGAGTTCCTATGGCATCCCTTAAGGATCCCTGGGCTTGCTTGGCGATTAAAGGTAGGGCCGCTTCATTGATCTTTATCTCCTCTGCATCGGCGATTCGACGAAGGTGCTTGACCATATCGGAAACTAAGATGCGCCTGAAATCAAATTTCTGACACCGAGAGAGAATCGTGGGAAGAACCTTATGCGGTTCGGTGGTAGCTAGAATGAATATCACATGCGAGGGAGGCTCTTCGAGTGTTTTTAGGAGGGCATTAAATGCCTCCGGAGTAAGCATATGAACCTCGTCTATGATATATACCTTTTTCCGACCCTCCGTCGGGGCAAAATGGACCTTTTCCCTTAAGCTCCGAATTTCATCGATCCCTCGATTTGAAGCCGCATCTATTTCAAGGACATCCACACAGGAACCATTGGTTATTTGCTCGCAAATATGACAGTTATTACAGGGGGTGGGGGTGGGACCTTCGGCGCAGTTAACAGCCTTGGCAACGATTTTGGCTACGGTAGTCTTGCCCGTCCCCCTTGGTCCACAAAATAGGTAAGCGTGGGCAACTCGATTTTGTTGGATGGCATTGGCAAGGGTGCGCGTGATATGCACTTGGCCTACTACTTCTTCAAAAGTTTGGGGGCGCCATTTTCGGTAAAGTGATATGTAAGCCAATCATCTCACCTCATGGGAGGGAGCGGAATGCTCTTTCTCATTATAACAGAGGAAGCGCCTTGAATGGGCGCTTTATTGAATTTTTGAAAAAGTTTTATTTCCCGAGGGTAAATTTAGAAAACGGTCACGACACAAGTCAGCGTGCGCTTCACTCCTTCAATTCCTTGAATTTTAACGAAAGATAAATTCCCCAGGGCCTTCACATTGGGAACTTCTACACAAGCTATAACGTCGTAGGGACCGGTTGCAGCCTCAGCGCTTTTTACGCCCTCAATGCCACGAATTTTTTTGACGACGTCTCCACAGGCACCGGGGAGGATCTCGATCAAAACATAAGCTCGTATCATTTTTGCACCTCCAATTAAAATTTCTTTCTTATTATAAACAAGGAAAGCATCTTGGGATAGATGGTTTTCTAAATTTTTAAATTACATTTCCTTCAGGAAGACTTCAGATGTATTATTAACAAGATGGGTTAACCCCACTATGGTCGGGGTGAAGTGCTCGTGAGCCCACGCGGTCGGCCTGGTTTTAGTTTCACCAAAGTCATACTCCGGCCGCCGCCCCGTACGGGCAGGTTTTCTTAAGCACTTACCCCTCCCTTGAATGTTCTAAGATGCAAACCTAACTCGTTAATAGTCCACTTCAGGGAGCTAAAGAAGGAATTTATCAAGTTAAGGCGAAAATTAATAAACAAATGCAATGTTTATACCAATAATGCAGTGTTTGCACCAGTGTTCTTCGATTTGTGCACCAGTATATTGGCCAGTGGTTGAACCGACTCATTTTAAGTCGGTTTTGTGTTAGCGTTTTCTTGGGAGGAGAGAAAATTAAGCTAACCTCAATAGGTAAATCGCTAATTGCAGTTACTTCAACTTTAGAACTGGAAAAGGTGTTTCCCATCGTGGTCAATGAAGCCAAAAATTTAATCCAGGCCGATAAAGTCGTCGCTTCATTGGTCAATGAGAGGGCTGGAAAGTTCGAACTCGATTTAGAAACTTTAGCAGTTCGAGGGAGGCGGGATCAACACCCTGAGTCTTGGTGGAGAGATCAACTGGAAAATATCGCTGAGAGCGTGGCTAGAAGCGAACTGGAAGTTAAAGAGGATGATAGATCAACCGGAGCATTGATATGTAACAGCCGGGAAACCTCTTTACTTTGTGTGCCACTTACAATAAAAGAAGGAGATTTTGGTCTTCTTTCAGCCCTAAATGCTCATCCATATCAATTCACTCCCGATGAAATAACGATTCTATCCATTCTAGCCAATCAGGCGGCAGTAGCTCTAGAGAACGCCCGGCTTTTCAGGGAATTACAAGTCAAGGGCGATGAACTTAGATTATTGCAAGAATTGGAGAAACTAGCCCTTAAGTTATTGCACTCTCAGGAGGAAGAACGCAAGCGAATCTCTCGTGAACTCCATGATGATACCGCACAGGTGCTCACAAATGTGATTCTCCGCCTGGAGATGAGCGAGACCATGGTCCCGCCCGAATTTTCGGACGTTAGAGAAGCTCTCAGAGAGCTGAAAGAGATCACGGCCAGTGCTCTTGAGAGGGTGCACAAGATGGCCTTTGATCTACGTCCGGCTATGCTCGATGATTTGGGACTCATCCCCACCATCAGATGGTACATACGCAATCATATTGAAAAAGCCGACCTCAAAGTGGTATTTGAAGTGATGGGTGAGGAAGTAAAACTTCCACCACAGGTAGAAATCGCCGTATTAAGAATCATTCAGGAAGCCCTGACCAACGTCAAAAAGCACGCCCAAGTCAAAGAGACCTTTGTCCGTTTGGGCTTTAAGGATGACGAGGTGACCATCACCATTAAGGATGATGGAAAGGGATTTGATCCCAAGAAGGCTTTAAGCAAATCCACCAAAAGAGAGGCACTTGGTTTAATGGGAATGCAGGAAAGAGCCGAACTTCTGGGGGGTGCCTTGAATATCGAGTCTCAATCGGGCAAGGGCACCAAAGTTAAAGTCCGGATACCCTTCAGAAGAGGACTGACTTAAATGGAAAAGATAAAGGTGTTGCTCGCGGATGATCATGCGATTTTAAGAGAAGGCATGCGTCTACTTTTGGAAAAGGAATCGGACATGGAGGTCATCGGGGAGGCAGCCGATGGCGAAGAGGCGATTGAGAAAACCAGGGAGTTTCTCCCCGATGTAGTGGTCATGGATATCGGCATGCCCAAACTAAATGGACTTGAGGCTACTCGACGAGTAAAAGCGGAGAACCCTCATATTGGAGTATTGGTCCTCACCATCTATGAAGACGACGAGTACGTCTTCAACTTGCTTAAAACCGGAGCAACCGGGTATCTATTAAAAAAGGTAGCCGCCTCCGAACTTGTCAATGCCATAAGGGCGGTACACCACGGAGAGCTTCTACTCTCTACCTCCATCGCCAAAAAGCTAATTGACAATTACATTCAAGAACCCAAGAAGCCAAAGGAGAAAAAGTTTTGTGATGGTTTAACCGATCGAGAAATCGAAATCTTAAAACTGATCGCCCAAGGGGCTTCGAACAAGGAAATTGCCGAGAAGCTGTATTTGAGCGTAAAAACGGTTGAGACTCATAGAACACACATTTTCCGAAAATTGGATATTCATGATCGAACTCAGGCAGCAGCATATGCCATACGCAAAGGATTGCTCGATGAAGAAAACCAGAATAAGGGCAAGACCTTATAGATTATACGGTTAAGAACCCATCTTTAAGGTGAAGAGTGTATTTAAAAGACCCCATTTTGGGGTCTTTTTTATTACAAAATCGGGTCAAGACCCGATAGTCAATACATCGATGGAGGTTTATTTTATAGTTAGGAACATAGAGTTAGAAGGGATAGCAGTGGCAAGGGAGACGAGTAATATCTCAAAAAAGATTCGAGTGTTAATAGCAGATGATGATGGGCTATTTCGAGAGACTTTGAAGCGATTACTCGATAAACAATCAAGCATCGAGATAGTGGGAGAAGCTGCAGATGGCAAACAAGCCATCGAAAAAACGGAGGAATTATCGCCCAATGTTGTCTTAATGGACATCAGCATGCCTGAGATGAATGGTCTAGAAGCTACGCGGTGTTTAAAGAAACTCCATCCATTGGTATCCGTCGTTATCGTTAGCGTACATGGTGAAAGGGAGTATCAAATCGAGGCCGAGAGAGCCGGAGCCGATAAGTTCCTGCTCAAAAGGGATTTATCGGCTAAATCGATGGTCAAAGCCATTAAAAATGTTCATTAACACTGAGTGAGGAAATGAAGGGGGGTGTTTGTCGTGATCCTGGACAGAAGACAAGAAATATGCGTGGTTATACTTGGACTGGCAGCTTTCGCCCTCATAACTGTGGTAACCCTGGTTGAGACCGTAGCGATGCTTTAATGAAGGATAAATGATCGTGCACCCGCTGTCGACACCCAACCACGAGCGTAATCTGTGCAGTTAGCTCCGATCAGGCTTCCCTGCAGCACCCAGAAAATTTCGCTTACCGCTGCTTCCTTCCGGACCTGACGGAGTTCGCGAATTCCTGTCGCACAGGACCCAACCCTCAACGCCACTTACACAGAAACAGCCCTCACAGTGGATGCCTCGAGCAGGAATTAAGCCCTGCTATAGCGGATTGCAGGTACAGGGCACCGCTACCTCCCCGCCTAGCACGATCACCATCCAACTTCGGTTATTCGCTTTTAGTTGTTCGTTGTTGGTCTTTGTCAACAACCAAATACCAACCTACCAACAACCGGTTTTGGCGGAGGAGGAGGGATTCGAACCCTCGAGACAGCTTTTCACCGCCTACGCGATCTCCAATCGCGCGCACTAGGCCAGACTATGCGACTCCTCCGGTGAGTTAGGAGTTTGTTAGTTCGTAGTCGGGAGTGAAAAAACTTTTACTACCAACTCCCACTACCGACTAAGTTCGTGTTCGTTTTTTGGTTGTTTGTTGTTGGTCTTTGTCAACAACCAAATACCAACCTACCAACAACCGGTTTTGGCGGAGGAGGAGGGATTCGAACCCTCGTGGGACCTTTCAGCCCCCGTCCGATTTCGAGTCGGCGCCCGTATGACCAAACTTGGGTACTCCTCCAGAGATTATTTTAGCACTAGAATTCGAAATAGTCTTGAAAACGCCGCCGATGCTTTGGGCTCCTTGGACAAATTCCACATAAATTAGCTATCTCATCCCAACTTAAGCCTGCCTTTGCTCTTACCGCCTCAAGAAAATCTTTCTGATTCCCCTTAGCCAACTTTATCCGTGACATAATCTAACTATAGCAAACATATGTTTGATTTTTAAGATACTTCTAAAACTAATGGAGGGAAATTAAAAGATTTTACTATTAGCTATTCAACTATATCTTGGCGGAGTTTTTGGAAAAATTTTTGCAAAAGTTCTTGACATTCCTCCTCACAAACTCCAGCGGTTACTTCGACCTGGTGATTCAATCTTTGATCCCGTACGATATCGTAAAGAGTCCCCGCCGCCCCAGTTTTCTCATCGCGAGTACCATAAACCAGTCGATCGATGCGAGCTTGATGGATGGCTCCAGCACACATGGGGCAGGGTTCTTTGGTTACATAGATGGTACAGTCCGTGAGACGCCATCCTTTAAGATACTTGGAGGCTTTCTTTATTGCTAAGACTTCAGCATGCGCCGTGGGATCATCTCGAGTTTCGCACTCGTTGTGAGCTCGGGAAATAACTTCACCCTGGAAAACGACGACTGCTCCCACCGGCACCTCGCCCCGCTCAGCGGCGATTTTCGCCTCTTTCAAAGCTAATTGCATGTACTTTACATCATCTTGCTTAAGGGATTTCATCTTAAGTGAATTAAGTGGCCGGTTTGTGCTCTTTCTCCTTTGGAAAATTTTATTCAATAAAAAAGGGAGATTAACCTCCCTATAAATATTAACCTCATTCACTACCGACTATCGACTGTTTTTTCAGTGCGCCTGGAGGGACT
>DDKQ01000107.1:18907-19105 GCA_002339355.1 Candidatus Subteraquimicrobium carltonvillense | reverse complement strand
GGAGGGACTCGAACCCCCAACCTTCGCTTCGCTCTTCCAGGGGCTCCGCCCCTAGGACGCTCGTAAACTCGCTGTACCCCAAAAACCTGGGGAAATCCTTTCCCCAGACCCCTTTAAGGTTGGGGCCCCTCATCAGGAATGAAATCAATAACCAGAATCTCTTTGCTCACCAAAGATTTTCAGTGCGCCTGGAGGGAC
>DDKQ01000107.1:12301-18573 GCA_002339355.1 Candidatus Subteraquimicrobium carltonvillense | reverse complement strand
GGAGGGACTCGAACCCCCAACCTATAGATCCGTAGTCTATCGCTCTATCCAATTGAGCTACAGGCGCCAGTTAAGTCGGGAGTTTGTTAGTCGGTAGTTGGGAGCGAAAAGATTTATAAAATTTACTTACTACTGACTCCCGACTCCTTACTAACGGCTTGTGTGGCGGAGGAGGAGGGATTCGAACCCTCGAACCCCGATTCTATCGGGGTTAGCCGCTTAGCAGGCGGCTGCACTCAGCCTCTATGCGACTCCTCCGGTGAGTTAGGAGTTTGTTAGTTCGTAGTCGGGAGTGAAAAAACTTTTACTACCAACTCCCACTACCGACTAAGTTCGTGTTCGTTTTTTAGTTGTTTGTTGTTAGTCTTTGTCAACAACCAAATACCAAACCTACCAACAACAGGTTTTTGCGGAGGGTGGGGGATTCGAACCCCCATCGCCCTTTTCAGAGCTACAACGGTTTTCAAGACCGCCCGCTTCCCAGTTAGCGTAACCCTCCAAATTTAAGCACTACTAATTCTCTCTCCTTTAAAAGTTTAGCATAGGGAAAAAGCTAAAGCAATTTGAAGACCTGCTCAAATTGATTAATCGGCGAAAACTTAACGGCCCTTGATTCGGTCCACCCCACCCATGTATGGGCGAAGGACCTTGGGGATGATCACACTTCCATCCTTCTGCTGATAGTTTTCCAAAAGAGCAGCTACTGTCCGTCCAATGGCTAATCCGGAGCCATTCAGCGTATGGACATACCTCAGCTTCGCTTTGGGTTCGGGGCGGTATCGTATATTTGCCCTCCTGGCCTGGAAATCCTCAAAATTGCTGCAGGATGAAATCTCCTTATAGGTACCATGGCCTGGCATCCAGACCTCCAGGTCATATGTCTTTGAGGCCGAAAAGCCTAGATCGCCCGTGCAGAGAACGACCACTCGATAATGAAGACCGAGTCTTCTTAAGACCTCTTCGGCGTCTTTCGTCAAGCTATCCAGTTCGTCGTAGGATTCCTCCGGTTTAGCGAACTTGACCAATTCTACCTTGTTGAATTGATGTTGGCGGATAAGTCCCCTGGTTTCCCGACCAGCAGCCCCCGCCTCGCGACGGAAGCAGGGAGTATAGGCAACATATTTAAGGGGGAAGAGTCTGCCATCCAAGATCTCATCACGATGAATATTTGTCACGCAAACCTCTGCTGTGGGAATTAGATACAAATCATCATCCTGACACTTGTAGAGCTCTATGGAAAATTTCGGGAGCTGCCCCGTGCCGATCATCGATCCCTCATTTACGAGGATGGGCGGGAAAACCTCGAGGTAACCATGCTCCCTAGTGTGCAAATCGAGCATGAAATTTATGAGAGCCCTCTCGAGTTGAGCCCCCAGACCCCAATAAAGGGCGAATCGGGTTCCGGCGATTTTACCCGCCCGCTCAAAATCGAGTATCCCCAATTTAGTTCCTATATCCCAATGAGCTTTGGGTTCAAAATCGAATTTCGGAGGTTCGCCCCAGCAGCGAATGGCTTCATTGTCGCGCTCATCCGCTCCTATAGGGACGCTGGGGTGAGGGATATTCGGGATGTCGAGCATCATCCCCTTCAGTGCCACATCCAACTCCCTTACTTGGGCATCGAGGGACTTGATTTTTTGAGAAAGCACCCTCATGGAGAGGGTCTTTTCCTGTACATCCTTTCCCACCCTTTTGAGCTCGGCAATCTCCTCGGAAACCGTATTCCTGATGTGTTTTAGCTGCTCTACGTCGAAAAGTAATTTCCTCCTCTTCTCATCCAATTCCGCAAATCGATCGAGATCAGCTTCCATGCCTCGCTTTTCGAGGGATTCACGAACTACATTTAAATTTTCCCTGACGAATTTTATATCGAGCATCCTGCCTCCGTTAAAAAACCTCTCACCGCTAATTTACTACTCAATTACTCCAGTACTTTATCCGTCCGAGGATACGAGCCCAGTATCTTCACATCCCGTATCTTACATTTTAGACATTTCAAAGCCGAGGAGATGACCTCATCCTCCAAGTGCCCCTCCATATCTATCCAGAAACAATAATCACCCAGCGCTTTCTTGGTTGGTCGTGACTGAATCTTGGTGAGATTGATGTATCTATAAGCGAACTCTTGCAGTATTTGAAGGAGACTTCCCGGTCTATCCTCATAGATGAAGCAAACTACGGATGTTTTATCGTTCCCCGTGCGGGGGGCGGGGTCCTTCCCCACCAATACAAATCTGGTCTTATTGTCCTTGAAGTCCTGGATATCCGACTCGAGGATATTCAGATCATAGATCCTTGCGGCCAAATGCGTGCCGATGGCAGCCATGGAACCTTCTTGCTCGGCGACCTTCTTTACCGCCTCCGCGGTACTATTCGCCGCAACAACTGGAACATTTGGCAGATTCTTTACCAAATAGTTGCGGCATTGAGCAGTGGCTTGAGGGTGGGATATCACCAATGATATATCTTTGAGCTTGACCCTCGGTCGAGCGATGAGATTGTGTCTCACGAGAACGATGATCTCTCTTTCAATGACCAAATTAGCCCCGAAGGTTAAAGTGTCCAAAGTTACATTGACCGAACCTTCAATCGAATTTTCTATGGGGACGATGCCTTTGTCCACCTTCCCACGGTCCACGGCGAAGATGACCTCTTGCTCAGTGGGATAGGGTACGAGATCTTTTTCATCCAACTGCATTGCCCAGAGTAGAGCTTCCTCGGTGAAGGTCCCTTGTGGTCCTAAATAGCCTATCTTGACGGACATAAAAACACCTCAAAACTTCGTTGAAATTTTTCCAAGAAACTAGCTTTAATGAAACTAGCTTTAATTGTAGATAATTTTTACATTTTTTGCTATCTCTAGGGTTTTACTCAAGAGCCTTGGCTATGGCCTCACGCTCCTCTTTGGAAAGGGTATAAATAGACTCCCCTCCCTCAACGGGCTTAACGTAGCTTCGGCTTTCTTGACGCCCATTGAGAGAGCTTAATACAATCCCATCACCATGCTCGTTCAAAAGGGCTACGGCGAAACTCAGCCTGCCCCCCACGTCTTCAAAGGCATCGAATCGTACCACCCCAACCTTTTGGACGGCACCTTTGAGGACACCTCTCATCTTTTGCTGATCGGATTCGAATCTCTGAAGTTCTTTTCGGATCAGTTGGAGCTCCTCGAGACAGTGAACGAGGGTATCCATCAAATTTTCTTCCTTTAGCGCTCTGGCAACTCTGCGACGTTGGCTATAAAGCTCCTTTAAACCCAAGGTTAAAAGCAAAAGCCAGAAAAGAGAAACCGCGATGAAGACTAAAACCATGGATTGCCCCATGAGAAAATCCATGTCGACTCCTTTCTAGATGGGATTTCAACCCCTTTAGGTTGGATAGAATTATACAACACCAAGATACCTCTTTCAAAAGTAAGCCTCCAAGTTTAACGCTTAGTAAAAAATTTCCACCGGTCGAAGGAAATTGCCCATTATTTTGCAGGATTTTTAGGCGAAAAATTAGAAATATAAACAACAAAAAGTTGAGGATCACTATGGATAGTTTCCTGGATCAAAATATAGGTAGCAAGGATAAGATACTCAAAAGCAAGTGCGACCGCCTACAGAAAATAATCCGTGAGCTGGGAAGCGTGGCTGTGGCCTTCTCGGGGGGAGTGGATAGCACCTTCCTTCTGAGAATATGTGAGCACACCCTGGGAGAAAATGTGGTTGCCATCACAGCTTCCTCCGAGATAATTCCCCCAAAAGAAGTCGAAGAAGCCAAAAAGTTGGCAATGGAGCTAGATGTGGAGCATATCGTGATTAGCCTGGATGTCCTGAAAAATGAGGACTTTGTGGACAATAGCGAAGAGAGGTGTTATTTCTGCAAACACGATCTTTATCTCAGATTCAACGATATTGCCTTGCAGAAAGGAATTTTACATCTCATAGATGGTACGAACTACGATGACTTTGATGATTTTCGACCAGGTCAAAGAGCTGCACAGGAATTGGGTGTGCGAAGTCCCTTGGCTGAGGCAAAGTTGACCAAAGAGGATATCCGCTTCCTCTCAAAATATTTGTCCCTCCCCACGTGGAATAAATCTCCCATGGCCTGTCTGGCTACCCGAATCCCCTATGGTCAGAGGATCACTCCCGAAAGGATCAATCTCATCCACACAGCCGAATCCGTAATCCATGAACTTGGGATCAACCAGGTTAGAGTTCGCCTTCACGATGAAAGAACTGCCCGAATCGAAGTGGCAAAAACGGATATCCAATTATTATTCGAGCTTAGATCGTGGATTTTGGATAGATTCAAGAGACTGGGTTTTGACTATATAACGGTTGATCTCGAAGGATACCGCCAGGGAAGCATGAATCTCCCTCTCCCCATAGAGGAGAAAAAATGTGTTTGAGCGCTGCTTAAAAGACCTTTTAAAAGATGTTCAGAATGGGAAGATAGATATCGATACCGCCCTAGAGAGGCTCAAGGATTTACCCTTCTCCGATCTTGGATTTGCCAAGGTTAACCTCCATCGACTCTTAAGGAAGGGTTTCCCCGAAGTTATCCTCTGCCAAGGAAAAACGATCTCTCAGATCAAAGAAATATCCACCGCTTTACTGAAGACAGGACAGGACCTCCTGGCCACCAGAGCCGATGAAGCAGCTTATCAAGCCATCAAGGAAGTTACCACCAAAGCCATATATCACAAGGAAGCACGGGTCGTGGTCGTAAAGCAGAAAGAAAAAAGGCTCGTGGGGAAAGTCCTTGTGGTTACGGGGGGAACCGGAGATATCCCCATAGCCGAAGAGGCGGCGATCACAGCGGAGGTTATGGGGAGCGGTGTGGATCGGCTCTATGATGTGGGAGCCGCCGGCATCCATCGCCTGCTTTCGTTCAAAGAGAAGCTCGCCGAGGCTCGATTGATCATAGCCATAGCCGGAATGGAGGGAGCGCTTCCGAGCATCATCGCGGGATTGGTTGCCTGCCCCGTAATTGCCGTGCCCACAAGTGTGGGGTATGGAGCGAGCTTCCAGGGATTGGCAGCGCTGCTTACCATGCTCAACTCCTGCGCACCTGGAGTAGCCGTGGTAAACATAGATAATGGATTTGGTGCCGGCTACCTGGCAGCTGTGATAAATCAGTCAATGGTCGAGGAAAAACCCGCCCACAACCGATAGCTAACAGCCAATTTAATAGGGTCAAATCTTTACTTGTTACTTAAACTTGGAACTCTTGCCAATGTTTTCTCTAGCTCTTCATATCTTACCATTAATCTCTTATCCTTCTCCATCTTGTCCCTGAGCCGTCTCCGTGCCAAACTCACTGCGCTGTAGTCAACACCTCCCATAATCCTGCCAATTTCAGTCTGGGAGATTCCACAATGGCGATAGAGCATCTCCATTGCCATTGCTCGTTCTAGTCCTCGGGATCTTTTTGGAACCACATCTTTTAAAGACTTACCAGTTAAGTGCAGGAGATTTTCTATCAGTTCTTGAGGAGAAAGGAATATCTTAAGTCTTCTTAACTGTGGTTGCTCTCTAAAAGAGGTATCCAGATTAAGAAATGTTTCCCTCATCTTCTCAACAAAGGAACTTCTGCCTAAAATGCCGTGTCCTTTGGCTGAGACAAAGGGGTTTTTAATTTCTTTCTTTAGCCCTTCTGCAACAAAAGTTGTGTATCTCTTCCGGCCAGAAGGAGTGTCTCCCCCTAAATAAAATAGAATTTCCCTGTAGTTCACAAATGGTTTTCGGTTGTTTGTTCTGATGTATCCGGGAAAGCTGCTCCAGGTATAACTTTTAAGGAAAGAGAGCTTCTCTTTTTGAATAGCCTTTTCCTCTTTTTGTATTCGAAGAGGATTAAGATGCACATATCTTGAAACTTCCAAAAGATAACTGTCAGCTTCAATTAAAAAAGCTTTATATCGTCCCTGGTAGAGATGGCCCACCCGATTATGATGCCGATTGAAGAAAGAGGTGTAAGAAATATTAAAATGACGCATGAACTCTGAAAGGTTGCCACGAGGAGTCTTTAAAAGTAGGTGGAAATGGTTGTCCATAAGCACGTAGGAGAGAATTTCAACCTCAAAAGTATAAGCAGAGCGGGCAAGCAAGGTAAGAAAGGTTTTCCGATCTTCATCGTCTCTGAAGATAGCTTCTCGAGCATTTCCACGGCATGTGACATGATAGTATGCATTTGGATATTGGATTCTTAGGGGTCTGGTCATACTTTAAACATAGCAACTTAAGAACATAAAGTCAATGGTAAAGATTTGACCCCTTTCCCTT
>DDKQ01000107.1:10560-11958 GCA_002339355.1 Candidatus Subteraquimicrobium carltonvillense | reverse complement strand
CCCCTTTCCCTTTCTTTCCATTTCCTTTCCCTTCTTTTCATTTTGACCCCTTTTCATTACATGCACACTCAATATCCAAAGAGGAATTTCCACATTTTCACGGCACTAGTGGGGTCTACGGGGATTTTCCCATAACTTCTTCAATCTGGGTTTTTAATTGCTTTACAGGCAAGTTTCTTGCTGTATCCTCATTCACGGCCATACCTCTAACTTCATCGATGGTATACTTCCCCTGCTCTCCCCAGGATACAAAGTTGCCCTTCATGTCCTTGGTGAGGAAAAGTAGCACCTTTTCACCCAGATTAAGGGTGACCTCATCCATTGTTACCTGGATTACATTTCCTACTGTTCCTCCTGAAAGCCGCACGGTAACTTCTTTCTGACCTAAGGGATTCTTTAAGTATTCTTCAACTTCGACGACCACATCAGTGTAGATTCCGGGTTCTTCCTGGGGGTACATTCGAACCCACCTGCTGGGCAACTTTTTCGTGATAGTGCCTACTACAATGATATCAGCTTTTTGGGTAAGTTCAGGGACATCCATAAAAGGATAAATGCGAGAAACAGTGATTGTTTTGGGCTGGCTAACAAAATACCAGGTTACTAACCCACCAGCTATCACAATGATAGCCGAAAGAATCAATATCTTCTTTCTCATCATTTACTCCTTTCTTATGTCCCATAGATGTACTTTATGCCAGCGATATCATCCCAGTGAAGGGTTCTCTTCCAAGTTTCACCCGTTCCAATACTGTTATACATCGTGGCATAATAATAACTTGAATGGCCTAGCGATAACCAATGACCGAATTCATGCGCAGCAACGCTTTGGACATCGTAGTAACCAGATGATCCATAAATTGACCATGGGTAAGATCGGTTAAATTTGGTGATGCATTTACTAATATACCATGGTGCCCACCTATAAATTTCAGTTTCAGCTAACCACGTTGCCCATAATATCCTGCTGTAACGTAGCTTGAGGCACTACTATCGTAGTAAAATCTAAATTTTGAACCAGCATCGCTCCATACCTGTCTACCTCGATACAAAGCTCCTGAACTCACCCAGCTGGATGGGACATCTGAAGTATATCTCACATACGCGTATGGATAGTACCATCGATACCCATTGTAAGTGAAAGCCAGCGCTTGTGTGGCAGTTAACATAAAGAGCACAAAAGTCAAGACCAACGCAACTAGATACTTTGGCAATTTACATTTTGCACTCAATGCCTTTCCCTCCCCTTTAAACTTGAGCCGGCAACGTATTTCCTAACCATTTTCGCCAATTTTTGCTTCTAAACAAATGTCAATCTCACCCCCTCCACGCATATCCTCGCCTTCTTTAAATTTGCTCACTACTAAAGATAATTTTTGTGGATTTGTGGATTTGTGG
>DDKQ01000107.1:5377-10197 GCA_002339355.1 Candidatus Subteraquimicrobium carltonvillense | reverse complement strand
CTTTATAACTTCTTCAATTCCTTCTTTTCAATGAAAAATTTCAAAAATTTTTCTGCGGTGGTAAACTTAATAAAATGAGATTGGCACGGCTTCGCCTCCTACGGGGGGCTCGCAACGACTCAGAGTGATGCGGACACGTGCAACGTCTTTAAAGTATTGTCAAAATCTCTATAACTGGGGCTTAGATGAGAATAGCTTATTTTGATTGCTTTTCAGGGATAAGCGGCGATATGGTTTTGGGTGCCCTCTTGGATGCCGGGTTTCCCTTCGAGGTGCTCCTAACTGAGCTCAAGAAGCTTCCGCTCAAAGATTATGAAATAAAGGCGGAAAAAGTGGAAAAATTGGGCATCTCAGCCACGAAGGTGTGTGTCCGAGCGGAGGGAAAGGGCATCATACGTACCTGGTCCAATGTGAAAAGCATCATTCAAGAGAGCAAATTAGATCCCCATATAAAAGAGAAAAGTCAGCAGATATTCTTAAAGCTCGCTGAAGCCGAGTCCAAAATCCACCGCAAAAGCATAGATCAGGTTCACTTCCATGAGATTGGAGCCCACGACACCCTCATAGACATCGTGGGAACGGTGATTGGATTGCATCATTTGGGTATAAAGGAGATTTACTCCTCCCCTTTAGCTACGGGGATGGGATTGATGAAGACAGAACACGGAGCACTTCCCATTCCCGCTCCGGCCACTTTGGAGATACTCAAAGATGTTCCCATCTACAGTGCGGGAATTGCCTGCGAGCTGGTGACTCCCACGGGAGCGGCCATAATCAAGACTTACGCCAAAGAGTTTGGAGAAATGCCCCCCTTGAAGATAGCATCCATCGGTTATGGGGCGGGAACCAGGGATCTAAAAATACCGAATGTTCTCCGCATCGTAGTGGGAGAAGCCTTGAGTGCAGGCGAGGAAATGGATTTGGTGGAGACCATCAAGGCAAACATCGATGATATGAATCCTGAAGTTTATCACCATGTCATGGAAAGGCTATTTGAAGCGGGTGCCCTGGATGTGTGGTTGACCCCAATTTACATGAAAAGAAATCGCCCGGGAGTCACCCTCTCGGTGCTTCTCCCCCTAAGGATCGAACAAAAAATCCTGGAGATATTATTTGAAGAGACAACAACCCTCGGAGTACGATGTTTAAGGGAGACTCGTAGGAAATTAACCGGTAAAATCCTCAAGGTTGACACGGAATTTGGTCCCATCGGAGTTAAAATAGGCAAGTTTAGAGGAAGAATTGTAAACATCTCCCCTGAATATGAAGAATGTGCTCGAGCAGCTAGAAAATCAAACGTCCCCCTCAAAATGGTCTACGAGAAGGCAAAAGAAGCAGCCAGAAAGGAATTAAAGAAGAGAGCCTAACGCATCATGAATTTAAATTCCCTAATGTTGTTAGCGGTGTTTTTCTCGTTGGGAACGGGACCAACCTTGATGGTGAGAAGGTGGACGACATTAAAGGTAATGGGCTTGAGTCCCGAGAAGACGACGGTTTTCTTCTCGCCGGGAGCCATGGAGGAAATTTTAGCTTGCCATTTGTACTCCCGGGGCTCGGTTTCGGACTTTAGGATTACCTCCACAGGAATGTTTTTCTCCACCTGATTTCCCTGATTCTCTATGGTCACTGTGGTCGATATCTGATTTGACCTGGGTAATATGGCCAGTCTTCGCGAAGCCAAAAAGCTTGCTTGCTTTGGCTCTATTTTGAGTTCAATGATTCCCACACCGTGTATTTCCTCTAGAGCCTCAATCCCCTTCAACTCCCGAAGATAAGCAATTACACTTTCCTTCTGAAAAGCCATGCTTTCCTTCAAGAATTTTGAATCGATCACCGAGACGGGTACGTGCATGTCCTTCAAAACCTTCTCCGCTTCCTTTCGAAACAGGGAATATGCCCTATCGCTTAACCGAAGATCCATCAATGTCAAAGCCACTTGCCCGCTTGATACCTCCAGATCTATATCTTTAAGAGCGTTGAACAGAGCGGGTTTATAATCCTCCAAACCTTTGGCTCGGAGATCGAGACATATCGTGAGATACGAATGGGCTTTCTTTAATTTGGAAGGAACCTCAATTTTGCGGCATTTCTTCGCCAGGAATCTGCTCCTCCTTGCCTGGCTGGTTAACTTTTCCCCCAGTTCGGAACGGGATATTTTGGGCGCATCGGCTTTCACCCCATTGAACTCCCTGGCTATGGTGTTGGATTGAATCACGATTTTATTGATCTCGAGAATGTAGGTTTTGAGGCGGGTTTTCTCCCTTTCTTTTCCCAAACCCCCGCTTATGATGCCCAAGAGGTAAATCAGGGCTAAAATGAGGAGAAAAAGAAGGAGGAGCCTTAAACGCGATCTCCTTCTGCGACGAATGTAGGGATATCTTTTTCTCCTGGAGTAAACGATGCTCAAATTAATTAACCCCTTTACTTTTGTTGATAATTATTTGCGCTGCCTTAAGCAGCGCTTTCGTTTTGCATATTAAAGTGCCGCGGGGGAGATTCGAACTCCCAAGCCCTTTCGGGCATCAGCTCCTGAAGCTGACGTGTTTGCCAATTTCACCACCGCGGCTTGTACCTTCCCCATATATATTGAACTATTTTTCCCCTCCTTTGTAAACATTAGTACATCTCGCTGATAATATTTTCCATTTCTTCGCTTATTCCTGCAATTTCGACTTGTGGATAGAAGTCAAAGAGTTAAAATAAAGAAAATGAATAAAGACTTGTTGCTCAACAGGTATCAGATACTTAAGGAACTAGGGAAAGGTGGATTTTCTGAAGTATATAAAGCCTATGACACCCGGATGTACCGGGTGGTGGCCATCAAGAAAATCCCAGCCTCGCGCAAGACCGCACCCCGTGCCCTAAGGGAAGCCCGCACTGTGGCTCTGCTCAACCATCCAAACATCGTCACCCTCTACGATTTTGAGGAATTTGAAGATGACTATTACCTGGTGATGGAATATATCGAAGGGGCCACCCTCGCGGAAATCTTAAATAAAAAATCCCCATTATCCTGCGATCAAAGCATCGCCATTGCCAGCCAAATTTGCTTGGGGTTGGAGTGTGCTCATCTCAATGGAATCATTCACAGAGATATAAAGCCCGAAAACCTTATGCTCCTCCAGGATGGAAGGGTAAAAATCATGGATTTTGGCATCGCCCGTCTCAAGTCCTCCACGATGACCAGAAGGGGAGATATTTTAGGAACCCTGGCTTATATGTCGCCGGAGCAAGCTCAGGGAGAATATGTGGATGAGGCAACGGATATCTTCTCCCTTGGTGTGGTCCTCTATCAAATGCTCACCGGAGTATCGCCCTTCGCCGCTGAAACCTCCGGGGCTACCATTTTTAAAGTACTCAATGCAGACCCCGTTCCCCCCAGCCGAATAAATCCCGAAGCTCCTCGAAAACTGGATGTGGTAGTGCTTAAAGCCTTAGAAAAAGATCCCGAGGCAAGATTCGAAACGGCGACGGAGATGCGATATAAACTAGAGCGATGTCGAACCTCAAGTGTATCACCACAGAAATTACTGAAGCCCCTTATCCTCGTGGCTCAAAGAGAGGAGGAAGAGGAGGAGATACCCGGTGGATTGGACCGATTAAGGGAGAGAATTTGGTCAGTGATTGGGGATCACGCCGAATCGCTGAAGAGGGGTATCGCCTCCACCGTCCTCGCCTTAAGTTTCTGGCTTGCCTTCCAAAAATTTCCCTTTTACCCGGGAAGTATAACTCTCTTCCTTCCCTTCATCATCCTCCTCTTTACCTTTCTTACTCCATCGGTGGGCATAGCCTCATCCTTTGCCCTGCTCCTCCCAGCCATAATCAAATACTCACGGAGTTTGGGGATACTCTTTGCCTCATTCTCTCTGATTTACTGGCTTACTTTCTCCCGCAAGAAACCCTTGACCTCCCTAGTACCACTCTTCATCCCGATCGCAGCCCATTTAAATCTGGGAATCGTCTATCTTTTCCTGGTCGGTTTGATTTTCTCACCCCCACTTGCCGCCTGCTTAAGCGGATTGAGTTGTCTGGGATTAGAATTCTACGATCTTTTCACCGGTCATCCGGTTTTGAGATTCACTGATATTCCCAACGAATACTTTCTATTTAAATCGCTTAAACATCTTGGTCTCACCGGTGTCCTGAAACAGCTAATCGCTCCATTCCTGCGCCACCCATTCCTCATCTACCAGGTGATCCTATGGTCAGGTATAGGATTCATCATGGGGGTAATGACCATCAAAAGGCGTTTTTCTTCGAGTCTCCTTTCAATCCTGGTAGGATCCGCTCTTTTAGTCATTGGATATACCTGGATTCCCACAATATTAAATATCCCACCCGTGTCCTATGGCGGATTAATGCAAAGGCTCTCCTTTTCCCTTATAATGTTATTGATTCTGCTTCCCTTGATCCCCTTTAAGCACCATTAAACCGTTACATCCTTTTGGAAGATATAAAACGAGGTTGCAAGGAATGTTGCACAGTAGATGAGGAGCACAATTGTGGCATGTAACTGGCTGGGAAGTTCAAGACCTGGCGGAGTGAAACTAACGCCAGCCATTGACTTCTTCAGTGTCCACGCTTTCTTGCCAAAGAGAAGTAAGGCCAAAGAATTAAAATCTAAAAGGTACGGAGCAATTTTTCAATTGTTTTCGCAATAGCGGGGATCGTTGTGAAAAACCCTCCAGAAAAGAATAGATGACACCGACGGCTTCTCCAGCATTTCCACGGCATGTGACATGATAGTATGCATTTGGATATTGGATTCTTAGGGGTCTGGTCATGCTTTAAACATAGCAACTTAAGAACATAAAGTCAAT
>DDKQ01000107.1:0-5023 GCA_002339355.1 Candidatus Subteraquimicrobium carltonvillense | reverse complement strand
GTAAAGATTTGACCCCTTCTTTCCCCTTCTTTGGACGGCCTGATTGGCAAGCTACACCAATAAAGATAGAATTACTTAGGATAAATTCTCCAACTCCACCTAAACATAAACACCAACACTTCCTTGAGATTATTCTATCCCAAAAGGGTGATTTTTACAGTTGCCCACTATTTTCCCTTTTGAGAAGCTAAGGAATAAGCTAAGTGGTTTAAGTTGCGGAGGAGCTGGTTCTTTAGAAAGAAAAATTATCATTGCCAGGAAGGTTAGTAGATAAAATACTAGAGGTAGAAGAATAAGAGTTAACTTTATTGCTCTTTTTTCTCTATACTTACTCCCTAACTGTGGATTGAGGCGATGCCTTATCGCCCAATAGATAAGAGTGACAATAAGGATAACTACACCAATAAAGGCAGACACAAGAACAATGTAAACCAAGGGAAAAGCGATATCACTTACGCTACGCCCCCAGCCCATAGGATCAGCTACTGTCTCAGCGTAAGTCAAGCAACCTAAGAGAGCAAGAATGGTCACAACTACTAGTATTATAGCTGAATAAATAGACCACTTTATCACTAAAGACGAAGTTTGCTTCCTCATAATTTTCCTCCCAGTTGCTGTTAACATCATATAAGTAAATTGCTATAATATGTCAAACTTTTTATAACTGGTAAGGATAGAAAAGAAAGGGGCCAGTATGTCTTTGCTGGCCCTTTCCCAATCCTTTTCAATCTGAATTCTAAATCCTACCTACCAAATAGGAGGCTTCCAATCAGCCCACCACATTTTTCCATTCTGATCCCAGTGAACTGGATACCACCCAAGTGGACTAATCCAGTTAGCCTGAGTGAGCTCTGTCTCGCTTTCAAAGCGGCCAGAAGCGCCATAATCCTCCCAAGCTGTATAAAGGTAGTAGTCACGGTAGACGTTAATGTTCTCAGGATACCACGTTCCAACTTCCTTTTCTTCGTAACCATCAGCTATCTCTTCATACCAGGCAGAATCCTCGTTATGGTTGATATTTGGCAAATCCGTGTAAATCGTATCAAGTGCTTCGTAAACATCGTAAGGATAGGAACGCTCTTCCCAACAAAGGTTGTAATATGTGTTGTTTAGAAACCACTGTCGAGCTCCGTCATACCAGTTCATGTATCCATCCCACACCCAGTCAGCATAACTAGGGTTATCATAATCATACCAAAACTGGTCGTGCCACCTTGGAGCTGGTGCGTAAATATACCATACGTTATCCGGGTCATCGTTGCCTGGATACAACGAGGTACTTAACCCATACTCAGCTGCACTATCGGTTGCTTTCCAACCAGTTGCTGCGTAAGTAAAGGTGGGTTGCGTTACAAGCATTACTACTACGAGAATGATGAACATCTTTTGGACGTCCTTTAATAAAAATCTCATCTACCTCACCCCCTGGGGGATTCTTGAGGCTTCAGACGTGGCTCTCTTTCCATGAAGCTTGCCACTTTGCGTCGAGGGAATTGGGCTTCGTCCCAGAAGACTTCTTTTCATAATGTATAGGTGAGGCATATCGACAACGTAAATTTCAGCAGCCTGGTTCGCAAAAGCATCCCTCAGATCAGTAGTAGGATCAACTAAGAGTATCGATGCTTCTCTCTGAAGATAAAGAGCATTCTTTGCAACGATTTTCCCTCTTACATGCTGAATACCAAAGGAAATTGATTGTGGGTCAGGTTTATTCGATGAATTCTGCATAGGAGATGGTGGTATTGAACAGACAAACTCCCTAAGTTGTTGTTCGATTTCCTTTCGACTCTTCGAGAAGTCAATGCGGGCTTTTCCTCCATCATCCTCTTCATAGCTAAGAGCAAGTGTAGCTGCCCACTTTTCATCAATCAGTACATCTAAATAAATATCGTCAATATCTATACCATATCTGTTTCGCATCTCCCAAAGCTGAGTAATAGTAATCTTTTCCGAGGGAGATATATCTACTTCCATGGTGCGATTGGAATTTTGAGCTGCAAGTTTTTCAAGTACTTGCTTTCTACTTGCAACATATCCATTGAGTGAGTTTAGGTTACGGATGTGAGGGTTGTTGTATATTTTGAGGTAAAAGGGTGTTAAGCCTTTAACAAACACTCGCGTGTCGCCGACCTCAGTAGAGTTATTCGCTCGAGACCCATCCGCTTCCTCAAATGTTTTGCCCCTGCGCCTAAGAAAACTGTGCAGCTCCTGAAGCTTTGCTTTCGCTACCGTATCTCCATCGGCAGCGAGACCCACGACTTTTTTATATAGAGAGCTTGTAGGCGTCTCTGATGGAGCGGCATTCACATATGTAAAGAGCCATACAGTGATAAGCCCTCCGACAAGCAAAGCCACTAAGATAAAGCAAAAAATACGCTTACCTGCAAATTCCATAACTCCTCCTTTCGCGTCTAACTATTTTTTCTTTGAACACGTTATTTTTCTAGCACCCCCCCCTCTTGGACATATAGACTCTTTGGGCACCATCCGAATGTTTGTCTAATTTTGGTCTTAATTCTATCCCCCGAAAGGGTGATTTTTGTAAAATCTAAGGGTGATTTTTATCACCCTTGGCTATTTCTCCTCTTTGAAGATGTGCAAGCTTTTATCATAACTTAAGCCGCCAGAAATAGCTTGCGGCTTCGGTTCGCGATTTAAAACCGAGTTTCCGAAAGATGCTTTTAATATGAGATTTTACCGTCTCTTCGCTGATATAAAGTTCTTTAGCAATTTCCTTGTTGTTTTTGGATTGGGCAAGTAGTTTTAGGACTTCCATCTCTCTTTTTGTTAGTGGACTTATTTTATAAAGTATGGATAGCTGCCTTTCTGAGGCTTTTAAATCTTTGCGTGTTTCAGCTAATTCCATTTGGATCTGCTTGAGACGATCAAAAAGAGAGCAGGGATATGCGAAAAAGACGGCGATTAAGAAGAAGCTAAAGATGTTGGATATCAAATCATCGAGGTGGTTTGTTAGTACCAGTTTCATCTGGGCACGTCCATTGATGAAAATTGAGAGCCAGTAGAATAAGCTGGAAATTGCAGCGGCAATAACCCCTCCTCTCATATGATAGAAGAGAGCAGCTATAAGTACCGGACTAAATGAGTACAGATACCAAGCATTTCGCCACCCACCCCCCGAAGACATTAGCAGAAGACAAACGAGAAGATCAACTCCCAGAAACGCCGACCAAAACGGTCGATTCTCACAAATCAACCGTTGAAAGAAAGTTAAAAAGCTCGCATAAATAAAAGCCAGTGAGAAGAGAAACCAGCCACGTTCAAGAGGGACGGCTCTGGAAGCCTTGGACAAGAGCAAGACAAAGATGTGCAACAATGCTACCCAACGATAGACGATGAGAGAAAGCCAGATTAACTTCCTATCGGGTATATGTACCATGGCATCAGTGCGGCAAAAATTGTTAATTCGCTAACATTGAATTTACGTGTTATTGCTCTTATGGTTCGATGTCTAAAATCTTTATCTCTTTTCAGATTTCAAAAAAATTTTCCTTAATGATAAACTTAAAAATGCAAGCCGTGTCTGCCACAGCAGGAGGGGAAATTAGAATGAGTCTCAAAGAGTTGGAGCAAAAACTCGAGGCTTTATTCGAGGGTTTCTTCACTCGAAGTTTCAAATCGGGTGTCCAACCCATAGAGCTGGCAAAAAAGCTTGTGAGAGAAATGGAGAGAAACAAAACCGTCAGCGTTGCGAGAATCTATGTTCCAAACGAATACGCTTTGTACCTCAGCAAAGAAGATAAGAAAAACCTGGAATCCATAGAGGAACCACTGCTAAGCGAATTGAAGGATTTTTTGATGAGGCAAGCCAAAAAAGATGGTCTTACATTCATAAGCCCCCCCGAAATTAAAATTTACGCTCGAGATGATCTATCACTGGGGGAAATACTCGTGGAAAGCAAGCTCGTCAAAAAGAGCGCCGTACTCGCCGGCAAACAGGCTCTGCCCAGGCAAGCCATACCCATAGGCATGCAGGCGAAACCAATAATAGATCAAACCCAATTGATCCCCTTGGAAGAGGAACCGATCTCTCCAAAGGGATTCCTCATACTAAAAAGCAAGGGTACCAAGCGTAAATTTCCCTTAACCAAGCCCTTAACCACTCTAGGGAGACTTCCCACAAACGATATCGTCCTACCAGATCCCAACGTCTCAAGAATTCACGCAGAAATCGGACTCGAAGAGAGGGGATTGGTGATAAGGGATCTTAAAAGCACCAATGGTACTTTGGTCAATGGAAAGAGAATAGAAGAGCAACTGCTTCGAGAGGGAGACCTCATAACCCTGGGAACCACGGAGCTCGAGTTCAGGAGTTTGGAGGATGTTTAATTTAGTTCTCCTCTTCCTTAAATACATCTTTCTCGGTCTTCTGTATCTATTTTTGTTGTTCATAGTGATAGTAATGTATAAAGATATCTCTGCCAGGGGAGAAAAATTGGACCTTGAGGGAGAGAAGTCCCTCCGTCCACGGTTAATCGTTCTTGAGGGTGCAACGGAAATGGGCAAGGTCTTTCCCCTCCTAGATGGTTTAACCATTGGTCGTTCCCCCGATAACGACATCGTTCTCGCCAATTCCTTCGTTTCCCACACCCACGCACGCGTCTTAGAAAAGAATGGAGCCTATTTCATCGAGGATCTTAACAGCACAAATGGTACATTTTTGAGGGAAAAGAGAATTTTGAAACCGGCTCAATTGAAATCGGGGGACAGGATTAGAATTGGGAAGACGCTCCTGGAGTTCGTGGAGTGAGGATTGAATGAAATTGAGATACGCCGCTTTGACCGATGTGGGTCGGGTCAGAGCAACAAACGAGGATGGTTACTTGGCCACGGGAAAATTTTTCGCCATAGCCGACGGCATGGGTGGACATCAAGCAGGTGAAGTAGCCAGCACCATAGCACTGAAAAGCCTGGAAAAAAGCTTAAAGGAATTGCCCTGCCTACCGGCAAGCAGGCTTTCCCGAATGAACTTGGAAAAGTGTATAAAAACCAGCATCCGCAGGGC
>DDKQ01000078.1 GCA_002339355.1 Candidatus Subteraquimicrobium carltonvillense | reverse complement strand
GTATTTAGAAAGCCTGAAGTTTTCCAACATTTTTCAAATAGTATATTAGGGCTCTAAGCTATAACTTCTCTTATTTCCGGTTCATCCTTAGATGGAAAGGCAAAATTTATGAGAAGACCTTTCGAAAGACCTAGCGACCGAAGATAATTCTTGAGTTGAGCATCTTCCTTATCTCCCACTTTCTGGATTGCCTTCAGCTCGATTAAGACTTTTTCATTTTCATTCCAGACTAAAATATCTGCAGCTAAATTCCCTACACAGTGTCCTTCATAAAAGACGAGGACTGGTTTTGAGCCTCATACTTGATGCCACGCAAACGAAACTCCACCTCAAAAGCTTTCTGATAGACTTCCTCCGTAAAGCCGCTACCTAAGGTGTCGTAAATCTTCACTGCAATTTCTTTAATCTCCTTAATGAGGCCTTTCTCTCTTTTCTTTTTCATAAACCACCTCAGCTCTCTTTTTATCCCAAGCCCAAGTTTTGTACTGCACCCCTTTATTCTTCGAAAAAGATGGTCTCCATAGCCAGATCACTTTTTATCATGCTCATTTTAATCACCGATATAAGCTAGCAATATTCATCTCAATGGTTTTCTGCGTCCTCAAAGAAATTCTTTGGCTCAAACCAAATATCTTGATGCTTGCAAAAGCTAAGGATAGTCACTTTATATACGCTCGGTGTCCAGTCTTCTTAAAACTTCATTTGCTTTGAAGATAATTGATGTTTAATAATTTACCTAAATTTAAATGCTTTTCTCTTATACCTCACCCAGTTTTCAGCTCGCTCCTCTGCAACTAAGGGGAGCACCTTTGTCAAGGAGATAAATCTTCGTCCACCCTTTGAAGAATAAGGATTCAAGCTATCAAAAGTCGCTTTTTCATCGATGTCGTTCAACGTGACCACAAGGCGTCGTTCAAAGTTACTTGCCCTCAGTGGAATAGCCGGGGTACCAAAATCCATCCAGCTTAAAGTTAGATCGGGTTCTGCTATGTCAGTCGATGAGCACCAGAGAAGAGAATCAGTTGTACCAAGACGCCGTAATTTTGCAAAAAGCATCGAAACGGTATCAATCAGTTTGTCATCGACCTCGATGTAGATGGAAAGTGCTCCGCTCAAATGGCAATATTCCCGAATAGCTGTCGACTCTAACAATTGCTCTCCCCTCGGTTTAAGACGTTTAATGAAATGACGCATGATCGTAACCCATTCGGGGAAATTAATCTCTATATGTGAATCCTTTACGCCTTGAAAGACTTCCCGCCCTGTATCTATATTTCCCGAGTATCTTATAGCTGCATCCACTAGAGCGAGCTTAAGAGCAGCTGGACTAGGCACTGGTGAAGCAAGAGCATACTGTGGGGAAGTATTGGGTATACGATATGAGCAAAAGCTGCCAAAATGCAATTCAGCTTTAATCCATCTTGCCATTTTGTTAAAGCCCCTTTATTTAAGAGGTTGGCATCTGCAAAGTCCAGGGTTGAAGCTCCTTTAACTCAGTGATTGCATCACAAAATTGTTCAATATTGGTAAATGAAACGATTTCAAGTTCCATTTTCTCCGCCAAATTTCTTGCTTTTTCAGCGTAATCATCCTGGAGAGGTGACAGGACAGGTGCCGGAAAATTGGTCTTAGAAATAATTATTGCTCCCTCAAAATTTTCTATGTGCGGCAGGCGCGTGGTATCCATTGCTCCTTCAGGATGCGCGAAAGTGGCTTTATACGCTTCTAAAGCTAATTCGCATCTGCGCTTGCGTTCATTCTTCCCAACTACATAATGGTAGTCCATTTCATTGAGACCGATGCGCCAGGGTTGGAATACCGAAATCACTGCATAGATACCTGAACGAGTAGGACGATGATAGATCATTTGAGCAGCAACTTTCCTAGCAACTCTTTCAGGGGCCTCCTCCGTAACTTCCTCTCCACCTTCAGGAACTTCACGTCCTCCCATCCAGTGCCGGGCATGCATATGGATATCCCGGTGAGTATTGCCAGGAATTCCAATTACCCAACCAAATTCGAGAGTTGAAGAGCGAGATATAGTTGGTCTTTGAACCAAAAACCCATGAAGATCACAGAGCGTACAGGAAACTATTGCTTTTTCCATTGCCACTTTTGGTTTTTTGTCTGCGGATATCTCTCTATCAGTTTGAACTCCTGTAACTAAAGGATTTTCATCTGCTTTTTGAGGATGCATATTTTGGCAAGCTTGGCAAAAATGTGATTTGTCACTCTCCAGCATCCACATAAAATAAGAGTGAATGTGCTTGAGCATCTCACCTGAGATTCCATCTGTCTTGTCGCCATTTGCTAACATAACAGTCCTTGGCTCACTAACATTGCCTACTGTTCCTTCATTATTAAGCGAGTGTAAATTCCAGGTCGCCCTGGCCATAATCCCTAACTCAAAAAGGCTACCATTTTCAGCCATTTTTCTTCACCTCCATTAATCTCTAGCGCTTGTAGGCGTTGTGGCTTCTTCCCCCACTGCTGATCCTTTAACCAGTGCATGGCTTATTAAAGCTGCTCTCACTATGCGGACACCATGCTGATCAACAAGAGCCATGATTCCCTCTAGACTCTCCTCAGAAGGTCTTCTGAGTTGTCTTTCGCTAGGAAGCCTCACAGATTTTGCGAAAGATTCGAATCGGCGCAAAAATTTGTGAATCGCATCTGCAAAATCTTCCTTTTGCTCAGCGTTTTCAAGTTCGATAAGAGAAGCATAATCATCATTCATTCTCAGAGCCCTACGTAGAGCGCCGCCGATATCCTTTACGCCAGGATCGCCATACACTTCTGACAATTGGTCAGACATAAGTTATCACCTCCTTCAAAGTCTCTTCATCATACTGGAACTCGCCCTTGACTCCTTCGGGAAGATAACGGAGGAAAACCTTAGCGTGCCGCTCGAAACTATCTAAGCCTGGATGCATCACTAGCCCGGTAATTGCGAGAGCTAAATCTTCAGCTCCTAGAGTACTTCCCCGGCGAAAAAGGTAATCCCAGATGTCCAAAACATTACCTGCTCTTGAGGATGGATTGAGAGCTAGTTTCATCAGGTGTGATAGATTCACCTTGCCTGAAGTTGAGGGTTTAAGTTGTTGCCCGCTCTGAAACATAGTGAAATAAACAAGCTCCGAGAAGTGATCTACATGCTTTATCGGAAAGGCTCTCTGGCGTGTAATTTTAGCCAAAAGAATTGCCTGATTAGCTGCAGCATTTTGGATGCTAAGATACTGGAGACGAGCATTTCTCAACTTGCTGCGAATCTCTAGAAAATTTGCAAAGGTAACCTGCTGAGGCATCCAATATATTACAAAATACTCCCATTTGTTGCCAACACTTCGCTGAGGTATATACTTGCCACAGAGCGCTGCTCCCAAACACGCCAGAGCCCAATCGGAGGCGTCAACCTTTATTTGTCCTTCCCCATACATTCCCTTAGTCGCCGCCCTTAAGCCTTTGAAAGCTGTCGGGTCCAAGGGTCCCGGTAGAGTCTCACCTTTTGTTTCATAGATTTTGGGAAGCCGATTGGGTTGAGTGAATTCTTTCAAAATTCGTGTAAAGTAGGCTGAAAGAAACTTCCTAACCTTTTCGACCTGACCCCTCCATAACTGCTTATATGTCCGAAATACATTGATCCAATTCTCATCAGCAAAAAGACCTTCCCATTCAGCTGAACTTGGAACATTTACAGGCATTTCAGCAGGATGGTTCAAAAGGTAAATCGAACCACAATCATAAATAATGGGAGATTCAAAATCAGATCCATAGTAGAGACAAGCTGCCAAACCATATGCTTTCGCCATGTCAAAAATTTCAAGCCCACTCTTGGAAACAAAATATTGCATCCTCCCCACCTCCTGAAGTTACCCAGTCAGAAAGTCTGACAATTCGGGATAAAACTATGTATGCATCATAAGCTTTCCAATCTAAAAAATCTGGCATTGTACGATCTAAGCCACATTCAACTTTTAAATTCGATTTAATCGCCTCCATAGGGACTTCGGCAGAAATTTGATTTAAAGCTTCTGCGATGACCTCTTCCCAACAATCTACGAATCGGTATTTAGGAACTAAGGTAGCTCTTACGGAGTGATGATGAGCTATAGCTAAAGCACCTACTAAACCGAGTTTTCGCCCAAACTTATCAATCATGAAATCCCACATCGCATAAGCAGAAACCGTGGAGTGCGGAGGCAATGGAAATCTTGTACCGACATCACTTTTAGCTAAGCACTCTTCTTTTGTAACTCCTGTGGCTCCTATCCCTTTCAGCCAATCCACTGTTAGTTTTCCCAGATCATGCAAGGCAAGCACAATTTTTACTAAAAATAAGAAATCTTTAAATTCCATTTCAAAAGTCTCAGCCAGTCTTTGGAGAGCAGGCACCTCTTGAGGAAGAATATAATTCTCAAATGCATTTATTGTGCCTATAGCGTGCTGAATCCAGGTCTCTTTTTCTTGCTTTCGAGCTTCAAGAGATTTTGATGACGCTAGAGTTACTCGCAATGGTAAAGCTTCACCAGGAACCCCAAGATTTAACCCTGCTTCAGAATCATAACTTGCCTGTTCGCTGCTAATCACGTAAAGCAGACCCCTAAAAATCTGACTTACATCGGTGATCGGTATTGGGGATACAACAAGGTACTCGTCGTTGCAATTTTTGGGATTTTGATCGATTTCAATTCGCCAAAGTTTTGGTTTTATTCCTGCACCCAAACAATCTTTATAATATCGAGCTAAAATAATCGGGTTTATCCTTATTCGCTCTTGCCAAAGAATACGGTGACCAGCTGAGATCGGATTATCATGAATTGTAAGTTCCACCGATTTAATCTGTCTCACAGCTTTCTCGGCCTTCTTGGCAGATCCCTCAAAAGCCGCATGGGAAAGCAGGTTAATGACGGTCGCGCTCCGAGAGACCTCTGCGTACTCAGCGTATGGTTTCCCAAGAACTCGATCCACAAAGCACTTCTCATTTTCCCAGGACAAGATGGAGCCGCTAATTTCCGCAAGAACTTCTCTTGTCACAAGCATAAGCCTATCCTCATAGGGTGCTGAGTTAGGCACGTCAAAGATAATTATCTTCCCTTTTCCTCCCCATCGTGCACACCTACCAGCTCGCTGGACTAAAGAGTCTGCAGGAGAGAGCTCCGTGAGTAGAACATCAGCTGAAATATCAAGCCCCGCCTCAATTACCTGGGTAGCTATAAGAATAGCTTGCTTGGCGCCATAATCTTTCCCAAAAGTTTTGTTTAACCAAATTTCCTTCGCTTGGCGATCATCATCTAAAAAGCGCGAATGAATTAACATAATCTTATTTTGGAGGGTTGGCTCCTGTTGCAAAATACCTCGATATAAATTCATTGCTCGATCCACAGTGTTAGTAACAACAAGAAGGCGACCGTCGATGTTATGATGGTATGTCAATACTTCCTCAACAGTGAGAAGCTGTCCTAACCTGCTTTCTATAACAACCTCACGTTTAGCACGGCTTTCTATACTAGCTTCATCTACATCTATGAACTCGAAGTCAAATCTCTCAGCTAACTTATTTATAAACGTTGAAGGAAGCGTCGCAGTCATAACAACAAAGGGTACGTCAAGTTTTTGTTGCCTTTCGGACAGAATGAGGGTCGACTGTAGTCCTAACCGTGGGTCAAGGGTTTGTACTTCGTCAAAAACGATGAGAGAACCAGGAACTGCACCTGCAGGAATGTTTCCAAATCTTACAGACAAAGAAAGTGGAGCACAAGCATAAGAGGTTACAAGCTGGTCAATGGTAGCAACCAGAACATCTGTATAAAAAAGACTGCTCTCTGGACGAGCTCCATGCTGAGCCCTGACTCTTAGAGCCAGTTTTCCTTTTTTTGCATATTGCGAGTATCTTGCTTCTAGAGAATTGACAAGAGCTCTCAAAGGCAAAGTATGGATAAAGCGTTTAGGAAATATTTGCTCATCACGAAGTACCATGAAAGAAGCAAAGACAGCCTCTGATTTCCCCGAACCTGTTGGTGCCCTAAGAATTACAGAGTGCCCTTTAGCTAGTGCCTTATAAACCGCTATCTGATGTGGATAGGGTCTGAAATCCAAAAGATATTGATATACTTTGTCTAAATTTTCGGGAATATTCATCTCAGGACTACCGATTGCATACCCAACGAAATCTTCACCCAATAATTTCTTAGAAAAATTTCCTGAA
>DDKQ01000012.1 GCA_002339355.1 Candidatus Subteraquimicrobium carltonvillense | reverse complement strand
TTAAATTCTAAGCACAAAGCACCAAATTCTAAACAATATTAAATGACCAAACATGTCCCGAGCAAAGTCGAAGGAATCCAAAGTTCAAAACAAAATGAAATAGGGTTTAGGATTTCAAAAAATTTGGATTTTGAATTTGTTTAGGATTTAGGATTTCGAATTTAGGATTTGAACCACCTTTCTGAAATTATGTCTAGGGCATAGGTGAAATTTAAAGATAGATGCAAAATTCAATGAAGTATAAAGCAGGAGATTGGCGAAGGATTTTGACCCATGACCTTGACCCTTGACTTGTGACCATGACCTCCGTTTATCTAATGAATAGTGGTGCAAATATCAATGCCACAACCGTCATAACCTTGATCAAAATATTCATGCATGGTCCAGCGGTATCTTTAAATGGATCTCCAACGGTATCTCCGACCACGGATGCTGCATGGGTTTGTGTCCCTTTCCCGCCGAGATTCCCTGCTTCAATGTATTTCTTGGCATTATCCCAAGCTCCCCCGGCATTGGCCATAAAGATAGCCATCAGGAAACCACAAACCAGCGCTCCAGCCAGATAACCACCAAGTGCTTGAGGACTCCATAAACCAACGATGATGGGACTAAACACGGCGATGGAGCCGGGGATGATCATCTCCCTCAATGCGGCTGCGGTTGATATATCAACACACCGGGCATAATCGGGTTTAGCGCCTTCCTTACCCTCTCTCAAACCGGGGATTTCTCTAAACTGCCGTCTTACCTCCTCAATCATCTTGAAGGCTGCCCTTCCCACAGCTTTAATGGCCAATGATGAGAAGAGGAAGGGGAACATTCCTCCAAGAAATAGCCCGATGATCGTATCGGCGCGGGCGATGTCGATGGTTGGAAGCTTACAGACGGCACAAAAGGCTTTGAAGAGAGCCAATGCGGTAACCGCAGCTGAAGCAATGGCAAATCCCTTTGCGATCGCCGCCGTGGTGTTACCCAGTGCGTCCAGACTATCAGTAATCTTCCTTATTCCAGGGGGTCTCTTTGACATCTCAGCGATGCCACCAGCATTATCTGCTATGGGACCATAGGCGTCGACCGAGACTACTATACCCGTGGTGGAGAGCATGCCAATGGCCGCAAGCGAAATGCCGTAAACTCCCCCACCAACCCCGTTGATTACCACGCCTTTCATCGCCGCCTCTCCAGCTATGTACGCGATGAAGATCGCCACACAGAGGATGATGATGGAAAAAGCGGTGCTTCCCATCCCCGCAGAAATTCCCGCGAGGATATTCGTTGCGGCACCGGTGAGCGAAGACTGCGCGATCTCCTTGACGGGATTGTATTTATCGGATGTGTAATATTCAGAGACCTGACCAATGGCCATTCCCGCAGCCAATCCAGCCACGATCGACCAGAAGAAACCCATCCTGCCCGCCCCCAACATGAGGTACACCAGCACAGCACAAGCGAGAGTGGTAAAAAGGGCAGCGGAGTAAGTCCCCATACTCAGGGCTCGACTAAGGTGAACTTCCTCTCGGGCTCGCACAAAAAGAGAACCAAGAATGGAGCAGATGATGCCGACGGATGCGATGAGAAGAGGTAAAATCATGCCCTTCCAACCAAGGAGTATGGCACCCAAGACAATGCGGGGCAACGATGGAACCCACATAAGACTCGTACAAATCCGCTCCCATACCTGCCACATCGCCGACATTATCTCCCACGTTATCTGCGATGACCGCGGGATTTCTAGGATCATCCTCGGGGATACCAGCTTCAACTTTGCCCACCAAATCCGCTCCCACGTCGGCGGCTTTGGTATAAATCCCGCCACCAACTCGAGCAAAGAGAGCAATTGAACTGGCCCCCAGACCAAAACCGGCGATGATATCCGGGGCATTGGGAAGATTGAGCCAACATTGGAAGACGAGATAACAGATACTCAAGCCGAAAAGACCAAGACCCGCCACCGTCAGGCCCATGACCGCCCCGCCACGGAAAGGCCACTCCCAGGGCTTCCGCTACTCCCTCCTCAGCCGCCCTTGTGGTCCTGGCATTGGCTCGGGTGGCTATGGTTAAACCTATGAAACCGGCCAATCCCGAGAGAACGGCTCCACATATGTAAGCAATCGCCGTTAGTTTGCTGATGAGAAAGAAAATGAGCGTTGCTATGACCACCAAAAAAATGGCTACAGACCTATATTCCCTGCTCAGAAAGGCATTTGCATCCCTCTTGGATGGCGCGAGAGATTTCAGCCATTTTTTCGGTCCCAACGGGATGCTCAAGGACAGTATAAGCATAGTAGGCAGCTGTAAAAAGCCCACAAAGTGCACAGAATGTGGCAATTACGGTTAAGACCGTTAAAGACATGAGATTTTCCTCCTTCACTAAAACTTAAGTCAGGGAAATAAAGAAAAAGCTCCATTCAAAAAGAGAAGGAGCTAGGCACGCTATATTAGCGAAGCCCCATTTCAATTTCGAATAAAATATAAATACTTTTGCTCATGCCTGTCAAGACACCTATTTTTCGTGAATTAT
>DDKQ01000102.1:2080-3435 GCA_002339355.1 Candidatus Subteraquimicrobium carltonvillense | reverse complement strand
TATTTTTACATGAGGCAACAGGATGAGAAAGCTTCCGTCCGCATATTACCGTCCGCATATTAGAGCATGTGCTATCGCACGACCGTGTTCCTAAATACTTTCCTTCCCAAAAGCTTGTTCTTTATCCTTCGAGTGATCTTCTTTGGACTTTCGGAGGATAAAACCTCAAAATCCCTCAATTTGCGCACTAAGCTATAGAAAAAGCTTATAATCCTCATTTTGGCTTCAGCATTTGCGTTCTGTTTGGCTCGATGAGGTCATCGAGTGTATAATGAACGGTGAGATTATTGAAGAATATCCGGATGATCCTCGAGGACCAAGTTGCTTGATTCACGGAAAAACAAAAGAGGGTAGAGATATACATGTTTGTTGCTCTATGAATCTACCTGTTTGGTTTATAACCACCTATGAGCCGAGTTTAGATAAGTGGGAAGAAGATAAGAAAACAAGGAGAAAGAAGTAATGAGTGAAAAATGCGCTCTTTGCAAAGGAATTATGGAAGAAAGAACTATCTCTCTTGACTTACGCATTGACGGAAAGCTTGTAGTCATCGAGAATGTCCCCGCACTTGTCTGTTCAAACTGCGGAGAGGCTGTAGTGACTCCGGAAATCGGTCGAAAATTGAGAAGCTAGTTCATCAAACAGGAACTAAAACTAGAGCAAAAACAATCTCAGTGCCAGTTATGGATTTGAAAAAAGTTAGCTAGTCTGTCTCAATTCTTGGTTTGTCAAGCCCGACCCATTTTTATGTTCGATATACAAATGATAACTTGCTCCTCTGAACTTTCCAGTGTGATTGTTTTTAGTTTAAGGATTTATCGCGGCTGGTGAACTATGGTGAAGGGGTCTGACCCTGATTTACATTAGTCGAGGATGTTTCTCTTTTACCCAATTTTTGACTTTTTGGGCAAATTTTCTTGCCTCTTTTAAGAGATCTTTCGCTTCCTTCTCCGATATCTGACCTGCTCGATCATAGTCGGCAATATTCCTTTTTACACGACAAGAACCGAAATAATCCACCAATTCTTCAAATTCTTTATCTAAAGCAATCCTTATAAATTCAAAGGTAGTTGCATGATGTCCCGTGCCTCTGGCTCGGTAGCCCTCACAATGCATTATTATTGTAGCAGCTTGCAAGATAGCATTGTAAGCAGTGGCAAATCTTCTATCAGTGGATAATTTCTTTATGGAAGCGTCCTTTAGATCCCTCTCAACAAGGGGAAAAGGTCTTTTATCTCCTTCATGGAGGTCTTATGTCGCCTGATTTTCCCCCCATCGAGTTAAGCTTACGAGCAGTGCTACGAATTACAGGCTTATGCAGTGTCTTATGCAGTGTCGGACACCGTTTTTTTACC
>DDKQ01000102.1:0-1753 GCA_002339355.1 Candidatus Subteraquimicrobium carltonvillense | reverse complement strand
ACCGTTTTTTTACCTTTTACTCTCCAGTTAATTTTTTGTAAGCCATTTCAAGGAGAGGCAAGAAGTCTTTTGTTTTGGTCTTTCCAGGTTCGATGTAATAAACTGCTTCTTTCCATTGACTTTCGTATTTCGTCATTTTAATCTGCACACTTTCTGCTTGCTTCTGATCTAACTTAAAGAAGAAGGCAAAGGTCTTGGAACCTATCCATTTTATTCCAAAGGCATTGAAAAACCCGGCCTTAAAACCACAATAATGTTTATTGTATTTAGTTTCTAAAGACCAGCCTCTTTCTTTGATGATAGATTCAACTTCCCTTATATATTTGATAAATTCCTTAGCACTGTTCTTGTTATATTCTTTCAGGTAAAATTCCTCATCATATGTCTGTAATCCGCTTACCGGTTTAGGTTTTACTCTTTTTTCTTCTTCTAATTTATTTACCAGCAGAAGTTGATTTTCCTCTTCAACCCATCTCTTTACCTCAATTAAATCGACAGGATAGTTTATTTTATCAACAACATCTAAAGTTGATCTTAATATATTTGGAGCGATGATAATAATCCTTACTTGAAAACTATCCCAACTGATCGACAATTCATCGGGTTTGTTTTCACACTCCAACCAGAGAGATTTTATTGAATCGGGATTTGTTTCTGCCCAAAAAGCATATTGAAGAACTTGAGGAATTATAGAGGCGTCAACAGTCACATTTTTCATCTCAACTATGCAAATATTTCCATCATTATCTATCCCCACTATATCTGGGATGCCAGATTTATTTCCACCCCTTATTTGTCTTTTAATTAGAAATATATCCTCCAATATTTCTGGTGTCTCAGAAATAATCTTTTCAAATTCTTCTTCGGTTTTAAATGGTGTTGCTAAAAGGCTTCTAGTTGCCTGTCTTGTTTTCCAAAACAAATTTGCCATATATATTCACCTCCCTTTCATGTCTCCCTCGCTTTAGATGATCCTACTGATAAAACATTCATTGCGACCGCTACTCCTTATCACTTTTAAAAGTTCCTTCGACAATTGCAATTTCTTCTTCAATTAGGCCGTAGAGCTTGTAGACGATTTGGGATGAGCCTGCCGGTTGGTCAAATTATTCGGCGATTCAAGCCACCCGAACACGACTCTGCTCCCTTGGCTAAGCTTGCGAGAAGTTAGCCAAATTTTTCAAAAAGCTATTTGTCTCTTTGTCTAACTCAGTGATTGAGAGAGACTTACAGCCAACAGCTTCGACAACATTATCAATTAAATCTGCTCAGCCATCCTGTAAAGAGTTATCCTGCCGATTCGTAAGTACTCTGCTACTTCGCCTATAGTCATTAGTTTGTCCATGATAAATCCCCTCCCGGTAGAAACCATCGATTGCAGGTTCAAGTTTTATAAGAATTTGCGGATGCTTATAAACTTTATTCGACACAAAAGTAACTTTTCCTTTTGACTGGCAATTTTTTGGTTTATCGGTTGCCATGGGAAAGTTGCAGGTATAATGAGGTAAAGCTACTTCGAAGGAAGGGCAGACTTACGGGCCTTCAGGATGGGAACAATGAGGGAAGCTTCTTCAATCCTATGGGATTACTGAGATACTCCTCTCAGCCAGATTAGCGAAGTAGAGAGTCAGCCAACAACAGTGCCGACCAGGCGAGTTTTAAAGTTTATTTTCACCTCGGGACGAAAACAATATTCCAAGCTTAGCACCTAAATTGTTTAAGTCCTCAGGGTATAGCTCTATTAATTTTAGAT
>DDKQ01000031.1 GCA_002339355.1 Candidatus Subteraquimicrobium carltonvillense | reverse complement strand
ATTTTATTGAACGCTCCCAAAATTTTTAGGGTTTTGGAAAATATTGGTGAGGTGAATCTAGGGTTTAACTTGAACTTCTCCCTTGCGCCGCTAATCCGTGAATAAATCCACTATTCTTCCCGCTAAAACCTCTACTAATCCCTTATCAGTTAATTTTAACTCTGGGATCACCGCTAAGGAAAGGAAAGATAAAACCATAAAGGGATTCGCCACCCTTGGATTGAGTTCAAGGACAGCCCTCCTTAGTTCTTTCACCTCCCGATAGACCTCTTCAAGTGTTTTATCCGACATGAGCCCGGCGATGGGTAAAGGTACACAGGTTATTTGGCCACTTCTGGCTACGGCCAATCCTCCTTTCGCGTTTATGATTGCATTGACCGCCATTGCCATATCGTGATCATTCGTTCCAACGACGGCTATATTGTGAGCATCGTGGGCAACTGTGGAAGCCAATGCCCCCGATTTAATGCCGAATCCTTGAACTAAACCCAGGGACTTATTTCCCGTACCTTTATGGCGCTCTATGACCGCGATTTTGATTATATCATTCTCAGTATCGGCCACCACATCCCCATTTTCCACCTTTGGGGGGAGGATGAGTTCCTTCGTTATTATTTGATTTGGAATTATGCCCATTACCCGGCATCTCCTCCCTCTGGCAGAGATGGTAAAGTAAGAAAAATCAATTTCTTTAAATCTTACGCTATCCTTTACTTCCATCGGAGGTTCAATCTTCTTGACATCTTTGATGATTTCGCCCCCCTGCACCACCAATTGCCCGCTTTTATAAACGGAGTTTATGGACACCGAGTTAAGATCATCCAAGATCACAATATCTGCCAGGAATCCGGGGGCTATGGCTCCTCGATCCCTCAAACCAAAATAATTTGCCGGATTGATGGTTACGAGTTGAAATGCACGAAAGGGATTCAGCCCCTGCGCAATGGCCATTTTTAAGAGCGCGTTAATTTCACCTTCCTCGATGAGATCCTCGAGATGCCTATCATCGCTCACGAGGAGGCATCTTGGAGCAGTAAATTCATCGACGATAGGAATGAGATTTTTTAAGTTTTTGGCTGTGGAACCCTCTCGGATCATTATAAACATGCCCCGCTTCAGCTTTTCTCTGGCCTCTTCTAATTGGGTGCACTCATGGTCCGAGCGGATTCCCGCTGCAATGTAGGCGCAAAGCTCCTTTCCGGAAAGACCCGGGGCGTGTCCATCAACGAGGTTGAATTTCAGTTCAAGTTTTTCCATAACCGCTGGGTCTTCTGATATCACTCCAGGAAAATTCATCATTTCTGCTAGGCCTAGGATGGATTCTTCATCCATGAGGGGCTCGAGATCCCTTGCGGAGAGTATAGCTCCACTCGTCTCCAGATGGGTTGCCGGTACGCAAGAAGGAAGCACGAAGAAGATGGAAATGAGACCATTTTTTGCTGCCTCAATCATGTATCGGATTCCCTCAACTCCTGCTACATTGGCAATCTCGTGAGGATCCGCTATTACGGTGGTTGTCCCATTAAGAATTGCCGCCCGAGAGAATTCTTCGGGGCAAAGCATGGTGGATTCTATATGCAAATGTCCATCGATGAAACCCGGGACCAGATACTTGCCTTTGATATCAACCTCTAGTTTACCCTTGTAATCACCTATACCTGCAATTTTGCTCCGATATATGGCTACATCGCCCTGTTCGATTTTCCCATCGAGTACATTAACGATTTGGGCATTTTTGAGGACGAGATCGGCTTTTTCCCCTCCTCGAGCGACCCGAGTGAGCTCCCTCATGAGGCCACCTTCCATTTATTCTTATATCCCTGAGCTTCCGAACCCTCCACTTCCCCGCCCCGTGGCATCGAGTTCACCGACCACCCGAAAGGTTATATTCTCAACCCTTTGGATAATTAGCTGGGCTATTTTATCTCCCCTTTTTACCTCGAAACTTTTTTGGACATCTTGATTGATTAAAATAACGCAAATTTCTCCGCGGTAATGAGAATCTATGAGCCCGGGGGTATTAAGTATGCTGATACCGTGCTTTAAAGCTAGTCCGGATCTTGGTTGGATGAAGCCTGCATATCCTGGGGGGATGCTTAGGGCAATTCCAGTGGGTATTAATGCTCTTTCCCCGGGCTCAAGAGTGATATCAATGCGGCTGTAGAGATCACAACCAGCGTCGCCATCATGAGCATATCGAGGAATTGGTAAGTCTTTATCCAATTGCTTTAGTTTAATTTCCATCAGATCGAATCCCCTTTTGGTTAAATCCCAAAAGGTTTCTCATCCTGCTCCCCTGAGCTTTGTGGGTACGAATTTATTGCATTCCTTAACCAATTTGAGTAGATATTTCCTCGAAAAGGGTTTAATTTTTCCAACCTTAGGATCAAGTACAGTCCTTGGGTTGAATTGCTGTAGCACATATCGCTTGGCACCCAAATGTCCAAGATATTTTGCAACTTCTAGAATATCCTCCCTTTCAACGAATCCAGGTACAACAGTGGTTCTAAATTCATGGCCGATTCCCGATTTTGATATGAGATTTATGCTTTCCTTTATTACCTCCGTTTCAATCTTCGTCCTGGTGGCCAGGAGATACTTTGGGAGGGTTGTCTTGATATCCATGGCGATAAAATCCACGAGTTTATCCTGAATTAACTGGCGGAGAACCCGAGGCAGGGTCCCATTGGTATCCAGCTTCACCGGATACTCCAATTTTTTGATCCCGGACAATAAATTCTTGAGTCCAGAGTGGATGGTGGGCTCTCCGCCAGTGACCACACAACCGTCTAACCACGATTTTTTGGCTTTGAGGTGCTTTTCTACCTCCTTCCATTCCACATTGGGGATACTCTCCGGGCAAGTGACCAGAGGAGCATTTTGGCAAAATGGGCATCTTAAATTGCAGCCCCCCACGAATAAAGTGGAGGCGAGTTTGCCATCCCAGTCTAACATGGTTACTGGAATAAATCCTTTGATTTCTATGGCTTTTGTAGGCATTTCTGTAGTTCATCAAGGGATGGCAACTCGCCACACCAAGAGTGAATCTCCTTTCCGTTATCGTTCGTAATAACGATGGATGGTGTGGACATTATTCCGTAGAATACTGCCTCAGCGAGCCCATTCGCTTCATCCAAGTTATAATACTCCACGTTATCGAAATCAATATTGGCAATGAGGGCTTTGGCTGCGGGACATATCGGGCAATCCGGTTTCCAAAACAGCTTCACCTTCACCATTACGTCCCCCCAGATTGGTTCTTATTCTTTCCTTAAGTTCCCCCATCTTCCCCTTATTCCACGTGGGAACTTTCGAGAAATAGCCCACGATGCGGGTGATTCCATATACGTCATTGGAACTACAAAGGGGACAAATGTCGAATAAGCCTCGGGAAGTCCTCCTACAATTATCGCAAACGGTAAATTCCGGGCTGAAGGCTATCTGCGCACAGTGTGTATTTTTGAATGTTTTAATGACGAAATTTTCGATGGATTCTGGGGGTGGTTCATTTTCGCCCAGCCAGATGTGGACTATACTTCCGGCTTCGATTAGGGGGTGAAATAAGCTCTGCTTTTCAACCCTCTCAGTATAATCCACTGGCGCATCCACTGCCAGGTGAATGCTGTTTGTGTAGTAGTATTCGTTATTTTGGATGTTACCCTTAATTACCTTCCTTGTCTGTTTCGGATAATACTTCATATCGAGCTTTGCCAGACGATAACCACTGGATTCGGCCGGGGATTCTTCCAGCACTAGTTTGATCTCGTACATATCCGATAACTGTTTGCATTTCAGATTCATGTGCGAGACTACCTTCAGCCCGAACTTTAGGGCCTCTTCGGATTCGTGTAGCTCTTGTCCCAGGTGAGCCTGGACCATCTCGTTTAAGCCCAATAATCCGACCAAATAAGTGAGCCTTTCCAAGCGGAGATATGGATCACCATTACGCGATACACTGAGCAGAGCCAGGGGACCACTCTTTCCAAGATCCAAGAGGCTTTTAATAAACCTTTTCTTCTGGAGGTGTGCCTTGGCGACCAGTTCGAGAATCCGATTGAGCTCTGTGAAAAGGAGTTCGTCATTACCGTGGCTTTTATAGGCTATTCGCGGAAGATTGATGGTGATGTTTTGAAGAGCCGAAAACCTCATTTTCTCGGGAGTTTTCGCCTCTTCCAGATCCTTTTCTCCGAGTCTTAACTTCAATCTGCAACATTGTGATACAGTAGTTTCATCTCCCCTATCAAAAACGAAGTAGGTGATGCCATGCTTACTCGCCATTTTACAGGCAAGATGGAGAAATTCTTCCCAACCGGGTGTCTTAAAGAAATCCTCATTTATATGCAGTAAGGGCTTTGGGAAGATGAATGTCTTCCCTAAAGCATCGCCTTCGAGATAAACCTCAAACATCGCCTTTAGGAAAAGCTGTGCCTCTCTTTCGTATTCCTTGTACGTTTTTCCGGTGTATTCTCCACCCGGACCAATGGCAGGGGTATCTCTGAAATGTCTCGGTATATTCCAGTAGAGATTGAAATCCGTGAACACCACTTGGGAACCTCTGGCTCCTGCAAGTTGATTGAATTCATATATGAGCATCTGTGCCAGTTGTCGAATTTCCTTATAGGAGCGATCCACAAGATAGGGAGCGAAAAACATGTTTACAGCTTCCCAGCCCACGGCGCCAGCATAATGAGCTTGCAGGCTCGAGGCCATTTTTACCACGTGTCCGATGAGTACTTCCGCGTGTCTCGCTGGCTTAGAAGTACTGGTAATATTGGGCAGAGCCAAACCATACTTTTTAATGTATTCCAGCGAATGACCCCCGCAATTGTGTGAGTATATTCCGTTGCAGATGAAAGTATTGCTTTCAGTAGTTATGTCATAAATGTATTCATCGGGGATATCCACCGGCTCTATATGAGTGACTTCCACGACACCAGATTCCCGAATCGTGGTGCAATTTTTGGGAGAAGGTGCTTTTTTATATTTGAAGGATGGAAGTTGAATCTCAGCTTTCTTGCCAAAGGCTATACACCAGATGGGATAGCGTTGAATAATGGTTCTACCTTTATGTTGCCTGATACTACCCACACCCTGAGGTTTTCTTGCGGATGGGTTAAAGCCTAACATCTGAAGGATATAGGCTAGTTGGTTAACTAAAGTGGCTGAACTGACTCGAATGGAAATACTCGCTCCATCTACGCTCCCATCTCCATCTATAATCCCCGCGATTACACCCCTTATAAAATCCAGCGAATAGCTATGTAGCTCCGGAGGTAAGGCTTTGTTTCTTGCAGTAGTTCCCACACGCCAGACATTAATGAAAAGATCTCTGATCAAACAGTCATTAATAACGATACGGTTCCTGCGCTTCTTCTGCTCAAAGGGGATATTGAGCTTATTCAAATTCTCAATGAGCTTTTCCTTGCCCTCGCCATCGCAGGTAAAGGCGATGGTATGTTCGCTCTGATGTCCTTCGGCCATATAAAATCCAAGTATCCAACCCAACTCCTCAGTTAGGCGTAAAGTGACTGGTGTTTTGTTGTATCGAGAACCATCCACGGTTGCTGCAATGAATTCTTCGACCAAGTTAATGTGAGTTATGTTATAGCTTTTGAATTTATAGTTTTCTGTGTAGAGTTTGTCGCCTATTTTTAAAGCAAAACAGGGCTTGATTCCTTGGGTGGTAATCATGGGATGATCATGGGTCACAACCTGTTGCTTACCATCCGATGTGCGAATGAAAAGCATTTGTTTATCGCCCTTTGCCTTCTTGGTGAGCTGAACTATTCGTGTCCACCTTTCCTGTTTATCCAATATGAAAAGGGGACCAATTGGGCGTTTTATCCAAACGCCTTCTTCTATTTGAATCTCAAAGGGAAGATCTTCATAGAGCTGCTTTATTGATTGGATTCTCTCCAGTTCTCCCTGTCTTTTTACAGAGATTACGCTATCACCCATGTAGGTATAAGGTCTCACTATAAATCCTAGGTCGTGGAGGTGGATATCTCCCATCAGATGTGCTAGGGCCACATCTTCGTTGAAGACCTTCCTCAAGGCGAATTCCTTTAGGATAGTTTCGGCGATGGTGAGATTGATGGATTCCGGGTTATGTGTTGTGTTGCTATTTTCTTTATTGGCACTTATGATGATTTGCTCCACATCGTACATTGGCAATCCCAGGTGGGAATGTTTTTTATGTATCATTGTCAAACCGCGCTCGATCAATTCTATGTCGATGAGCTCCCGAATTATGCTGGTCGTGATGGTTCCAAAGTTGCTTTCAAATATTTTCCTCTCCACGGCATCCGCTATTTCCTGAGCGAGTTCGCTGCTGGCGCCCGTCTCCTTAATTAAAGAGTTCACGATCTTCGATTTATCCCAGCTGTTGATCTCAGATTTTGAGGAGGTACTAACCAGAAGAGCGATGTCGGTGGTATCGCTCGGTTTCGGAAGGCTCTTTATCACATTAATGATCTTTGGAGCCAATTTGTGTTTCCTCCCATTCACAGGTTTTTACATTAATATATTACAATATATATTGTAATCTTGGCAATTTCATATACTAGATGTAGTATAATATGAACATTTTTGTAAAGCAAGAAAAATTTAAAAAATTTGGGAGCGTCCAATAAAATGTTGCTCCTTTCGGTAGACACCATGACAGCCAGTCTAGGTTGGAGATATTGACTCCAGCTAG
>DDKQ01000020.1:4260-6559 GCA_002339355.1 Candidatus Subteraquimicrobium carltonvillense | reverse complement strand
CTTTCCAACCCATCCTCACTGGAAACATCGTAACCGGCGGCAAATCCATGGCAGGGGTCGAAACAAGCTCCAATCCGATTACTCCAACTGAGCTCACTTAAAATGAACCTGAGCTCCTCAAATGTTGAACCGAGGGCATATTTTTGACCCGCGGTATTCTCAAGAAGAATTTGCCCTTTAAAATCGTCTCTTTCCAGTATGTGAGCTAGAGCTCGGCTAACTCCAAGAAGACCATTTTCTTTGCCCGCACCGCGGTGACTTCCAACATGGAATACCAAATATGCCGCTTGGAGTTGCCTCGCCCTGCGGGTGGCCTCGCTCATTAGGTCAATGGATTTGATATAAACGGATTCAATGGGGGAACCCAGGTTAACTAGATATGGGAGGTGAAGTATTAGGGGTTCTATCTCGGCCTTCTCCCGTCGAATTTTGAATTCCTCCAAATCCGCTTCTGGAATCTTCGGACTTTGCCAACTTCTGGGGTTGCCAGAGAAAATCTGCATGGCTTGACAGCCCCTTTTAGCTGCTCTGTCAACGGCGAGATAAATTTTGCCCGCGATGGAAACATGTGCCCCAAATCTCACGACTCACTCCGTTCGTTACATTTTCCGCGGTGCGCTGACTCCCAAAAGGTTCAGGACATTTCGCAGTATTATCTGGGTACATCGAGTTAAAGTCAATCTTGCCTGGGTCAAGTCCCTATCCTCGCTTATCACTCGACATTGGGTGTAGAAGACATGAAAAAGGGAGGCCAGATCCTCAGCATATCTGGTTAAGATATGAGGTGTACATTGCAACGCTGCTCTCTCCACAACTTCCCCAAACTCCGCCAATTTACGCATCAAGTCCAATTCCGATTCATGAACCAAAAGTTCCAAGTCAACTTCACTGGCGGGTAAGGGGGTTATTCCTTTCTCACGGGCAAAATCCATTATGCTGCAGATACGAGCGTGGGCATACTGCACATAATATACGGGGTTCTCAGTGGATTGCCTCTTAGCAAGCTCGATATCGAAATCCAAGGGACTGTCGGTGCTTCTGGTAAGGAAAAAGTAGCGAGCAGCATCTCTTCCCACTTCTTGAAGCAGTTCCTCCAGGGTTACCATCTCCCCAGTGCGTTTGGACATCCGCACCGGTTCGCCGCCTTTATAGAGATTGACCAATTGACCGATGATTACCTCCAGAACATCCTCGGGGTATCCCAAGGCCTTTATCGCCGCCTTCATACGGGGCACATATCCATGATGATCCGCTCCCCAAAGGTTTATGACCTTTTCAAAACCCCGTTCAAACTTGTTCTTGTGATAGGCTATATCGGCGGCAAAATAGGTGGGCTCGCCGCTTTCTCGTATCAATACCCTATCCTTATCGTCTCCAAAGGTAGTTGTCTCCAGCCATAGGGCTCCATCCCTCTCATAAACATTGTCCCGTTTCCTTAGCTCTCTGACCGTCGTGTTCACCGCTCCAGATCGATGGAGATCGCTTTCGGAAAACCATACGTCAAAGTCCACGCCCATATCATATAGGACCTTCTTCATATGTTCCAAAACCTGAACGTAAGCACGCTTTCTGAAAAGCTCCTCTCTTTCTTCCTCCGAAAGATTAAGATATTTGTCGCCATCGTCCTCTACGATCTCTCGAGCGATATCCCTTATGTATTCTCCCCGATAGCCATCCTCTGGGAAGGATATATCCCTTCCCAGGAGCTGACAATATCTAACAGCCACGGATTTTCCGAAGATATTCATTTGAGTCCCGTAATCATTTATGTAGAATTCCCGCGTGACTTCATAACCCAAAGCGACCATGATGTTGGCTAAGGTATCCCCCACCGCAGCCCAACGACCGTGTCCCACGTGCATGGGACCAACCGGATTGGCGCTCACGAATTCTATCTGCACCTTCTGTCCTTGACCCAAATTGGAGCGTCCATACCCCTCTCTCAGAGCATCGACTTCCTTGAGAACCTCGGATAGCCATCGATTACTCAGGAAAAAATTGATGAATCCTGCTCCAGCGACCTCGACCTTTGTGAGAAAATGTTGCTTATCGTCGAGGTACTTGAGAATGGTTCGCGCGATATCGAGGCTTGAGAGCTTCGCCTCGCTGGCCAGAACCATGGCCACATTTGTGGCCCAATCACCGAATATCTTCTCCTTCGGTCGCTCGAGGACAATCTCCGGAACCTCACCTATTTTGAGTTCTCCAGCTGCTTTAGCCCTCTCTATGCTTAAAGAAATTAAATCCTTTAGCCTTTCCTTGATCATTCTTCTTCACCCGGATACATATAATGTCGAGG
>DDKQ01000020.1:0-3866 GCA_002339355.1 Candidatus Subteraquimicrobium carltonvillense | reverse complement strand
AAAACTTCGACTATTTTGGGATCGAATTGCGTTCCTGAACACTTCTTAAGCTCAGCAACGGCTTGCTCCATAGTTAAAGCGGGTCTGTAAGAACGCTCCGAAGTCATCGCCTCAAAGGCATCCGCCACAGCCAATATGCGGGATCCGATGGGGATATTTTCTCCCCCCAGTTTATCCACGTAACCTTGACCATCGTATCTCTCATGGTGATGGCGGATGATGGAGATAACCTGATTGAGGAAAATTATGGATTCAAGAATTCTCACGCTCTTATGTGGATGGGTCTCAATTATCTCGCGCTCCTTAGCTGTCAGAGCACCGGGTTTGAGCAGTATCCTTTCATCTATTGTTATCTTGCCCACATCATGCAAAAGTCCCGCGTATTGTAGCACTTCGATAAAGTCTCTGGCGAGACCCAACTTTCGGGCGATGGCAACGGCATAATCTGAGACCTGCTGGGAATGACCTTTGGTATACCTCTCCCGAGCTTCAACGGTCAGGGTAAGGGCACGGATGGTATTTAAATATAAATCCTGAACCTTGGCGTAGGATCGAGCGTTTTCAATGGCAACTGCCGCCTGTTCTGCCAAAATGCTCAGCAGTTCCAAATCTTCCTCGGAAAATCTATAATCGGATTCGATGATATCCACGCTTAATACCCCTATGATTTCCTCCTTCTTCTTTAGGGGTACGCAGAGAGCGGATTTTATTTTCCTTTTCTTTCGAGTCAAGTTTTTAAAGCGGGGGTCCTTGGTTACATCGGTAAGCAGCAATGGAATTCCTTTCTCCGCCACCCAACCGGCGATTTGTTCACCCAATTTCACCTTCGCCCTCCTGATGATGTCCTCGTCCAAACCGCAAGCGGCTTCGATTGTAAGCTCTCCAGCCAGATTATCCAGAAGCATCACGGAAGATGTCTCTCCCCTCACCAATTGTATGGCGATGCGGCAAATCAGATTCAAAAGTTCATTGAGATCGAGAACGGAATTGATCGCCTTTCCAATCTCAACGATACTAAAGAACTCCGTTGTTTCCAGCCCGATTCTTTCCCTAAGTTTGTTTGTTTCAATGGACAAGGCCGCCTGACCGGCGAGGGTTGAAAGGAATCGCTCATCACCTTGGCTTAAAGGATGAAGAGAGCAAACCAGAAGTGCTCCCATGGCTTTATCCTTAAGGCGGAGGGGAGCGGATATACAGAAAAGCTCTTCCCCCATGAGGAAGTCACCAGTCCTTCGGATTGGAGAGATTTTTTCGATGGCCTCCAAGGTGATGCGCTTCTCCAGATTCATGAAATGGTCATCATCGGTTCCGGGACCAATTTCCGCTACCCTGGTTAAGTTTCCCTTCTCATCCAAGAGGGTAAAGGTGCAAATGGATGCCCCGAGAGCATTCACCGTCTCTGCCACGAGCGCCTTTGAAAAATCGCCCAATTCAGGCAGCTCTCGAAGTGCCTCATTCACCTGATATATGGCATTGAGCTTTAAATTGGCATCTTCCACTGAACTCATTCTATCAAATCCTTAAGTTTCACCCCGACCATAGTGTTAACCCATCTTGTTAATAATACATCTTAAGTTTCGGCTTACATGCCTAAAATCTTCGAGGTTTCTCCGCCAAAGTCAACTGCACAGTCGTCTTCTTACCGTCACGAAGGTAAGTCACCTTTACCTTGTCTCCAACATCCTTGCTCCTTATGGCTTCAATGAGCTCATCCATATTCTTAATGGGTTTGCCATCGAAGACGATGATGATATCGCCTCGCTCAAGTCCCACCCTTCCAGCGGGACTATCCTCAACTACCTCGACAAGGATTGCTCCATGATCTATCTTCAATCCATGCTTCTTGGCATATTCTTTATCCACCGTTTGACCTAAGATACCGATATAGGGGTGGCTCACCTTCCCCTTCTTGATGAGCTGATCTGCTACATCGATGGCCGTATCTATGGTAATGGCAAAACCTATGCCCTGATAGCCACCCGTGGTGGAATAGATCAGTGTATTAATTCCTACGACTTGTCCCTTGGAGTTACACAGAGCTCCCCCACTATTGCCGGGATTTATAGCCGCATCGGTCTGTATAAGATTGGTGAAGGTCTTTACCACCTCCTTGTGGGGATCGGCTGTGGATATCGTCCTATTTAAAGCGCTGATGACCCCCGCGGTGACGGTGTGTTCAAAACCAAAGGGACTCCCGATGGCCACCGCTAACTCCCCAACCTTTACATCCTTGATGGAACCAATCTCGGCGGCGGGTAGGTTTTTTCTATCCACCTTGACCACTGCTAAATCGGTTTCTGGATCCACCCCCAAAACGGTGCCCTTGATATCCTCTTCGGTACCTATGGTCACCCAAATTTCCTTGGCATCTTCGATAACATGATAGTTGGTCAAAATGTATCCATCCTTTCTGAAGATGACCCCTGAGCCAATGCCCCTTGCCACCACATCCTCGTGGAAAAGGTCGGACATGATCATCTTGGTTCTGATGTTAACCACGGAGGGTTGAACCTTCTGAGCCACGGCGACTACGGGGTCGGAGGTGCTGAATATTTTGATTTTCTGGAGGGGGGTTTCGTACCTCAGGCTGGGCGAAGATGGCCTTAGATATTTTCCACTGAGGAGTTTGAGGGGATTTACTCCAAACACATAGGGAACAACAAAGGAGGCTATGATTCCTCCAATGATGGCACTTATCAAAGCAACCATTAAAAAGGTCAGGCCAATCAGTAAAACTTTGGATGTCCTCTGGGTTGGTTGTGGAGGAACTTCATTCTGCATCAATCCGAGCATTCCAAAAACCCTCCCGAAAAATAAATTCGTCTAACCAGTATATTAAGCTCTAACATCCAGCTCATCAAGTTCATCACTCTTTTATCCCCTTGTTGAGGAGCATCGCTAGAATTGCCAATCTTTCTCCCCGCACATTGAGGGCTTTAACAAATCTTTTAATGAGATTTCTCGCCTCTAAGCTGGGATTATAAGCATATAGGGGACGGACATCGCGTTCTACGGTGAGGATGCCCTTATCCACCAAATCGTTTAGACTTTTCTCGACCTCCCACTCCCTTCTCCCTATATGAGCAGCTATATTTCCTGGTATATCCTTCACTTCGGGATGCTTCTCGAAGAAAACCAGCAAATCCCACTCGGTAAAAGAGTCGATATATCTCTCGATGAATTCTTCAATCTTTTTGTCCAAGGTAACCAACATTGAAGAAACTTCCCTAAACACTCATTTCCCTCAAGTACTCAGCCACATTTTCAGGAGTGGCGATGTTAATCATGATTCCCGTGCCCATTTCAAATCCAGCGGCTATAGATAACTTTGGGAGGATTTCGATATGCCAATGATACACCCGAGGAATCATGTCCTCTGGTGGGTAGCCAGGAATTCCCATCTCTCTATGCTCTGGCGGGCAGGTGTGGATAAAATAATTATATGGTGGATCAGATAATCCTTTGTAAAGTTTGGCTAAAATGGTTCTTAAAATGGAGGCTAAATCCTCAATTTCACTAAAGCGTATGGTCTCGAAGGAAGGTTTATGTGCTTTGGGCGTTATCCACAGCTCAAAGGGAACTCGGGAGGCATAGGGAGCAAAGACGATATAATTTTTGCTCTCCAAGATAACTCTTTTGCCCTCCTGCAATTCGTGTTCTATCATGTGACAAAAAATGCAGCTTTTTTCACGCTCAAAAAAGCTGTATGCTCCCACGAGCTCCTCCTTTATGGTTGCTGGTAAAAGTGGTACGGCGAAAACTTGAGAGTGGGGATGCTCTATCGAAGCCCCGGCTTCCCTCCCATGGTTTACAATGATCAAGATATAACTTATTCGGGAATCCTCCTTTAGGGCCAAATACCGATC
>DDKQ01000068.1 GCA_002339355.1 Candidatus Subteraquimicrobium carltonvillense | reverse complement strand
CAGGGGAGATTCCTGTACAACTTTCCAAAAGGCGGAAAAAATGCGAGAACTCTAATTAAGCCTCTCGCCATGGCCTACGCCAACAATAAACTATATGTGACCGATATTGGAGATCAAAGTGTGAAGGTATTTGACAAGAGAGGCAAATTATTACTTAAATTCGGAAAGATGGGGAGTAGGAAGGGAGACTTTCTATATCCAAATGGAATTGCTGCCTTGGAAGATGGCAGGATTCTGGTAGCTGATTCAAACAATAGACGAGTGCAGGTCTTTAATTCCCGAGGAAAATTCCTTAAATTCCTTGGGGCATCTAAGGTACTCTTCAATCTCCCCAGAGGAATAGCCATCGATGGGCAGGGGAGAATCCACGTGGTGGATACCTTCTTGCGAGCGGTTTTTGTCTTCGATGCAAAAGGGAAGCATCTTTTCTCCTATGGCGAGTTCAGTGAGGGCGAAGATCAATTTGGTTTTCCCAATGGAATTGCCATCTCCGGTTCCGCCCGGAAAATTTATATTACGGATCGAGGGGAAAACTGTGTCATGGTCTGGCGCTATTAGAGGGACAGTCCCCCTTCAATGCTCCCACCTGCGAAAATATCTCTTTTGGCAATAATTTGAATCACTGTAATTACGCTTACCACCATTTCATCCGAACTTTTAGAGGAGTTGGATTCTTTATCCACATAATTTGGGTATATATATCATTGAGGATGTTCATTTTGAACCAAAATAAGAGGAAGTACTAGTAAAGTATCGAATATGTTAAAATAGTCACAAGCTAAAGGAGGGGCAAATAGGATAGATATATTTTTAAATAGGTGATCCAATGTGACTGAAAAGTTGCATATTCATTTTCCGTTCAATAAAAAAGCGGGTTTTTTGATTGCCCTTTCAACCTTGATTCTATTTCTCCTTTTTAATGGTCCCGCTTTTGCTATCAATCCCCCCACAGGTTTGGTTGTAACTGCTGAAGCAGATCCAGGTCGGAATGTCAATCTTGCCTGGAATCCTCCCTTTCTTCTCCCAGGGGAGGCGGTGGATTATTACAAGGTCTACAGAGCCCTTTCTACAATCACCAATGATAATAAAGGGGCGGCGGATCTCATAGCTCCTAAAGTATTAGCCACAATCTATACTGATGCTACGGGAATTCCTGGGGAGACCTACTACTACCAGGTCACAGCGGTTGATACTTTAGGCAATGAAAGCCCGGTTTCTACAGGTGTCATCAAAGACCACGCCACGGTCTCCGGGAAGGAAAACCCACACGATAATTACAGTGATTTTTCAAACCTTTGTCGGGATTGCCATCGCATTCATCTCGCCCCAGGCTCGACTCTAGTATTCCGTCGAGAAAGCGAAAAGGAGGTCTGCTTCGTTTGCCACGATGAAACCGGCAGTCCTTACAATATCAAGCAACTTTTTTCCCCCGATTATTCCCGTCATTCCATCGAGCCTGAGACCGAGCCTGATGAAGTGACCATGAAGCACTGTCATGATTGTCACTCCCCACACAGCAATAAGGATTTGAGACCAAAGTTAATCAAGGACATCATCAGAGGACAACAAGTGACCGGAAACAATAACACTGTGTGTTACGCCTGTCACGAGTATATTTCCTATCTTATACTCCCAGACGATGCTTGGTATGGAGAAACCATCTACAATAAGACCAAGCACTATCTTGGGGGGACAGCTGCTTTAACCACATATCCCGGTACCACCTATGCCACTGGTCTCTGTCTGAATTGCCACGATGCCCATGGTTCCCCTTATAACGATATAAGACGCGCCGATAAAAATGCTCTCGCCGATAAAAATGCTCTCTGTCATGCTTGCCATGATGGTCTATCCATTACTTTACCTGCCACCTATTCTTACAGGGGGATGCTTGGGTATTTACTCACGCCCCATTATTCCTCGAGTTATGCGGTATGGCCAAATCCCGACGATACTGGTTCTTGGCTCACGGGTGGCGCCATCTCAGGCGAGTGCATCAATTGCCACAATCCCCATGGGAGAGATGACGGAACCGCTACCGATACACCTTTTAGATATCTCCTTTTGAAGTGGGCGATTGGCGATGTCACTCCTCCCGTTTCTGGTTACGATTCCTTGGGTACCGACTCGGGTGAGGAATATTTATGCTACGGAGGTTCGGGGACGAGCGAAGGTTGCCACGCAGTAGCTTATACTTATTCTAATGCAGGGACGGGCGGTTTCTATGGAACCAATGTTTCCATAAATATTTATGATCTTTATAACCCGCCTCTGGTGTACACCACCACTGCGCCCTCTGGGGCTCTCATAAACACCAGGCATGATATAAGCATCCAGGATCAAGCCTATGGTACGGGTTATAATTATCCGGTTAAGATTGAGTGTGATAACTGCCATAATCCCCATATTAATAATCACGACTATGATTTTTCGACTGCTAGCAGGATAGTCGATCCCGATACTCGCACCGTAAATTTCACCAATAAATATGTCAAAACTAATACATATTCATACGGAGGAGTATCTTATAGTTATCAATCCTCCCCCGCCGATCTCGATCCCACCTTTGGGAAGAACCTCCCCGATTTCGTGAGGTTCTGTCTGGCTTGTCACGAGGGGACGAATAATCCCTTGCCAGTGGGTGTTAGCTATGGGAGCGTTGCCCCCACCGATGTCGCCTATACGTACTTTGTACCTGTGAAGATGGGTCCTGACCGCCATGGGAGTAGGGCGGGCAAAGCAAATCTTAAATCCCCTTTTACCAGTGGTATGGCTTATGCCGCCTTGAACTGCACCGATTGTCACGAACCCCATGGTTCCAGGGGACTCTACCACTTGAAGGAGAGGCTCACCATCAATGGTGTTCAGATGACCACGGCAACTGGATTAACCGAATACGTGGTCGTAAACAACAATTATGGGGATACCGGGACTCAAGGCTCTTACGATGGCTGGTGTTCCTTCTGTCACGTGATCAAATTCCACGCGGGTGGAAGAACTGATTGTGGCTCCTGTCACTACCACGGCGGCAAGAAATTTTAACAGGAGGGGTCAGGCTTGAATAAATTGAATAAGTCCATATTACCAACCACGATAACTTCTAAAGGTCAGGTAACTATTCCCAAGGAAATTCGGGATAAGTTTGGACTCAAACCATCAGATCGAGCTATCTTCAAGATTGAAGGAGATAAGCTCAACTTGCCCGTGCCAAGGAATCTACTTCCTTATACTCGTATGATCAAGATTTCGATCAGCTTTCTGATTTGCAACGATTAGAACCTTAAAATTCATTCACATCTAGACCTAATAAGATGAACTTTATTAGGATTTGAGCCCCCAGCAGGCGGGGCTCATTTTTTATGCCCTCCTTTTATCTTTAGGGTTTTAATTAAAGAAAAGAGCGGGAAACCACGATAATATGAATGGAAGTTGAGATATAATTCAAAACGGATTTTTTGGAGAGAAATTTGATGTATTCAAATTTACTAAAGCATACCAAAAAAACTTTTGTTCTTCTTGTTGTTGCTGTTTTTGCTCTTGGAGCATTATTCCTATTTACACCAGCAGCTTTCGCCATCAATCCTCCAACGGGCTTAAACGTTACCGCTGGAGCTTCTCCTAATATCAATTTGACTTGGGCAGCTCCAGGGGGACAAGACCATTACAAGGTGTACCGAGCTTTGTCCACCATCACCGATGTCAATAAGGGAGCAGCAAAGCTTCTTTCTGATGGTTTAACCACTGAAAGCTACACAGATTCCACTGGTATTCCAGGAGAAAGGTACTATTATCAAGTGGCTGCGGTTGATGCCACAGGTAATGAGAGTGGCGTCTCAACCAGCGTCGTTAGCGACAACGCCCTCGT
>DDKQ01000052.1 GCA_002339355.1 Candidatus Subteraquimicrobium carltonvillense | reverse complement strand
GTCTTACTCCACGCCAGAGAAGAAATCAATATTTTATGTCAGAGAACTGTTACCAATGTGCGTAAACATTACACCTAAATCCTAAACAAATTCAAAATCCAAAATTTTTGAAATCCTAAACCCTATTTCATTTTGTTTTGAACCTTTGGATTCCTTCGACTTTGCTCAGGACATGTTTGGTCATTTAATATTGTTTAGAATTTGGTGCTTTGTGCTTAGAATTTAAAACCACTCCTTTGCTTAAGAACAGTTTGGCAAAAAGAGCTTCTGCCGTAGGAGATTTATGTCTAGCCTATATTGGATTTCTAAAACTCAATACAGTCTCCTTGAAGACTCCCCCCCTCTCCTCAAAATTAGAGAACATATCGAAACTGGCACAAGCTGGAGAGAAAAGTACCACATCTCCCAACTCCGCCAGTTCCTTTGCCATAAAAACAGCTTCTGAAACGGAGGAGGCGCAATGAACCTTTGATCCCTCACCCAAAATGGCTTTAATTTCTGAGGTAGCCTCCCCGAATAAAACCACGGCTTTTACTCTCTTCTTAATCTCTCGAGCCATATCTTCAAAGCTATTTCCCTTATTCCTTCCCCCCAAAAGCAAAATTACGGGGCGATTAAAAGCCGTTAAAGCCTTGATCGTCGCCCCCGGATTGGTGGCTTTGGAATCGTTATAATAATCTATGCCATCGATGGTGAGAACATATTCCAACCTGTGTTCAACTCCTGAGAAATCGCAAAGGGCTTGATTTATGGCTTCCGGGGAAACCCATGATAAAAGAGCAGCTGCAGTAGCCGCAAGAGCGTTATCCAGATTATGCTCGCCTTTTATCCTTAACTTATCGATCTTGCAAATTACGGTTTCATTGCCTCTCAGATTGGCCACAATTTTATCGCCTCTTATATAGACCCCCTTCCCGAATGTCCTAAATTTACTGAAGGGTATCAGGGTAGTCTTCACCGCGGGGAGAAGTCCTCGGGCTAGAGGATCATCATAATTTACTACGGTGTAATCTCCTTCATCCTGGTTTAAAAATATCCGACTTTTTGCCTGGATATAATCCTCGAAATTCAGGTGCCAATCCAAGTGGTCCTGTGTGATGTTGAGAAGTACACCGATATGGGATTTAAAATGAACTATATTCTTAAGTTGAAAACTCGAAAGTTCTACGATTAAGGTGGTCCCGTCTTCGAGTTCTTCAACGCATTTTACCAAAGGATGCCCGATGTTCCCAGCAACGATGGCCGGGCGCTTGTCCCTTTTAAAAATCTCCCCCAATAATAAAGTGGTTGTTGTCTTCCCATTGGTTCCCGTGACTCCAATTATGGAAACATTGAGCTCTCTCAAGTTAATGAGAGAGTAGGCGAGTTCGATCTCGCTCCACACGGGGATGCCGCGTCGCCTCGCCTCCGCCAGGAATGGTATTTTATGGGGAACGCCCGGGCTGACAACCACCAACTCTTTGCCGTTGAGATCACCAAAACTATGATTCCCCAACCTAGTGCTGATGCCCCTTTCCTCCAATTGCAAAGCCCTCTGTTCAAGGATAGTATTCCTGGCACAATCCACTATGGATACCGATGCGCCCAAATCATTCAGCCTCTCTGCAGCGGCCATTCCACTGCGAGCCATTCCCACTACGAGTACTTTCTTCCCAGAAAAATCCATATTTTAACCACCTTTCATGGTAGCTATGAAGTACAGAGCGAATCCCAACCCAGCTAAGGCTCCAGATACAATCCAGAATCTTATCATCACCTTTGTCTCCGACCAACCAAGGATTTCAAAGTGGTGGTGGATGGGGGTCATCTTAAATACCCGCTTTTTGAATCGCTTGTAGCAAACGACCTGAATGATGACCGATAGAGTCTCTATGACGTATATACCTCCTATAAGGAGGAGGAAAAGCTCCGTTTTTGTCAAAACGGCTAAAGCTGCAATGGCTCCTCCCAAACCCAATGCGCCGGTATCACCCATAAAAATATCAGCGGGATACGAATTATACCATAGAAAACCAATGCAAGCTCCACCTATAGCTGCGCAAAAAATCGCTAAATCGAGGCAATCCTGTCGAAAGGCTATACCAGCATAGGCCATCATAACTAAAGTTACCGTGCCTGCAGCTAGACCATCAAGGCCATCCGTTAGATTGACGCTATTCGTGGTGGCAGAGATGATGAGAAAAAGAAATATATAATAAAACCAGCCGAGATCAAGAGTGATTCCGGTAAGGGGAAGGGCGACGGATGTCGAAAGGTGAAGATATTTTACGGCTATCCAACCAAAGGCAAGTGAAATAATGAGTTGCCAAGAAAGCTTGGTTCTGGCCTTAAGTCCTAAAGACCTCGCCTTTATAACTTTGCAATAATCATCAAAAAAACCCAACAATCCACAGGATAAAGCGGTCAGCAGCGCTAAAATGCTTGAGTACGTAAACCCTCTAACTCGGGACATGAGAAGGAAGGTGAAGGTTACAACCACGAGGATTAGAAGACCTCCCATGGTAGGAGTACCCTGTTTTTGTAAATGTTCCTGAGGTCCATCGGTCCGCACAATTTGTCCAATATTTCTCGATTTTAAAATCTTTATCCATAAAGGTATAAGAATAACAACTCCCAAAAGGGAAAGACCAGCAGTTAGAAAAAGTTGATAAGTTGGATAATAGTATATCCTTGAGATTACCATCTAATTTTCCTTATCCCAAACTATTGAAACTTGAAATTATGGTGTGTCGTAAATCTAATCTCTTGTGCCCTAAACATAAATAGAGTGATCTCTAAGAGCCATCCTTACAGGCGCTAGCTGCTGCCCCGAGAGGTCGGGGCTGCGGCTCTCTCAGGGCGACCCGTACGGGTGCCGCCGCTGTTCCCCGACTTGTCGGGGAGCCTGCGGCCTTTGATCCGTGCGGATGTCAATTTAGCACTGCAACAAGAGCAGTCTAAAGCGAACCCCAAGCTCAAGGCCCTTTGTTTTATTCACAACCAGGAACTATGACCCACACTTGAAATTGTGAATGTACATATAAAAGTTCTACAGCAAAGACTCGGCTACCTCCTCTAACTTCATTGCCCGAGAGGCCTTTATCAAGACTATATCCCCTTGTTCTAGCATCCGATTTAAAATCCGCGCTGCTTCAGTGGAAGTATCACAAGAGATAACTTCCTTCGAATCCATGCCACTTTGTAAGGCTCCCTCGGCTATTCGTTTACTCCTCTTCCCAACCGTGATGAGGGTATTTACGCCTACCTCTTTTACAAATTTACCTAGTTCGAAATGGGAAACGTCTGTGATTTCTCCCAGTTCCAACATATCCCCCAAAACGGCTATTTTTCGCGACTGCGATTTTATATCCCCGAGAGCTATTAAGGCTGCTCTCATGGAGGTAGGATTGGCATTGTAAGCATCATTTAAAATGGTGATTCCCTTGGGCGTGGTCAATAATTGCATTCGCATCCCGGATAAAGTGCATGTCTCCAAACCGTTTTTGATATCCTCCAGGGGTAGATCCAAATAGGAAGCTATGACAAAGGTAGCCAGAGCATTGTAAACATTATGTCTTCCTAGAATGGGCAAATTCACCCAAATATCTCCCCTGTTCGAAAGGATTTTAAAGGAAGGCTTACCCATGGAATCCACATTAATATCGCAGGCACGAAAATTTGAAAGTTCTGAAAGTCCGAAGGTTAACACCTGTGCCCGGCTTAAGGATTTTAACCTCTCTGTCCAGAAGTCATCTTGATTCAAAAAGACGATGCCATCTTCGGGTATAGCTTCAACCAATTCGCTTTTTGCCTGGGCAATTAACTCCTCAGAACCCAAGAATTCAAAGTGGGTTTTCCCAACATTCGTTACCAATCCTATTGTGGGATGAGCAATCTCCGCAAGCTCACGAATTTGGCCCAACCCTCGCATGGCCATTTCCACGACCAGTATCTGAGTACCCTGCTCAGCTTTAAGAATGGTAAGGGGGACACCGATTTCATTATTGTAGTTTCTTTCGGACCAAATCACCTTCATCCTTTGAGATAACACGTTGGCGAGCATATCCTTTGTGCAAGTCTTTCCCGTACTGCCCGTGATCCCAACGACTTCGACTCTTAGCTGTCCTCGCAAATACTGCGCTAAATCCTGAAGAGCTTTTAGACCATCCTCAACCCTTATTACAATTGTTTCCTCCTTTAACTCGCCAAAGATATTCTTTAACGCCTTATCCCACCTCTGGGTGAGGAAACCACAAGCTCCTTTCTCCAAAGCGCACTTAAGAAACTGATGGCCATCGTAATGATCGCCTTTGATGGGAATGAATAAATCACCCGGCTTCAAGGTGCGAGTATCGATGCTAATATCGTTTATAACCCGCTGAGGTAAGCCATTCAAAAGTTCTCCGTTTGTGGCCAATAGAATCTGAGATACAGTTAGTGGGAACACCTTCTCAACTTCCTTAAAATTTCATGAGCCACCAAGCGATCGTCAAAGGGAATCGTTTTATCAGCGAATATTTGGCCGACTTCATGCCCCTTCCCGGCGATTATAACAGTATCCCCCTCATTTGCTAGGGAAATAGCCCTATAAATGGCTTCCCTTCTATCCATAATTTTGCAATATTCAGCGGAAGTTTCCCGCTTTATTCCCTTCTCAATCTGGTCGATGATCTCCCCTGGATCCTCGCTTCGGGGGTTATCGGAGGTTATTATGGTATAGTCGCTCAAGCGACCCGACACTGCACCCATTAGGGGTCTTTTAAGTCTATCTCTGTCTCCTCCGCACCCGAATACTGTGATCACCTTTCCCTTCGTTATCTCTCGGGCTGTACTGATTACCTTATCTAAACTATCCGGCGTGTGGGCATAATCCACCACCATGGTGAAATTTTGACCACAATCGATGATCTCAAATCTTCCGGGAATACCCTTCACCTTTTCGATACCTGTTCTTATAACTCTAAGGGGGAGCCTGAGGCTTAGACTTGTTGAAATCGCTGCTAGTGCATTGTAAACATTGAACAAGCCTAGAAGACCCATTAAAAAATCACAATCTATACCTGAGCTTAAGACTTTGAATCTCGTCCCTTTATCGCTCAATCTAACTCGCGAAGCTTTAATATTTGCCAAGGGACCCAGACCATATAAGTAACTTTCCCCCGAATGAGAAATCTCAGCGATCCTTCGTCCATAAGGATCATCTATGTTAACAATATGGCAACTAGCATCGTTGCTTCTGAATAATTCGCTCTTTACCCTGAAATATTCCTCCATATTTTGGTGATAATCGAGGTGATCCTGGCTCAAATTCGTAAAAACCAAAACATCGAACTGACAATGATCGGTGCGATGTAAGTCGATGGCATGAGAGGTGACTTCCATAACCCCTACATCTACATGTTCCCGAACCATTTCCCCCAATATTTTCTGGAGATCACAGGACTCTGGAGTCGTTCTTTCCACGGGAAAAATCCTTTCCCCAATTTTATATTGGATAGTTCCCAATAATCCCACCTTATATCCCGCCTCGGTGAGAATGCTTTCCACGAGATGAGCGGTGGTAGTCTTGCCATTGGTACCCGTAATCCCCACTAAGGTAAGTCTAGAACTGGGACGTCCATAGAAAATGTGAGAAAGATGAGCCAGGGCTTTTCTAGAATTGGGAACCAAAATTCGAGTGACGGGGGAAGCAATTTCCGTCCAATTCTCCATCACAATAGCCACAGCGCCATTAGTGATGGCTTCTTCTATATAGAGATGTCCATCGGTCTTCAATCCTTTAATGCACACAAAAAGATCTCCAGGTTTAACCCTTTTAGAATGATGGGAGAGACCTCTTATATCCACCTCGCGGTTCCCTTCGATTCTTAAAATATTATCTACACAAGAGATTAACTCCACTAATTTCACTTGAATTCTCCTTATACGATGTCTACGGCTATAATATAATATCATTCGTCAGCTCTAGGTCTCAAATACATTTAAAAATCTTTAATTTTCGCGATTCTGTTTGAGAAAAGGCAAAAGTTCAGTTTAGAAGGCAAAAGAGCTGCCTCGGGCATTTATGTATAGCCTATAAGACCTTAATATTAGGGGGCAATCCTAAGGTGACGTAGACTGAACTCGGCTATTTCTTTAAAGATGGGGGCGGCTGCCACACTGCCCCAAATAGCATCCTGAGGTTCATCGATAACTACGAGAATAATGAGCTGGGGATCCTGGGCTGGTACGAATCCAACGAAGGAGGCGATGTACTTCCCAGATTCATATCCACGATTGTATTTTTTAACTTTCTGAGCGGTTCCCGTCTTTCCAGCTACTCGATAACCGGGTATCCTGGCAGTCTTACCAGTTCCCATGTTCACCGCTTGTTCTAAAATACCCCGCATTTGACGGGTGGTTTTAGAAGATAGAACCTTTTCACCCGAATCTCTGGAAAAGGTTTTTATCACTTTCCCCTGAGAACTGATTATGGAAGAAAGCAAATGAGGACGAACCTTCAATCCATCATTTGCAATGATGGAAATGGCCTGGATCATCTGTAAGGGGGTTGCGGATAAACCTTGACCAAAGGGAATATTTGCGATGGTTGTTCCATACCATTTATCCGGCGGTGGAACATATCCCTTGGATTCACCGGGAAAATCGATTCTGGACTTCTCCGTTAAACCAAAGGCGCTAAGATACTCATAGATTTTTTCCCTGCCCAATTTTAAGCCAATGGTTACTATCCCAACATTGCTGGACTCGGTGATAATCTGAGTGAAGGTGAAATTTCTTGGGGGTCTTGGATGAGCTTCCTTAATCACCTTATTTGAAACTTTAATGGTACTGGGGAGGTAAAAAATGTTTTTCGGTGTAAATAATCTTTCCTCCAAAGCGGCGGAGGCGATGATCGCTTTTACCGTGGAACCGGGTTCATAAATGTCGGTGACCGCTCGATTCCGTATAACCTCGGAGCTCGTCTTTGAGAAATTATTCAAATCAAAGGATGGATAATTAGCCATGGCGTAAATTTCCCCAGTTTTGGGATTCGTGACGATGGCAAGACCGCTCTTAGCATGGAATTTTTCAACACCCTTCTTAAGAGTCTCCTCAGTTTTAAACTGAATATCCCTATCTAGTGTAAGCGTTATGCTATTTCCGTCTGTGGGGGGCAATAACTGTAAAATCCCCCCGGGTATAGCCCTTCCCCAGGGATCTTTCTCGACAATAAGCTCACCTGGTCTACCTCGCAAAAGATCATCGTAATAGAGTTCAAGTCCGGTGAGACCCTTATTGTCAACACCAACAAATCCTACGACCTGAGCGGCAACGGAATTACATGGATAGTACCTTTTATTCTCCTTTAAAAATCCTATCCCCTCAATCTCCAACGCCTTTACGGCCTCAGCTTTCTCCTGATTTACTTTGCGAGCGAGGTAAACAAAGCCACATTCCCTGGTTAGCTTTTTGTAAAGAATCTCTTCACTCACACCTAGAATGGGGGAAAGTTTTGATGCAACATGAAGGGGATTTTTTATGAGGTAGGGGGTAGCATAAATCGTTTCCCTCTGAACACTTACCGCCAATTCCTGGCCATCTCTATCATAAATCGTGCCACGGTGAGGAGCTAACTCAATACGTCTTAGACGCTGCTTGAGAGCTAAAGTATCATATTTCTTGGCTTCAACTCCCTGAATAAAGATAAGGCGGGTGGCAACCCCCAATAGACCAATAATGACGATACCAAGGAGGAGAAGTATTCTTCGCTCCTCCTTCTTGCGCGACTGGACGTTTCCCATGAGATTCCTCTCAAACTATTATTAATTCTTTGCTTCGGCTTCTGGGCTTCTCAGGAATTTCTCGAGACGTCCAGCGAGCTTGCACAGTCTCCCAAGGATAGCCGATTCTTTAGAAGGAGGTGAACCTCGTGCAAATGGTTCTCTCCCTCCCTGGAGATTCATCTCCGGAGGGAGAGTGATGTAACTAACCTCTGTCGGACTTATCATGCCCAGTTCCTCGCAGGCAATCTTTCTTATTCTCTCGGGGGATTTTAATTCCATCGCCTGCAAAAGGAGTTTCTCATTTTTGATTTGCTCCACATGAAGAGTTGTTTTAAGCTTTTCCATCTGAAGAGCATATTGGGCAATGAGAGCACGTTGAGAGAGATTAAGCATTACGAATAGGGCGAGGATGAAACTGAAGAGTAAAAAGTTTACAAAGGGGGAAGAGAACTTTCCATACCTTCGATTCTCGATGACTTTAAATGAGCGTAAGGGTTGACTTGGAGTTTTTGCTATTTTCCTTGCTGCTTGCATTGGTTCCCACCTTATATCTTTTCCGCTGCGCGTAATCTTGCGCTATCCGCCCGCGGATTTGCTTCAATCTCTTCAGGACTTGGCCTTATGGGTCTCCTCGTTAAAATCTTGATCGAAGATTTTCTGCCACATTGGCAAATTGGTATCGAAGGTGGACATATACAACCCCTCGCCAACTCCTTGAAAGTATCCTTAACGATCCTGTCCTCCAAGGAGTGGTAAGATATGCTTACTATCCGACCTCCAGGTTTAAGCCACTTAACTGCATCCCTTATGGCTCTATCCAAACCCTCAAGCTCTTTGTTAACCTCTATCCTCAGAGCCTGGAAAGTTCTTCTAGCCGGATGTCCCCCTCTACGACGAGCCGAAGCGGGAATTGCGTCTTTTATGATATCCACAAGTTGAGTGGTTGTTTTGATCGGTTCCCTTTCCCTGGCTTCTACTATGAAGTGAGCAATTCTAGATGCCCACCTCTCCTCCCCATATCTTTTGATAACGGATGCTAATTCTGCCTCCGAATATGTATTAACCACATCGGCAGCGGTTAATTTCTGTGAAATATCCATTCGCATATCCAAGGGAGCCTCAAATCTATAACTGAAACCCCTTTCGGGTGCATCCAATTGAGTTGAGGAAAGACCGAAATCAAAGAGAATGCCATCTATCGCATGAATACCTAAATTGTGAAGAATTTTATCGAGATTTTTGAAATTGTCCTTAATTAATTTGGTTTGCTGGCTGAAGCGTGCATTTTCTCTTGCTGCTTCAATTGCTGTTTCATCTACATCAATCCCTATTAAGAGACCTCCTGGTGCGATTAAATCTGCAACCGCCTTTGCGTGTCCTGCCCCGCCTAAGGTGCAATCTACAACGATGCTCCCATCCCTGCAATTAAGTTGCTTTAGGACTTCAGCCAGCAAAACCGGTTTATGCTCAAACTTTTTTGAAAAAAGTTTGATTAAAAATCACCCCCTGCCGGGCAGGCAGGTCTGCACTTTTGAAGGATCATTCTATATACTCAATTCGGGCAGATGCTCGGCAACCTCATCATAAGATTTCTCAGCTTGCTTTTGGTAAGTTTCCCACTTCTCCCTGTCCCAAATCTCCAATCGATCTGAAACACCTATTATGGCCACATCTCTATTTAAGCCTGCGTATTTCCTCAAATGATCGGGGATCAAAACTCTACCTTGTTTATCTAAAATCCCTTCTTTCGCCCCTGAAAAGAAGAAGCGAGAAAATTGACGCTCATCTTTCTTAGTTAATGACAAACGCCTTATTTTATCCGCCAACTGTAGCCACTCCTTGCGAGAGAAGATGAACAAGCATTTTTCCATTCCCTTAGCAATAGACAAGCCATCCGCCAGAGCATCTCTAAACTCCGCTGGTAGTATCAATCGTCCCGTACTGTCCAATGTATGATGAAATTCACCTGAGAACACGCCACTAAAATCTCCTCATCCAATTTACTCCATTTTAAACCATTTTTCTCCATAGAGCAACTATTCTATTCCAATACGAAAATTCCTTCAATTTTTTTTAAAAATTTTTTTCAAAAATTTTTTGGTACTCGGGAGCTCTAAAAGGGATCTTAGGGATTTCCGTCGAATAAAAGAAAAAATGGAGGTGTATTTGATGATTATAGAATCGGTGCAGACACTTTGGGCTCTTTGT